>RGDC01000001.1 GCA_009918005.1 Actinomycetota bacterium
GACCACGACTTCAATCGTGTGTTTCTCTTGCTTCTTTAATTTTGGTGGTTCTTCGAGCGGGTAGACAACACCGTCAATTCGAGCTCGCGCAAATCCTTGCGACTGCAAAGTCCTAAAAAGTTCAGCGTATTCGCCTTTACGCTCGCGAATGACGGGAGCCAATAATTGGAATCTTGTTCCCGCTTTGATCTCTAAAATTCGATCGACAATCTGTTGCGGCGACTGCCGCGCAATCGGACGACCACAATCTGGGCAGTGCGGCCGACCGGCGCGTGCAAAAAGCAACCGAAGATAGTCATAAACCTCGGTAATGGTTCCGACAGTAGAGCGAGGATTTCGATTTGTGGATTTCTGATCGATTGAAACCGCAGGTGATAAGCCTTCAATGAAGTCCACATCCGGCTTATCCATCTGTCCCAAAAACTGACGAGCATAAGCCGAAAGTGACTCGACATACCTGCGCTGACCTTCTGCAAAAATTGTGTCAAAGGCTAGGGATGACTTACCAGAACCCGAGAGGCCTGTGAAAACGATAAGGGAATCTCTAGGCAGATCAATGTTGACGTCTTTGAGGTTATGCTCTCGTGCGCCTCTGACGATTAATTGATCAACCACAACCCTATGTTAGTTGTCAGTCTCCTATGGCGCATCGGTGATCCGACCTGCATGAGCATGAGCCGTTGGATCCTTACGGGTCTTAATAAAACTAGCCACTGTCGCCACCGTCAGGATTGCGGCAATCACAGATAACGAAAGTGAAGTTGGAATCTTTGGAATTGCTTCAATTTGTTCGTGGCCGTAGAGCAAAATCAATTTCAGACCAATAAATATCAAAATCGCCGATAGTCCCAACGAAAGATAAACGAGCTTGTCAAGAAGTCCCTTGAGCAAGAAGTACAGTGCACGTAATCCAAGTAGCGCAAACGCATTAGCTGAAAAAACTAAGAATGGCTCCTGAGTAACCCCAAAAGTTGCTGGAATTGAATCAAGAGCAAAAAGTAAATCAGTGGCACCGATAGCAATCATTACCAGCAGCATGGGGGTACCAACTCGTTTTCCCGAAACTTTGACTGTCAACTTGGTGCCATGGTAATCATCGGTAAACGGCACAAACTTTTTAACTGTTCGAACTACGGCATTCTCGCTGGGGTCTGGGTCTTCATCCCAATGCTTGAAAAGTCCATAACCCGTATAAATCAAAATCGCGCCAAAGATTACGAACGTAAATGCAAAAGCTTCAAGGGCTGCAGCCCCAACTGCGATGAAAATTCCTCGGAGTATCAAGGCCAGAAAGACACCAAAGAGCAATACGCGTTGATGATAAACACTCGGAACTGCAAATTGCGTAAGGATGATAATAAAGACGAACAAGTTATCGACTGAAAGTGACTTCTCTACTAAGTAAGCAGCAAAGTATTCGGTTCCAAAGGTTGAACCAAAACTTGTCCAGACCCAGATGCCAAAAGCGATAGCGATACCGATGTAAAAAACGGACCAAGCCAAAGCTTCCTTAAACATCACATCATGTGGCTTGCGACTAACGGTTAAGAAGTCCAGGACTATAAGTCCCAATATCGCGAGTACTAAGCCTGCCCACAATGCTTGACTGACATCCATTTGAATCCTTACTTTGGCGAATCTTCGCTACCAAGATGCTCAATAGCTTCACCGAGGTGTTCGGTCGATTCGTTGACTGCATGTGAAATCTCAGACTGTAGAGCCAATTCTGGTGAACGCCTAACTGCGATGAGACTTGTGATAACTGTTACCCCTAAAGTCGTCGCAATAAACATCAAAGACTGAGCAATCGTAATGTGGGGTGGATGCAGGTCAGTGGTCCCTGCTAGTGCTTCCAAGAACAGCTTTACCGCAATAAAACCCAGGATGATCGCCAATCCGCGGGCCAGATATATGATTTTCGACAGTAAGCCATCCAGCAAGAAGTAGAGCTGACGCAATCCCATCAGCGCGAATGCATTGGCTGCAAACACCAGATAGGGCTCTTTGGTCAGGCCAAAGACCGCAGGGATTGAGTCAAGTGCGAATAATAGGTCTGTAGTTCCAACAGCAAGGATCACGACAAAAAGTGGAGTTATGTAACGTTTTCCTGAAATTTGAATTGTGAGCTTGGCGTCGACATATTCGCGTGAAGTTGGAATGTACTTCTCAACCAAACGAATCAGGCCATTGCCTTCGGGATCTGGTTCTTCATCGTGAGATCGCCAGACCGAAATGGCGGTGTAAAACAAAAAAACCGCAAATACATAGAAAGTTGCAGTAAATCTCGAAATGGCAGCAGCACCGACGACTATTAGTGCGCCTCGCAAAATGATTGCGATCGCTACCCCAATCAATAGCACCCGATGTTTTAGCATTTCAGGCACTGCAAATGAAGACATTAAAACTATGAAGACAAAGAGATTGTCGACTGAAAGGCTGTACTCAGTAATCCAGCCTGCCAAAAATTGCTGTCCGTATTCCGCACCAAAGTAATTCCAGACAAATGCTGCAAAAGCCAAGGCCGCCAGAATGTAGGCAACCACCCAGCGGGCTGCTTGCTTGGGCCCAAAAACGTGTGGTCTGGCGTCAACTACAACGAAATCTAAGACAAATGCTGCAATCAAGATGCCAAGTGTGACAATCCACACCGCAGATGAAACATTCATTCATTAACTCTAGTTCGGTAATGCATGGTTAGGCATGACCTGCCTGCGACATTTGTCTAAGTTCTTTTTTCAGTTCAGATATCTCGTCGCGTAGGCGAGCAGCCAGCTCGAACTGCAATTCGCTAGCTGCGGTATGCATCTGCTCAGATAACTGATCTATCAAGTCACCTAGGTCACGCGCTGGGATGCTCTTTAGACTTTCGCGCACTGAAGTTGGGACTCGCACGCCTGATTTTTGTTCCGCCATAAACAGTTCGGTGTCATCATCTTCACGAGTAATTAAGTCGGTAATGTCTGCGATCTTTTTCCGTAACGGTTGCGGATCCAATCCGTGTTCAAGATTGTAAGCAACTTGCTTAGCGCGGCGACGATTTGTTTCATCAATTGCAAGACGCATGGAGTCAGTTATTTTGTCGGCGTACATGTGAACTTCACCTGAAACATTTCGGGCTGCTCGTCCAATTGTTTGGATTAGGCTGCGATGGCTTCGTAAGAATCCTTCTTTGTCTGCATCCAAGATCGCCACCAAGGAAACCTCCGGTAGATCAAGGCCTTCACGGAGCAAGTTGATTCCGATAAGTACGTCGTACTCGCCCAATCTAAGTTCGCGCAACAACTCGACCCGACGTAAAGTATCCACTTCTGAGTGCAGATATCGAACCCTGATACCTTGCTCTAGCAAATAATCCGTTAAATCTTCTGACATCTTCTTGGTGAGGGTTGTGACCAGCACGCGGGTTCCATTTGCGGCTCGGATTCGAATCTCATGGATCAAGTCATCAATCTGACCCTTACTTGGCTTAATGATGATCTCTGGATCCACTAGACCGGTTGGTCGAATTACCTGCTCAACAACGTCATTATTAACGACGCCAAGTTCAAATGGTCCTGGGGTTGCTGATAGATAGACGGTTTGACCAACACGTTCTAGGAATTCAGGCCACTTTAATGGGCGATTATCCATTGCACTTGGCAACCGAAAACCATGTTCAACTAAAGTTCGTTTTCGCGAGGCATCCCCTTCATACATAGCACCGATCTGAGGAACTGTAACGTGACTCTCGTCAATCACAAGCAAGAAATCTTCTGGAAAATAATCAAGCAAGCAGTTAGGTGCCGAACCAGCCTCACGTCCATCAATATGGCGCGAGTAGTTTTCGATACCTGAGCAAAATCCTAGGTTTTGCATCATCTCAATGTCATATGAGGTTCGCATCTTTATACGCTGTGCCTCGAGCAGTTTTCCTTGACTTTCGAGTTCTGGAATGCGAATGGCAACCTCAGACTCAATAGCTGAAATCGCCTTGTTCATGCGCTCAGGACCAGCGGTGTAATGGGAAGCGGGGAAAATGTAGATTTCGTTATCGTCTGTAAGTATTTCACCAGTAACAGGATGCAATGACATTAATCTCTCGATATCATCACCAAACATCTCAATTCGAACTGGATGTTCTTCATAAACCGGATAAACCTCGATGGTGTCACCACGAACTCGAAATGTGCCGCGCGTGAATGCAATGTCATTTCGATTGTACTGGATGTCTACTAGGCGTCTTAGCAGTGAATCCCGATTAAGACTCTCCCCAACCTTTAGCCGAACCATTCGATCAACGTATTCCTGTGGCGTTCCTAAGCCATAAATACAGGACACACTGGCAACAACAATTACATCTCGTCGAGTTAGCAAACTATTCGTTGCACTATGTCGAAGCCTTTCAACTTCCTCGTTGACTGAGGAATCCTTCTCAATAAATGTGTCACTTTGTGGGATGTATGCCTCTGGTTGGTAATAGTCGTAATAAGAAACGAAGTATTCAACCGCATTATTAGGTAAGAGTTCCCGAAATTCATTTGCCAGTTGTGCCGCAAGCGTCTTATTTGGTGCTAACACCAGGGTCGGGCGTTGCAGCCGTTCGATCAACCACGCGGTTGTTGCGCTTTTGCCGGTTCCCGTTGCTCCCAGCAAAACCACATCTTTGTCACCGTTAAGGATCCGGCGTTCAATTTCTGCGATCGCCGCGGGTTGGTCACCAGCCGGCACGAAATCACTTATGACCTCAAAGGGTGCAACGGTTCGCTGCAGGTCGGTAACTGGGCGCGTCATGTCTCAAGACTACGCCGTAAGTTGATGCCATACCTGTGTGACATGTTCACGTAGCTCTTGCAGCGATCCATTGTTTGTGACTACAAAGTCGGCAACAGCCATTCTCTGTTCATCTGTGACTTGATTTGCGATTCTGGCTGCAATGTCGGAAGTATCCAAGCCACGACTAACTAGACGGCTCCTACGAACGTCGACATCTGCAATAACGATTATGACTTTATCAAATTGGTCTTGAAGTTGTTTCTCAACCAATAACGGGGTGTCATAAACGACTATCGAATTAGCTGGCAGAGACTCTCGAATTTGTGTGACACGAGCACTCACAGCTGGATGAACAATTGCCTCAAGTTGTGCAAGCTGACTAGTGTCCTGGAATACTGCTGCCGCAAGTTGCTTTCGATCAATGTTTCCAGAGGTATCCAAAACTGATCCACCAAATGCATGCACTACGCTTTCATAACCAACTTGACCTGGCTCTAATACTTCTTTCGCAATTGCGTCAGCATCGATTACTACCGCTCCAAGGTCTGACAGGATCTTTGCAACGGTAGATTTACCGCTTCCGATTCCGCCTGAGAGTCCTAGGTACACGTCACAACCCTAACCGTTCGTTTCTGAGAATTGCTCAGGCAAATAGAAAAGCGGCCACCATAACTGGTGGCCGCGCAATCTACTTTGAATTACTCGGCTTTGTCGGCCAATTCTGTTCTTAGCGCCTGAAGTCCGGCATCGTCTGCCAGGGTGCCTTCAGAAGTGGTCTCACCTGAGTAAGAGCTTGGAACTTCAGAGTCCACATTTGCGACTGCATCTGCCTTCTTTGATTCGCCAACAGCAAGCTTGTGAGCTTCCCACTTAGCATGAGCTGCTGCGTACTGAGCTTCCCACTCCGCCTTCTTTTCTTCATGTCCCGGCAACCATTCGTTGGTGTCTGGATCGAAACCTTCAGGATAAATGTAGTTGCCGTTTTCGTCGTACTGATTCATGCCGTACAGGCCAGCGTCGAAGGAAACGGATTCATCCACATCAACGTCTTCATTTGCTTGACGCAAGGAAAGCGAGATGCGTCGACGTTCTAGATCGATGTCGATTACCTTAACGAATGTTGAATCACCAACCTGAACAACCTGTTCTGGGATTTCAACGTGACGGCCAGCAAGTTCGGAAATGTGAACCAGCCCTTCAATGCCATCGCTTACGCGAACGAATGCACCGAATGGAACCAGCTTGGTAATTTCACCAGGAACAACCTGACCCATTGTGTGGGTACGAGCAAAATGCTGCCATGGGTCTTCCTGAGTTGATTTTAACGAAAGTGATACTCGTTCACGATCAAAATCAACTTCAAGAACTTCAACTGTCACTTCCTGCCCTACTTCGACAACCTTTGACGGATGATCGACGTGTTCCCATGAAAGTTCAGAGACGTGAACTAGGCCATCTACGCCACCAAGATCAACGAAGGCACCGAAGTTAACGATGCTGGATACAACACCCTTACGGATCTGACCCTTTTCAAGCTGATTCAAGAAGCCGTGACGAACCGCGCTCTGTGACTGCTCTAGATAGGCACGACGGGAAAGTACAACGTTGTTGCGGTTCTTATCTAGCTCAATAATCTTGGCTTCGATTTGCTTGCCAATGTATGGCGCAAGATCGCGAACACGACGCATTTCTACAAGTGATGCTGGCAAGAAGCCGCGAAGTCCGATGTCCATGATCAAGCCGCCCTTGACGACCTCGATAACGGTGCCGGTAACAACGCCGTCTTCTTCCTTGATCTTTTCAATTGAACCCCAAGCGCGTTCGTACTGTGCCCGCTTCTTGGAAAGAATGAGTTGACCTTCTTTATCTTCCTTCTGAAGAACTAGTGCTTCGATAACGTCACCAACAGTTACAACTTCGTTGGGATCAATGTCGTGCTTGATGCTTAGTTCACGAGAAGGGATAATTCCTTCGGTCTTGTAGCCGATGTCAACGAGAACTTCGTCTCGACTAACTTTTACTACGATGCCTTCTACGATGTCTCCATCATTGAATGGCTTAATTGTGGCGTCGACTGCAGCCATAAATTCTTCGGCTGATGCGAAATCATCGACAGTGGAGAAGTTGCTCTTGTCAGTAGTGACAGTCATTAAGTTATTGCCTCGATGCGGATAGAAATAGTTCCAATGTTGCATTCTTTCCTTGCGGATCCCTTGGAACTAGGTCTGTCCTTGGGCAAATGGCAACCTTCTAAGGATAGGCACCCACTAATCCTGGGTCAAAACAGATATCCCTGATTTCAATGGGTTTAGTGACCGGCACTAGCCCAAGAAGTGCCAATTCCAGTGGAAACTTCCATTGGAACGGATAAATCCCCTACTGCACGCATGTTTTCCACAACTATTTTTGTAACTTGTTCAAGTTCTCCCTTAGCCACTTCAATCACTAATTCATCGTGAACTTGAAGTAATAGTCGAGACTTAACACCAGCTGATTTGAGCGCAGCATCGACCTGGAGCATCGCTACCTTTACCAGATCCGCTGCTGAACCTTGAATCGGTGCATTCAATGCCATTCGTTCAGCCATCTCTCGCAATTGACGATTCTCACTGTTCAAGTCTGGCAGGTAACGTCGACGTCCCATGATCGATTCGGTGTAACCAAGTTTTCGGGCTTCAACCACGACGTTAGCTAAGTAATCACGGACGCCGCCAAATCTTTCAAAGTAGGTATTCATTAATGATTTGGCTTGGTCATTACCGATGCTCAACTGCTGGGCCAAACCATAAGCCGATAGGCCGTATGCCAAGCCATAAGACATGGCCTTAATTTGGCGACGCATATCAGCATCAACTTTTTCGGGCGGGACGCCAAATACCTGCGAGCCAACTGTGGTGTGTAAATCTTCGCCAGTCTTTAGCGCAGCAATTAAACCTGGGTCATTGGAAAGGTGTGCCATAACGCGAAGTTCAATTTGGCTATAGTCAGCAGTTAACAGTGTTTCAAAAGTCTTACCAACAACGAATGTGCCACGGATTGCAAATCCCTCATTCGTGCGAATCGGAATGTTTTGCAAATTTGGTTCAGTACTAGAAAGCCGTCCAGTAGCGGCGACCATTTGATTAAAGCTGGTGTGGATTCGATCATCATCTTGCACTGCCACGAGTAACCCTGTAACGGTTTGCTTTAACTTAATAACTTCGCGATACCGAAGCAGTGCAGTCAATAATTCATCGTCTGGGAATTTTGCTAGCAGACCAAGCAAAGACTCAGCATCGGTGGTGTAACCCGTTTTGATTTTTTTTGTCTTTGGCAAGCCGCGCTCTTCAAACAGGACTTCTTGTAATTGCTTTGGTGATCCTAAATTAAATTCATGCCCAACCGAATCATGCGCCTGCTTCACGGCTTGGGCTGCATCGGCATCAAAACTACTTTCTAGTTTCTTAAGCGCCTTAATGTCGACCGCTATGCCGTGCGCCTCCATTTCAGCAAGTAGTGATACTAATGGCATTTCGACATCAGTGAACAGTCCCTCACCACCACGGTTCTTGAGCTCAACCATCAAAAATTCGCTCAAATCCAAAGTTGCTCGAGCGGCTTTAGCTAACACATCGCCTGAAACTTCAAGTGAGGCATCTAGAGACAGTTGCGCGCTTTGGTTAGTTATGTCAGTTGCGAGAGATTTACCTAAGTAACGCATAACCAAATCAGCTAGTTCAAAATTCCGACCACCAGGTGAAACCAGATATGAAGCGATTGCAGTATCGAACACCACGGAGTTAAGTGGGGTTCCCATTTCTTTGAATGCCAGCATTGGGCCCTTGGCATCATGCAGGATCTTTTCCGCCGGACCAGCTAGCCACTTAGAAAGTACTTCGCCACCATCGGTTGGTGTGCACCAAACAGATTCGCCAGCACTATTCACAAAGGCAAGTGCCTCTACATGACCGGTGCCACTGCCCCAATGTCCCGAAACTGACAAGGCCACAGGTGAACCAGCCGCTTTTAGCCATTTGCCCAATTCCGAATCAGAGACTTTTTTGGTGGCGACAGCAAAGTATTCACTTGCCGCATCGTTTGCGTTTGCCGTTGACTTAACGCGAGAACTGCTGTTCTCGGTATCGGATTCTGGCTTAGCCCCTCCTGAACCACTGGATTTAGCAGTCGGCGCCTCAAGTACCGAGCCCTTTCCACTTGGCCAAGCCGCAAACAACCTTGGACGCAGGGCCGAGAACTCAAGCGCATCTAAAGTTGCGTGCACAACACTGGCGTTATAGTCGCGCTTTGCATAAGTATCAATCGCTTTATCAACCGGTGCATCTTCAACTAGGCGATTCAATTCATAATTCAGTTGCACTTGATCCAGATGCGCACGAAGCGCCTCACCCACCTTGCCACCAATTGAATCTGCTACCGCAATGATCTTTTCCAGCTCGCCGAACTCGGCAATCCACTTGGCAGCAGTTTTTGGTCCCACGCCAGGAACACCAGGTAAGTTATCGCTACTTTCCCCAACTAAGGCGGCTAGCGATCGGTATTGCTTCGGCGTCACTCCGTACTTTTCAACAACAGCATCAGGTGTCATGTGGACTAAGTCAGACATGCCTTTGCGTGGATAAAGAATAGTTACCCGTTCATCAATCAACTGGAACGAATCTCGGTCACCGCTCACAATGCTGACTGGGAAATCACAACTCTTGGCCAGAGTTGCCAATATGTCATCAGCTTCAAACCCGTCAGCAGTAACGACTGAAATGTTCAGAGATTCTAGAACTTGCTTGATTAATTCAACTTGTCCTTTAAATTCTGGTGGAGACTTGGCCCTTGTTGCCTTGTATTCAGGATATCGCTCACTTCTAAATGTTTGCCTTGAGACATCGAATGCCACCACTAAATGTGAGGGCTTCTGTTCCTTGAGAACATTGACCAGCATGGACACGAAACCATAGACCGCATTGGTGTGTTGACCTGAACTTGTGGCAAAGTTTTCAACTGGCAGGCCATGAAACGCTCGATAGGCAAGCGAGTGACCATCCAAGATGAGAAACTTAGAAGTATCGGCCACGTAATGATCCTAGAGGGGTACTCATGAACTCGAACCAAGAGAACCAAGCAAGCGCCATACAAGTTGGCGCAATGGCCGAACGAATGGGCATTACTGTTAGTTTCGCTACTGCAAACAAGGTAGTTGGGCACATGCCAGTAGAAGGAAATACCCAACCATTCGGAGTTGGTGCACATTTACATGCCGGACCAACACGCAGTGTGGTTGGAATTGATATCAATGGCACACATCATCGGAGTGCAACTGCCGGTCAAGTTACTGGAACTGCTACTCCGCTGAGCCTTGGTAGAACTATTGCTGTCTACGAAATTGTGATTACAGACGAACGAGATAAAAGAATTTGTACTGCTCGCTTAACTTGCTTGCTCCGTGAACTAAATTCCTAATTTGTTGAAAATTCTAAAGAGAGTGAGCTCATGTTTATAGGTTCTGGCACGGTAATAAACATCATCGCGGTGTTGATTGGCTCTACTTTGGGTGTCTTTATTGCTCATCGGTTAAATGAAAAGATTCGAGATGTCGTGACTGACGGGCTAGGGCTAGTAACGGGCATGATTGCGGTACTAACTTGTGCTTCGATTACCAATCCCCTACTTAGCGATACCTTAGGCGCTGGATGGCCAGTACTGATAGTCCTCGCAAGTGTTGTAGTCGGCGGCATGCTTGGAACTGCAATGCAGATCGAAGAGCGCCTTGAGCGGGCAGGCGATCGCCTAAAGGCCAAGTTTTCCGATGCCGGTTCGTCAAGATTTACCGAGGGCTTTGTTGCGGCTTCACTGCTATTTTGTGTTGGTGCGATGTCCGTTCTTGGTCCCATCACTGACGGCTTGGGTAGCGGTAACGAAATCCTGGTTCTCAAGTCCACTTTGGACTTCTTCGCATCGATTGCCTTTGCTTCCGTATTCGGATGGGGTGTCGCGGCTTCAGTTCTAACGATTTTGGTATTTCAAGGAAGTCTTACTGCCTTGGGTTATGTGCTTGGCAATTTCATGTCAGAAGTTCAAGTTTTGATGCTGAGCGCAACAGGTGGCTTACTAATTCTTGGTATTGCACTTCGCCTGCTAAACATTAGGCAGATTCCCGTTGGCAACATGTTGCCGGCGCTAGTAATTGCTCCAGTGCTCGTAGCTATTGTTGCGTAATGACCACAAAAAAGAACCCCGCGGAATCGCAGGGTTCTTTTTTGGAGGTTCTTTAACCGCCTAGGTAAGCCTGTGCGATCGCTGGATCGTCGGCCAACTTCGAGCCATCACCCTCAAGCTTTAAGTGGCCTGATTCAAGCACGTAGGCATAATCTGCGATACGCAAGGCAGCTAGAGCGTTCTGTTCCACCAAAAGAATAGTTACGCCAGACTTACGGATCTCTTCGATTGTTTCGAAAATCAGATCGACAAGTACTGGTGCTAGACCCATCGAAGGCTCATCCAAAATAAGCAACTTTGGATTACCCATCAAGGCTCGACCGACCGCAAGCATTTGCTGCTCACCACCGGACATTGTTCCAGCCTTTTGGTTGATACGTTCTTGAAGTCGTGGGAACAGCTGCAAAACGTGATCGCGGGTTTCCTTTACCGCAGCCGCATCCTTGCGCAAGTAGGCGCCCAAGTCCAAGTTCTCATCAACTGTCATCTTTGGGAAGATGCGACGGCCTTCAGGTGAGTGACAAATTCCCTTAGCGACGATTTCATGACCCGCTATTCCATCTATCTTTTCGTCAAGAAACTCAATACTTCCGGTTTTTGGCTTTAATAGACCACTAATCGTACGAAGTGTTGTTGATTTTCCAGCACCATTTGAACCAATAAGTGAAACGATCTCACCTTCACGAACCTCAAGAGTAAGACCCTTCACAGCAGTGATGGCTCCATAGCCAACCGTTAAGTCGTTGATCTTGAGCATTGCAGGAGTGTTTAAACGTGCCATTACTTGCTCGCCTCCGATCCGCTCTTGCCTAAGTAGGCTTCGATTACTCGTGGGTTTGATTTAATTTCTGCTGGTGTTCCTTCAGCTATTTTTTGTCCCTGGTCTAGAACCGTGATTCGCTCTGAGACCTGCATGACCACGCTCATGTCATGTTCAATCAACAAAATACTGATTCCCTTATCTGCCTTTAGTTTCCGAACGAACTGCACAAAGGCAGCAGACTCATTTGGATTCATACCGGCAGTGGGTTCATCAAGCAGTAACACCTTAGGTCGAAGTGCAAGTGCGCGAGCGACCTCAAGTCGACGCTGATCACCGTACGAAAGGTTTCTTGCGTATTCATTAGTCACTTCACCAATGCCAACGTAGTCAAGAAGTTCCTGCGCAAAGCGACGAGCTTCGGCTTCTTCAGCGCGCTGCTTCTTGGTGCGGAAAATGGTTGCAAAGACGCCAGCATTCATTTTCGAATGCATCGCTACCATGACATTTTCCTGAGCTGTCATAAGTCCGAACAAGCGAATGTTCTGAAATGTTCTGGCAAGTCCACCAGAAGCAATGTCATGAACTGGATCGCCAGTAATTTCAACGTTGTCGAAAATTACTGCTCCACTCGTTGGCTTATAAAGTCCAGTCAGCACGTTGAAGAAGGTGGTCTTTCCTGCACCGTTTGGGCCAATCAGCGAAACAATTGAGCCTTCCGGAATTGTGAACGACACATCATCAACAGCAACCAAGCCACCGAATTCAACGCGAATATCTTGAGCATCTAGTACAGCTCTGCCATCAAGACTCATACTTAATTGCTCGCAATCTTTGTCTCGTCGGATACTTCATCATCGATCTTGTCTTCATTCATAACCATTCGAATTCGAGCCTCTGGAATGAAGCCTTCACGACGGAAGAGCATCATTAGAACCAACAGGAGCCCGAATAGCAAGAATTGGTAGGACGGAAAGTTGATGTTGGTTCCAAACGTGTTGTTAACCAAATCTCCGACTTGAATCAACCCGATTGAGTTAATCCACGCCAAGGTTGTTGCGCCGACAACTACACCCCAAACGTTGCCCATGCCGCCCATTACAACCATCGCCAGAATGATGATTGAAATTACGAAGTTGAACCGGTCTGCATAAACACCACCAACTAAAATCGCGAAGCCAACACCACCGATACCGCCGCCAACTGCGCCGATCGCATATGAAGCAAACTTTGTGCGCCATAGCGGAACGCCCATCATGCTGGCAGCAAGCTCATCTTCACGAATGGCTAACCAAGCTCGCCCCAATCGACCATCTCGGAGTCGAATTGAGAAAAAGATCATTGCGCCAGCAAGCACGGACACCATCAAGAATTTTTCTGGCAGGGCGAATGTTCCAATGACGTATCCAAATAGGTTTACGTCATCTAGGCCACCGATACCTTGGGCACCGTTAGTTACGTTATGCCCAGCAATGTCAGCTCCATTGAGCATGAACTGTGGAATAATCTCACCGAAGCCAAGGGTTACAAGTGCTAGGTAGTCACTCTTTAGGCGAAGCGTTGGCCCACCAATGATGACACCCCAGATTGCAGTGAAAACGCCACCGAGGATCAAAACTAAGAACATATGGAAGTGAATTCCAAACTCGAATCCAGGACGTGCGTTACCAAAGAAGTTCAGTTGCAATGAACTAAAGAATGGTGACATCAGCCAGCCGGCAACGTAACCGCCAAGAGCCCAGAACGCCACGTAACCAAGGTCCAGAAGACCGGCATAGCCAACGATGATGTTTAGCCCTAGTGCCATAACAATCCAGATCATGATCTCTGCCATGGAAGTTAATGAGAACCAGTTGTTAAAGAATTGCTGAACTGGTGTCGTTGCCTGTGGCAGCAAGAACTTATTCAAGATGAAGAAGAACGCCACCGCAGAAATGAAGCCAATGGCCCACTTACGGTTGCCCGAAACTGCGGTATGTGCAGGTGCGGTATTTGCAGTTGCAGTGTTTGCCATGTCAGACCTTCTCTTGTGCTGTCTCGCCCAATAACCCACCAGGACGGTAGACCATTAGAAGAATAAGGATTGTAAACACCATTGTTTGGGACCAACGTTGTCCTGGACCGATTGCCAGACCATCGTTGTAACTCTGGATCAGTCCGATGATGATGCCACCAAGAACTGCGCCGTAAAGATTGCCGACGCCACCAAGAACTGCAGAAGTAAAGGCAATCAAACCAAGCTGGAAGCCTAAGTTGTATGCAACTGTTCCCGTGGTTTGGGCCCACATAATTCCAGCGGCACCAGCGGCGGCACCGGCGATTGCGAAGGTAAATGTAATTGTTTGGTTAACGTCAATACCCATCAAGCGCGAGGCATCTTTATCTTGAGCTGTTGCGCGCATCGCGCGACCACGACGAGTCTTGTTTACGATAAACGCTAAAACGATCAACAGCGGAACCGTAACTGCAAAGATAATCAAGGTCTTCACTGCAATGATGATTCCGGCTACTTCGAAGTCAGTCGACGGCAAAACAGTATTCACGTTAACCGGATTGGAACCAATCCACTTAAGGCCAATCCACTGAAGTACGAATGACATACCTACCGCGGTAATCAGCGGAGCGAGTCGAGGGGCATTACGAAGTCTGCGATACGCCAAACGCTCAATCGAGACATTAATGAACGCGCAGAAAAGCATGGTTAGCAGAAGTACGACAAGTAGTAGCGCGTAGTTCTTTGAGCTTGGCCCAGTTGCACCCAAGAACTCAGTTAGCACTGAGAAGCTGAATACAGCGCCCAGCATGAACAGGTCACCATGTGCGAAGTTAATCAACTCGATGATGCCGTACACCAAGGTGTAACCAAGAGCGATAAGCGCGTACAACAAACCGTTATTTAGTCCGTTAACGGTTACTTGAGCAAATTGCTTTGGATCGTTAGTGAGATTTAGCCCTAACCAATACACGGCAACAGCGATGATGAGAACCATCGAGACCTTCATAAGTATTGAGCTAAACGTTACTTTCTTCTTGCGCGCTACGCCGGATGCAACCGAAGTCATCTGCGGTTTCTCCTTCAGGTAAGACACCTAAAACGGTGCTTGGAAATTTCTCTTAATTAAACACTATATTTTTGTAAATTTACAGGAATTGGGCGGGATTGGTAAACCAATCCCGCCCAAACCTATTTGTCCATTTCTGGACGGTTAATTACTTGATGTCAAGTGTCTTGATATCAGTTTCTACGCCACCGGTCATCTGCTGCAAAGTCATGGTGACAGTATCAACGTCACCTGTTTCTGTGCTTAGGCAGAAGCCCATGCCGGAGATTGACTCTTCGGCAGTTAGACATAGTGAGTCTCCAGCGAATACTGCATCAAGCACGCCCTTACGGGTACCGTCTGATGCTGCAATTGCCTTAAGGATAACCTGCATGGCTACACCACCGTAAACAGCGTATGAGCTGTTTGGCTGTGCGCCGTACTTAGCGGTGTAATCTTCGATGAACTTCGCTGGAGCGCCGCCACCCTTGATGATTCCGTCAAGTGACTTACCAGCGAATGTCATCCATAGACCTTCAGCTTCTGGCATTTCGCGAAGTGTTGGGTATCCGGAGAAACCGTCTGGAGACATGGCAAGGAATGCCTTGTTGTCGCCAAGAACAGTTGTCTTGTCCTTAACAAGCTGTACGCCGTTGTTATCGAAGATACCACCGTAGTAAACAGCTGTTGCGCCGGATGCCTTGATCTTTTCGAATGTAGCTGTGTAGCCCTGGGTCTGCTTTACATCCCATGATCCACGGAATACAGTTCCACCAAGCTTTTCGAATTCCTTCTGTACTGCATCGGCGATACCGATACCGTAAGCCTGAGTATCGTCAAGAACAGCAAGGTTCTTTACACCCTGTTCGTTGAATAGGAACTGAGCTGCTGCTGTTCCCTGGAAACCGTCGTGTGCAATTACGCGAGCGTAGTTACGTGCACCTGATGGGTAGTAAAGACCTGGTTCGCCCTTATCCCATTCAACAGTTAGACCTGGGTAAGTGTTTGCATGGGAAATCATTAGCATGCCAGCCTGGTTTAGAACTGGGATGATGATCTTTGCACAACCGGAGTTGTAGGTACCCATAACAGCAACTTCAGCTGTGTTAGCTACGTGATCCTGTGCGTTCTTTGCACAAGCTGCGTCGTCCCAAGCACCCTTAGCGGCTGTTGAGTCGTCGTATTCCTTGATTTCTACTGTGTAGTCACCAGCTTTGCCACCGGCTTGTTCAAGAACAAGTGCAGCAACTTCGTTAGTTGACTTGCTAGCGTCTGCAGATGCACCCTGTAGTGGAAGATCTGTTCCAACTACTAGAGCACTTGCGGATCCGCTGCCACCGCTGCAAGCAGCAAGTGCAAGCGCGCCAGCTACAGCTAGCGCACCGATTTTGATCGGCTTGATCATTTGTATTTCCTCTCGTTGGCCCGACGAATTCTTTTCGGGCAGGGCACCCCTAAAGTAGCGGGAAAAGGCACATAAATTCAAGGTTATTTGGGGCAGATTGGCAGGAGTTACGGGTTCGTTACCTGGGAAATCTATTCCCTTCTAAAAATCGGACATTTGTAACAGTAGCTATCGGCGGCGTTTTTCTCTGATTCTTAAGTTAATAACTATTGGAGATCCAACAAAGCCAAATTCCTCTCGGAATCTGCGCTCCACAAATCGGCGATATCCAGCTTCTAAGAAGCCCGAAGTAAATAGGACAAATACCGGTGGTGCCACACTCGCCTGGGTTCCAAACAGAATTTTGGGTTGCTTGCCGCCTCGGACTGGGTGTGGATGGCTTGCCACAATCTCGGCCAAGAAGGCATTCATACGACCCGTCGGCACTCGAGTTTCCCAGCCCGCAATTGCGGATCGTAATGCCGGAACCAAACGGTCCTTATGCCAACCAGTTTTAGCACTGAAATTTAGTCGAGGTGCCCAAGCAACTTGGACTAAATCTCGTTCAATTTCGCGTTCTAAGTAGTACCTACGTTCCTCGTCAACTAAGTCCCATTTATTGAAAGCGATTACAAGTGCTCGACCAGACTCCACGACCATCGAAATAATTCGCAAGTCTTGTTCAGTAAGTGGCGCACTCGCATCAAGGAGTACGACCGCGACATCGGCTTTATCCAAGGCAGACTTGGTTCGTAAAGTTGCAAAGTATTCGTGGCCCGAAGCGTTCTTAGATTTGCGACGAATTCCAGCTGTGTCTACCAAGATCCACTCTTCATCATCCATAACGACTAATTCATCAACCGGATCAACTGTTGTGCCTGCAACGCTATCGACAACTGCGCGCTTCTCCCCCGTAAGTGCGTTCAGCAAACTTGATTTACCAACATTAGGTTTGCCTAACAGCGCTACGCGATGTGGTCCTCTTGGTCGAGCTTGTCCGGATCCTTCTTCAGGCAGAGCTGCCAACACGACGTCAAGTAAGTCGCCACTGCCTCGACCATGTAGTGCGGAAACCGTGTACGGCTCTCCTAGTCCGAGTGACCAAAGTCTGGTGGCTTCAAGCTCTGCGCGCTCATCATCAACTTTATTTGCGACCAAAATGACAGGCACTTTTGCTTGTCGGAGAACCCGCACAATCTGTTCGTCCGCATCGGTAGCTCCAACAGTTGCATCAACAACGAACACAACGACGTCACTCGAATTGATTGCGGCTTCGGCTTGGGCAGAAACCTGCGCACTCATTCCGACTGCGTCTTGCTCCCAACCACCAGTATCGACAACGATGAAAGGTACGCCATTCCATTCAGATTCGTATCTGACGCGGTCTCGGGTAACGCCAGGAGTATCCTCAACAACTGCCTCACGTCGACCAATTATGCGATTGACCAATGTGGATTTTCCGACGTTTGGCCGACCTACGACAGCAACAATCGGCAAGTTAGACAATTCTTCTGGTTCATCCAAAAGCTCGTCCGAAGGAATGCCAAGTTGGTCCAGTAACTCAACATATTCAGACTCAGTTAAGTCTTCCCATCGCTCTGGAATCTCAACTGAGTCATCAAGTTCAATTGCATCGCCTGCAACGTCATAAATGATGGTCTCGGCATTTGGATCTAATTCGTTATCCATTTGCTGCCCTCGCAATGTCTACTACTTGGGCAATAACTTCGCTAAGTTCCATGTAAGTGGTGTCGATCACCCGAGCGCCTGGCGCAATTTCAAGTGGTGAAACTGCTCTTGTGGAGTCCGCCAAATCCCGCTTTTCTAGGTCAGCTTGAGTTGTCGTAACTTCGGCGCCATTTTCTTTGGCCCGACGGTTTGCTCTTGCATCTGGATCGGCTGTGATAAATAGTCGCACTGGTGCCTCTGGCAGTACAACTGCGCAGATATCTCTGCCTTCAACAACGATTCCAGGCTTCGAGTTACTTGCAATTTCCCGCTGCAGATTCACCATAAGGCTGCGTACTTCTGGGACCGCACTAACTGCACTTACGCCCTGCGTAACTTCTGGGCCTCTGATTTCGAGAGATACATCGCGACCAGCGACTCGGATACCTGGCTCGCTTGGATCAATACTCGGTTGAATTAAGTCAGCTTTTGCAGACTTAGCAACCATTTGTGCGTCGTTTACGTCGATACCTAGTTCCTGAATAAACCAAGTCATAGCCCGATACATGCTTCCGGTATCTAGGTAATCCAGGCCCAATTCAGTGGCCACCGCGCGGGAAACGCTAGATTTACCAGAACCGCTCGGGCCATCTATGGCGATTATGAGCGAATTGGGCATATAGAACAGTCTACCCAGTCAGAGAGTTAAGAGATAACTACGAAACCTTCAGCCTCAAGCGCTGGCGTTAGCAATTCGATCGCCTTCAATGCAACGGTGAGTTCAACAAGTCCCGTTGGTTGTCCAAGCGAATGGTCAATTCTTACGTCTTCGAGGTTTACGTTTGCTTGAGCAGCCACTGTGAATAGTCGAGCAAGCTCACCCGGTTTATCATCGAGTCGAACGACCAGAGTTGAAGTTGATTGTTGTGAAGTTCCATGTTTGCCTGGCAACCGATCTTTTCCGTGATTGCCCTTAACCAATTTTTCTGTTACAGACTTGCGATCCCCACCATCAAGCGCTGATGCAAAGTCCAGCAAGTGGTTAGCAACTTGCGTGACTTGCTGTGAGATGTAGTGCGAATTTTCGCTCAAGATCTCAGTCCAAAGATTTGAATCTGATCCGGCTATTCGAATTGTGTCCCTTATCCCCTGGCCAGCTAATTCGATGTATGAACCTTCGGCGTCCATCAGTTCTCCTGCTAGAACAGATGCGACAACTTGCGGAGTGTGTGAGATTAATGCGACTGCTCGGTCATGTTCTTCGATTGTGCGAAATATCGGGAACGCACCAAGTGACTCAACTAAATCTTTCACAGTTGCAACGGCAGCTTCCGATGTTTGATCATTACTAGCAATCACCCAAGCTCGATCGAGGAATAAGTTCCCTTGCGCACCGATTGCACCGGAAACTTCGCGTCCCGCCATCGGATGTCCACCTACGATGCGACTCCATCCGCTGGTGCCAAGGTTTTCCAATTCCCGAAAAATTGAACCCTTGACGCTGGCAACATCTGTGATTATCGCTAGCGGATGATCGATAGCCGCTTTGGCAATTAAGTTTGCGACACTTGCAGGAGGAGTGGCTACCACAACCAGCGCAATGTCTTCCCCGTCGTATTTGGATGCTCCGCTCACTTTGACAGCAGCATCGAGGGCAGATGAATCAATGTCGGATAAAAATACTTTCACTCCGTGCGCAGTTAGTCCTAGCGCAATGGATGTTCCAATCAGGCCAGTGCCAATTACAAGCGTATTTTTTATCTCATTCATAAAGTCAGAACCGTCATGTTACTGAGCAATATCTTGTCGAAGTGCTTCTGCGCCCCGCAAGTACACATGCTTAATCTCAGTCCGAGTTTTTTGGGTTTGCACCTGAACCATAACCCGTACAACTTTTTCCATCGCTCCAACAACATCAATTTCTTGAGCACATATCAATGGGACATCGGCTAGTCCGACACCTCGCGCGGCAGCCGCGGGGAAAGCGCTATGTAAATCCGGTGTTGAGGTAAACAAAACGCTGATTAAATCGTCTGGTGCAACAGAATTGCGAGACATAAGTTCAGTTAGCAATTCGGTTACGGCTTCAGCCATTTCTACTGCGTCATCACGCTGTAGGCAGGTCGCTCCCCTGATGGCTCTAATGTTCATAGTCTGATTCTAGAGCCCAACAGAACTATAAAGTTTTCCTAATTCTTTGTTTTCGAGCACTCGTAAGTGTCCAGACCGCAAACTCCCGAGTGAAATCGGACCGATCTTGGTCCGAACTAGATCAAGTACTGGATAACCCAATTCATCAAAGAGCTTGCGCAAAATTCGATTACGGCCTTCATGAATGGATATTTGCACCACTGTTTGGTTCTTACCGCTCTCGAAAATTTTGCAATCTGTTACTGCAACTGGTGTGCCTTCAATTGGAAACCCCGCGCAGATTTTTTCAATGTCGTCTTTAGTGACTCGCCCTGAGACTCTGGCTAAGTAGGTTTTAACAATGCCGTGCGATGGATGTCCTAGTCTTTGACTCAGTTCTCCATCATTAGTTAGGAGAAGCAGGCCTTCAGTTTCCGCATCAAGCCGTCCGACATGAAACAGTCTTTGCTCAAATTCTGCAACTAAATCCCCCACGCACTCACGACCTTGATCGTCCGCCATGGTGGTTACTACCCCGCGAGGTTTATTTAATGCAACCACAACGTGGCCACTCGTTTGAGCAATTCGGACGCCGTCTACATGAATGATGTCTACGTCAGGATCAACTCTTGAACCGAGTTCATCAACCACTTCACCATTTACAGTAACTCGACCAGCGGTGATAAATTCTTCACATTTTCGACGAGAACCTAACCCGGCACTAGCAAGCACTTTTTGCAAGCGAACTTCGTTTTCTTCCATAAACTTCTAGTTGCTCGCTAGATCTAAAACGTCTTCGACATTGTCTGGCATAGGTAAATGCGCCGCAATCGGAGGTAACTCATCTAGAGACTTAAGCCCAAGTCGTTCCAGGAAGTATGTGGTAGTGCGATATAGATGAGCTCCCGTTTCGTGATCGTGGCCGACTTCTTCGATTAATCCGCGGGTTACTAAAGTTCGAACTACGCCATCAACATTCACGCCGCGGATTGCCGAAATTCTCGCGCGGGTAACCGGTTGGCGATATGCCACAACTGCCAAGGTTTCCAATCCCGCCTGGGAAAGTCTGCCGTGCTGTCCGTCTAACACGAATCGTTCAACTACTTGGGCACAATTGTCTCGAGTCCAGTATCGCCATCCGCCACCTAACTCGCGTAAGTCAAAGCCTCTTTCTTGAACGGCATACTCTTGTGCCAAATCGTGCAGCGTAGCTACAACGACGTCTTCGGGAGTTCGGGTCAGAGTAGCCAAAGTGGCGGTACTCATTGGCTCTTCGGTAACCATAAGTAAGGCTTCTAGCGCTGACCTGATTGAAGGTGCTCCTAATGAAACTCCATCATCAACTTCAACATCCGTTGCTGATTCACCTTCGATAAATTCAACTGTTTCGTTACTCATTTGGCGATTCACCTGTCTCGTCATTTAATTGTTCACTCGCGTCTACCTCACCCAATTGGGTTCTGAAATCTTGAACTTCAGTGGAATCAAATTCGTCTATCTCTCGCAAAGTGCTAGCGTCTACATCGTCATCGCCGATCCAGCGAACGTACAGCTCACCGAGCGGCGTCGGTTGATCAAAAGTGATTAGCCCGTCGCGATAAATTTCAAGAAGTGCCAAGAACCTTGCTACTACTAGAAGTGTCGTGTCGCAATCCCTAGTAAGTGTTCTAAATGACGCTTGTCCAACACGGCGCAATCTTTCGACGATGATCGCTGCTTGTTCGCGAACTGACACTCGGGCCGCATGGATGTGGGCTACAGAAATTACATCAGGCAGTTTTGGTTCAAGTGCGCGCGCCGCAAGGTTTGCAAAATCATCAGGTCCCATTCCAAGCTCAACCTCGGGAAGTAGCTTGGCAAACTTTTCATCTAGACCAGCGGCTCTCGGATGTTGTCGACCAGCAGTTGCCAATCTGTTCTTAAAGTCTGCTGACATTTCCTTGAATGCTCGATACTGCAGAAGTCGTGCGAGTAACAGGTCTCGAGCCTCCAAAATCGCAATGTCTTCTTCATCTTCTACTTCGCCACCAGGAATTAATCGAGCCGCTTTTAAGTCAAGCAAGGTGGCAGCAATTACTAGAAACTCTGTGGCCTCGTCCAAGGTCCACTCATCACCGCGCGCCTTTATGTAGGCAACAAAATCGTCTGTTACTTGGTGAAGTGATAAAGCAGTTACGTCAAGTCGGTGTTTAGCAATTAAGGAAAGTAATACATCAAAAGGTCCAGAAAATTCCTCGAGTGAAACAACAAATGAGTCTGAGGTTTCTTCCGGCGCAGCGTTCTTAAGATCAGGCTCGGCAGGCGCCGCAAACATTACTTAGCAACCGAACCTTGGGCCTCTAGGCGTGATACCAGCTCCCAGGCAAGATTGCGATAGTTCTGAGCACCTGATGAGTTTGGCGCTTGTTCAATAATTGAAACGCCGGCTTTAGTTGTTTCAGGAAACTTTACAGTCCGACTAATTGTTGTATGGAAAACCGAGTCACCAAATGCGTCAAGCACAGCTTGAATCGTTTCTCTAGTGTGCAGAGTTCGAGCATCCACCATGGTTGGCAAAACGCCATCTATGGTTAATCGATTGTTTAGTCGTTCCTGCACCTTGGAAATAGTTTCGCGCAGCATTTCGACACCTCGTAATGCGAAGAATTCACATTCCATTGGAATAACAACGCCATCAGCAGCGGTAAGCGCATTAACAGTTAGCAACCCAAGCGAAGGTTGGCAATCGATCAAAATGTAGTCGTAAAACGGACGAACTGATTCAAATGCCCGGTCAAGTGCGTATTCACGCGCAACTTCTCCTGCAAGCCGTAATTCGGCGGCACTCAATTGAATGTTTGCTGGAAGTAGATCGAGTCCATCGACCGAGGTCTTCATCACAACATCAGTTGCCGGAGCGGCTGTTGAATCCATCAACATGTCATACACCGTCCGCTTGCCACCCAAGTCATCTGGATTAACACCGAGACCGATTGATAACGATCCCTGTGGATCCATGTCAACCATCAAGACTTTGCGGCCAGCTTCGGCAAGTGCTGCACCTAAGTTGATTGTGGTTGTTGTTTTTCCAACACCACCCTTTTGGTTGGTCATAGCAATGATGTATGCAGGTCCATGACTGGAAAGTGGCTTTGGTGAATTGAAAGTAGGAAGTGGCCGACCTGTTAACCCAAGGATCACATCGGGCGTTTTTTCTTCTTCGCTAGCCACGATAGGAGTTACTGACGCTTCATGGTCAATGGGCAAAACTGGAGTTGATTCGGTTGTTAACGGAACCGAAACTGACATCGTTGTGGCAGCTAATGGATCGCTTAAACTCTGATCCTGAGGAATTGGAACTGTCATAACTATCCTTCCCAGCACACACGTGACCAACAGAAACATTCCGTCGAGCCAGAATTAATCGTCGCTGAGGAAGTTACGACTACTTTAGATTAAGCCCTTTTCTCAATAAACACTGGGATGCAAGGTGGCATTTGCTCTGGTGTCGCACTCAGATTTGGGCCCAAATTACCGAGTCTGAGCTCTCGGGTGTGCCGTGGCATAAACCTCGCGCAACTGGTCCACGGTTACCAAAGTATAAATTTGCGTAGTCGTTACCGAGGCATGTCCCAAAAGCTCCTGAACCACACGAACATCGGCGCCATTTTCCAATAAGTGCGTGGCAAACGAATGCCTCATGGTGTGCGGAGACACCTTGCCGGCTAGGCCAGCCCGCTCAGCAGCGGCCTGAAGAATCGTCCAAGCGCTCTGCCTAGATAACTTAGATCCTCGGGCATTTAGGAAAAGTGCCGAACTTGCGGTCGACTTTCCCGAAAGTACTGGTCTACTTCGGACTAGGTAACGATCCAAAGCTCGTAAGGCATGTGAGCCGACTGGCACCAAACGTTCTTTATTTCCCTTTCCTTTTAGACGCAAAATTGGCAGCTGTTTTGACAGCGTTGACACATCATCCAGACCTAGATCAGTTAACTCTGAAATTCTTGCCCCAGTCCCATAGAGCAGCTCCAGTAGCGCATGGTCGCGCATCATGAGTATCGAAAGGTCTGAGTCACTACCCGCACCAACCGCATTGAGTAACTTTTCAATTTCCGCAAAAGTCAAAGCCTTAGGTAGACGTTTAGATATTGCGGGTGGCTTGACTGCTCTCGCGCAATCCGATGCCGTAATTCCCTCTTTTGCCAAAAAGGCATGTAGACCTCGCACTGCAATCAAAGTGCGAGCTGCTGAAGATGGTGCCAGTGCAGGATGTTGCTTACTGCCAAGCCTCAGACTTATTAGAAAGTCTGAAACCTCATTTGCGGAAACTACGGAAAAATCGGTTATTCCCTTACTGACTAAGTACTCCTGATATCGACCTAAGTCACGCCGGTAAGCAGCCATCGAATTCTTGGCAAGTCCACGCTCGACTAGAAGATGGTCTAAATATCCACCGATATTTCGCTGGATCTGAGGATTGGCTGATGGCACACTTCGAACTTACCTGACATAACTAAATTTCAGTGCTGTTCCAAGTCAGATCTAATGTCAAATTCTCTGAATGAACTGGATCTGAGTGAATTGGAATTAAACGATGGAGAAACTGGCTCGGTCTGCGATCATGGCTTCACGTTTAGCGACCTCTGAACTGACACCAGCAAGCAAACTTGAAAGCGGAGTGTCGAGTGCGGAGCAAACTGCCGCAAGTAACTCGGACGATGCTTCCTTTTGGCCGCGTTCTAGCTCAGACAAATACCCCAGTGAAACCTGCGCATCGCGAGAGACATCTCTTAGAGTTCGGGACTGTTCGTTGCGGCGCCGGCGCAGCTCTTCCCCAATTACTTGACGCATAAGAATAGTTTTTTTACCGTAAGTAGCAGCCGATGAATTCGGGTCGGCGATTTTCACAGTGTGCATAAGCGAAACCGGAGATGGAATCATGGCGGATCCAGACTTACCATTAAGTTCTATTTGCTGATTCATTTCGCTATCCATCCATTCATCATATCAATTATCCGTCGGTTACGTCTTGTACTCAATAATGCCCAGAAAACTTGTGAATAAACCTCATAAAAAAGGGTTAGTAATTTCACACTTAAAGCAGAGTTAGGAAGAGTTCTAGCGCTGCTGCCACAGTTTCTTCACGAATCTGGGCTCTTGCCTGCCTTGGATCATCCTCTTCCGGAAAAAGGTGCAATTCATCTACTGCTGAGTCAATGACTGTTCCATGTTCATCACGCATAACACAGGCCACAAAAACAGTTCCTGGCAGATGTCCATCCTGGGATGCGGGTCCGGCCACGCCAGTCACAGCTAAACCAAAGTCTGCATCTAATTTGAGGGCAACTCCGGTTGCCATTTCCAGCGCAACTTGAGCCTGAACTGCACCACCTTCGGCTAGTAATGATTCCGAGACTTCCAGAAGGCTGGTCTTTAGATCGGTTGCGTAAGCAATCACACCACCACGAAAGATTTGCGAGGCTCCAGGGACTGAGGTGATTGTCGATCCTAATTGTCCGCCCGTGATTGATTCTGCAGTGGCCACAGTGCGACCCTGCATTGCGAGTACAACAGTTACAGCCAACGAGTCAATGTCAGTCGTCATGTTGCCACTCTTTTCGTTGACTTGGTCCGTGAAAAAATATTAGCCATTTTGAGGATGAATCCTTGCCTTCAACACGTAGTCAACCCCCGTAGTGATAGTTAGTGCTAAGGCAACACCGAGCGACATTTGTGCAACGGCGTCTATCCAGCCATGTAATGGCAGCAAGAAAGCCACAATTGCGACGATCTGACTAACGGTCTTAAGTTTTCCACCCCTACTTGCCGGAATGACACCTTGTTTTATTACCCAGAATCGCAACAACGTGATGGCGATTTCTCGGAAGATTATGACTCCAGTAACCCACCAAGCAATCTCACCTTGAATTGAAAGTGCAACGAGTGCCGTTCCAATTAGCGCCTTATCGGCAATTGGGTCAGCTATTTTTCCGAAGTTGGTCACAAGTCCGTATCTTCTTGCCCATACACCGTCAACCAAGTCAGTAAGTGCGGCTACTAAAAACACGGCAGCACTAGCCCACTGCGCTGCTTCAGTTTGCTCGATTGCAAGCACTAGGTAGCCAAAGACTGGAACCATAATCAATCTAGCTACGGTCAATAGATTTGGAATGTTTAAAACTGGAACTTCATTATTGGGGTCACCTAAGTGATCTGGAGTTAGCGGGCTTGTCACTACGAAATCTGCTTTGCAACAATGTCAACGCCTACGGAATCGATCACAACTGCTCGCACAATTGATCCCACCGGCAATGTCTTATCCGAAACCACAGTTGTTGAGCCATCAACTTCAGGACCTTGATGCTCACTGCGCCCTTGATTGCCAGACTCTTCGATCAAAACTGAAACTTCTTGGCCAATTCGACTACGCGCAACGTTTTCGCTAACCCGCAGAGCAACTCTACTGACCGCTTCATGTCTTTTCTGGATTTCATGTTCAGGAAGGTGACCATCTAATTTAACGGCCGCAGTTCCGTCCTCGTCAGAGTACGCAAACACTCCGACTGCATCTAGTCGGGCACCCTCGATAAATTCGATTAACTCGGTTACATCGGCTTCCGTTTCGCCTGGGAATCCAACAATCACATTCGTTCGAGCGCCAGCTAGTGGATTGTGGATTCGAATCGCACTTAAAAGATCCAAGAAGCTGTCAGTACCGCCAAATCTCTTCATGCGCCTAAGTACTGCGTTACTTGCATGTTGAAATGACAGATCGAAATATGGAACGATTCCAGGAGTGTTAGCAATTACGCTTATCAGATCAGGGCGCATTTCGGCAGGTTGTAAGTACGAGACTCTCACCCACTCAATACCTTCGGGCTGAACAAGCAACGGTAGAAGTTTCTCTAGCAGTCTCAAATCGCCAAGATCTTTGCCGTAGGAAGTTGAATTCTCGCTGACTAAGAGAAGTTCTCGAACACCATTTTCACCAAGCCAGGCAGCTTCCTCAAAAATTTCGCCCGGATCACGCGATACGAAGGAACCACGAAAAGCCGGAATTGCACAAAATGTACATCTGCGATCACAGCCTGATGCAATCTTTAATGGCGCCCATGGCGTAGCTTCTAACCGTTTTCGATAGACATGCGGACCCATACCAGGTGTTGAAACATCGGACGTGACCGACTGACGTTCCACTGGCGAAATCGGGAGCAGTTTCCTTCTATCACCTGGCGCGTGGGGCACAATTGATTCGCCAGCCAAAACTTTTCGAAGCGTTGTACCAATGTTTGCGTAGTCATCAAAACTTAAGATGGCATCGGCCTCTGGCAACTCTGCTGCTAGTTCTTTGCCGTAACGCTGGGCTAGGCAACCAACAGCGACAACTTTTCCATTTCCGGCAAGCAACTCACTGGCTTCCAAAATAGTGTCAATGGAGTCTTTCTTAGCCTGTTCAATAAAGCCACATGTGTTTACAAGAACCAAATCAGTGGCTTCCCCGTCAGCAACTAAATTCCAACCATCGGCCGTCAATCTGCCAGCAAGCTCTTCGGAATCGACATCATTGCGTGAACAGCCAAGCGAAACGATAGATACCCGGGGATTAGCAGTCACGCTGTGAAGCCTACTCGCCGCGGATCAAAGCAATTGTTCCCGCTAGATCTTCAGCAGTTACTAGTACCTCACGAGCCTTGGATCCTTCAGAAGGTCCCACAATGTTCCGAGATTCCATCAGATCCATCAAGCGCCCAGCTTTAGCAAAACCGATTCGTAACTTGCGTTGCAACATAGATGTTGAACCGAATTGCGTTGAGACAACTAATTCAACCGCGGCAAGCAAGTCATCTAGATCGTTACCAATGTCGCCATCAACTTCGCGAGCGGCTGCAACTGGGGCAACGATGTCCTCACGATACTGCGGGGCCATTTGACCCTTAGCGTGAGCCACTACGGCGCGAATTTCGGCCTCAGTAACCCATGAACATTGAATGCGAATTGGCTTTGATGTTCCCATCGGGAGGAATAGCCCGTCGCCTTGGCCAACAAGTTTTTCAGCGCCAGGCTGATCCAAAATTACTCGACTATCAGCAAGGCTTGATGTCGAAAAAGCCAAACGACTTGGAACGTTCGCCTTAATTAAGCCGGTGACAACATCAACTGATGGTCGCTGAGTTGCTAGCACCAAGTGAATTCCTGCAGCTCTGGCAAGTTGTGTGATTCGTACTACCGAATCTTCTACGTCTCTCGGCGCGACCATCATTAGGTCAGCTAATTCATCTACTACAACAAGCAGATAAGGGTAAGGCCGTAACACGCGCTCAGACCCTGGTGGTGGAGCAACTTTGCCACCACGAACCGCTTTATTGAAGTCATCAACATGTCTAAAACCGTAAGCCGCCAAGTCGTCGTAACGAGCTTCCATTTCTTTCACTACCCAGGTGAGTGCTTCAGCGGCCTTCTTTGGATTTGTGATGATTGGGCTAATCAAGTGCGGAATACCTTCGTAAGCCGTTAGTTCGACTCGCTTCGGATCAATCAAAATCATGCGTACTTCATCTGGAGTCGATCGCATCAGAATCGAAGTAATCAGTGCGTTCATGCAACCTGATTTACCGGCACCGGTAGCGCCTGCCACTAAAAGGTGTGGCATTTTTGCCAGGTTGGCAACCGTGAAACCACCTTCGACGTCTTTGCCTAGGCCAACCAGCATTGGGTGTTGATCGCCAGCTGCCTCTTGACTTCGCATCACATCACCAAGGGAAACAACCTCTCGGTCGGTATTTGGAATTTCGATGCCAATTGCGCTCTTACCTGGAATTGGAGACAAAATTCTTACGTCGGCGCTGGCTACTGCGTACGCGATGTTCTTGCTCAATGCAGTTACGCGCTCAACTTTGACCTTTGGACCAAGTTCAACCTCATAGCGAGTAACAGTTGGACCACGCTGAAAGCCGGTAACTTTTGCATCAATGTCGAATTGCTCAAGAACCTGCGTTAGCGCTTCAATCACAGCGTCGTTAGCTGCCGTGCGAGCCTTTGGTGTTGCGCCAGGCTTAAGCAACGATTCACTCGGTAGCTTGTAGTTCGAAGCAGAGACAAATTGCAGCTGCTCAGATTTAACTGGCTTCACGTCGAGCATCGATGCTGGTTGCGACGGGGCGACAACGACAGATGGCTTTGCAATTCCCGTTTCCAGTGATACAGCCTGGGTGTCAATAGAAACAACGGGTGCAAGCACATCTACGGCGATTGTGTTCATTTGAGTAATGTCCTGGACCTGAGCGGCAGTCTCGATTACTTCTTCGACTACTTGATTGGTCACAACCGGAGTTGCAAACGGAGTGTCGCCAGCAAGTTGCCCGATAGCCAAAGCTGGATCAACTTCGGAAGCTGTCGCACTCTTGCGGCGCAAGCGGCTGAATAAAGTGCGATGTGGTGCAACCGTTAGATCAAGAGCAAGTTGAGCTTGCGCCGCTGAAATTGCATCGACATTCGGATGTGACATCCCGAATTCATCCGCTGATTCCTCTAGCGTTTTTGAGTGATTGAACTTTGCAGTGATGGCCCGAACTTTTGTAGGGATCGCATTCACCGGAGTAGCTGTAATAATCAAAATCGAAAAAAACGAGACAACCAATAGGAGTAAAACAGTAACAATCGTTCCTACTGCACTAACGAATGGTGCAGTTACTGCCCAGCCAACCCAACCAGAGGCGTCTCTCATAGCAGTTGCGCCCGAAGATGGCATTGGATTTCCCCGATTGATGTGAGCAATTCCCATAACGCTCAACGAAAGCAGCGTCCAACCGATTGTTAGCCGGCCTTTCTTCTGAGATGGCGCATCTGGATGCCGCAATGTTTGGATAGCAATCACAAGTAGTGCAACTGGTGCAAGAACGTCAAACATCCCAATCGCACCGGTAACCACGCTGGTGACCACACCAGCAATAAATCCAGATGCATCAAACCAAATAACAGATGCCACGATAATTGCGAACGAGAGGTATACAAGCCCTAATCCATCACGGCGATGTGCTGGATCTAGATCTCTTGCACTTTTTCCAATGCCACGAGCAATGGCTCCGACAACATGAGCAATTCCCAACCAAACCGCTGTTACGAACTTACGAAAACCGAGAGCAGCAGAAGTAAGAGCTGACGGCTTAGAACTTTTTCGTGGCTTAACTGGCGGGCGTCCTGAAGTGGAATTTCTTCCTTGCGGACGGGAGCCAGATGAGGTGCGCGGGCGAGTCTTTGCCGCTGACGGGGAAGCCATATAACCAAATATATCCGAATCACTCCAGTAACACCCGTACCAAGAGTTTCGGCGTGTCGGAAACTTATCTCTGTTTTGCTTGAATTAATTAGAAATTATTAATGGGACGATCATCGGTCGGCGACGATGCTTCTCGCCCACCCACTTACCAGCAACTCTGCGTACCATTTGTCCAAGTTGATGAGTGTCTGTAACACCTTCCGCCAGAGCGACTTCAAGTGTGGATTTAATTTTAGGCAGGATTTCTTCAAAGACGCTCTCTTCTTTGCTAAAGCCTCGCGCATGGATTTGAGGTCCAGCGATCACCTTTCGATTTTCAAAATCAATCGCCGCCACGATCGACAAGAATCCATCCTCGCCAAGTACGCGACGATCTTTCAGCAAGGATTCCGAAACTTCGCCCACAGCTGAGCCTTCGACATAGACATATCCACATGGAACAGCACCAACTATATTTGCTTTTCCATTGACTAGGTCAACGACGATGCCATCCCCTGCCAGCATTACGCGGGACTCTGGGACGCCGGTCTTAATGGCTAAATCAGCATTAGCTCTTAAGTGGCGCCATTCGCCATGAATCGGCATAACATTCTTTGGCTTAACAATGTTGTAGCAGTACAAAAGTTCACCAGCTGCAGCATGACCTGAAACATGTACTAGCGCGTTGCCCTTGTGAACAACGTGTGCGCCTAGTCGAGTTAGATCATTAATAATTCGGTAAACCGCGTTTTCATTGCCAGGAATCAATGACGAGGCAAGTATTACTGTGTCACCAGGTCCAACTGAAATCGCGTGATCTTGATTGGCAATGCGTGCGAGCGCTGCCATAGGTTCACCTTGCGAACCAGTGCAAATTAGTACCGCTTGATCGTCTGGCAGATCCGCCATTTCGTCACTGGAGATTAGCGCCCCACTCGGAATTGTTAAGTAGCCAAGTTCACTTGCAAGTGCCATGTTTCGAACCATTGATCTTCCAACAAATGCAATTTTGCGATTGTTTCGGACAGCTACATCAATAATCTGCTGCACTCGATGTACGTGAGATGCAAAAGACGCGACGATAACTCGACCCGAGGCACCACCTATTACTTGTTGCAAAGTAGGAATTATGTCTTTTTCGCTAGTAACAAAGCCAGGGACTTCAGCGTTTGTTGAGTCGACTAGAAATAGATCTACACCTATATCACCTAGCCGAGCAAAAGCATTGAGGTCCGTGACTCTGCCATCCAGAGGCAACTGATCCATTTTGAAATCGCCAGTTATCAGGATCGTTCCAGCATCAGTGGTCACTGCAACTGCTAACGCGTCAGGTATCGAATGATTGACCGCTATGAATTCAACTGAGAAGTCACCAAACTTTTCAGTCATCCCCTCTTTGACAGCATGGGTGTAAGCAGTTATTCGATGTTCTTTTAATTTACTCTCGATAAATGCCAAAGTAAGTTGTGAGCCAACAATCGGAATGTCTTGTTTGTGCCGCAGCAGATATGGGACGGCACCAATGTGATCCTCATGCCCATGCGTCAAAATCACAGCGGCCACGTCATCGAGTCGATCTTGGATGTAAGCGAAATCCGGAAGGATTAAATCGACTCCAGGCTGAGTTTCCTCCGGAAACAAAACTCCGCAGTCAACAATCAAAAGTTTTCCGCGATATTCAAGAACGGTCATGTTACGACCGATGTCGCCAAGTCCACCTAGTGCAACAACGCGAAAGGCATCATCCGATAACGCCGGTGGAGTTGGCAGCTCAATTTGTGAAAATGTCACAGACTGAAGCCACCCTTAATTAGATCTTCCCGAAGTACTCGCCTTTGGTCGGCTGTGGCTGGCACCAATGGCAAGCGAAGTGCTCCGCCACCTGTTCTACCAAGTTGGTCAAGTGCGGCTTTCACCATGATTGCTCCACCTGCCTTAGTCATGATTCCTTCAGTGATTGGAACTAGCGAACGATTAATTTCACGAGCAGTCTTCACATCGTTGTTTTGCATAGCTTCAACCATCAACTTATGGCGATCTGCAACGATGTGTCCAGTAACGCTAACAACACCGACGGCACCAACTGCAAGTAGCGCAAGGTTTAGTGGATCATCACCTGAATAGTAAGCAAGATCAGATTGCGCCATAATCTGCGAGGCAGCCCAAAGATCACCCTTGGCATCCTTGTTCGCAATGATTTTCGGGTGCTGAGACAACTGCAACATCGTCTCGTTGCTTATAGCCACTCCAGAGCGACCAGGAATGTCATAGATCATCACTGGTAGATCCGTTGAGTCTGCCACGGCAACCATGTGAGCATAGATTCCTGCTTGTGGTGGTTTGTTGTAGTAAGGAGTAACTACAAGTAGTCCGTGAGCTCCCGCTTTTTGCGCATCTTTTGCTAACAGAACTGAATGCGCTGTGTCATTAGATCCAGCGCCGGCGACTACTTTTGCTCGGCCACCAACTGCTTCGATGACTACTTTGAGCAATTCGAGTTTTTCGTGCTCATCTGTGGTTGGTGATTCACCAGTTGTGCCATTAACAACCAAGCCGTTGTTGCCTAAATCAACCAAATCATTCGCCAGCTTTGCTGCCGCTTCAAAATCAATCTTGGTTCCATCCGAAGCAAACGGCGTGACCATTGCCGTCAAAACCGTGCCAAATGCGGATTCAGCTTTCACAGTCTCACCTATTCACTTTCGAATTTCACTACGGAGCTACTCGACCATTAGCCACGAACGATGCGTGGGTAAGCGGCATGATTCGCTCAAACTCTAATTCATACTTTTCTGCAACCATTTCAATTTCGCGCTGTGGGAAAGATGGGAAGTGTGAACCTTCTGCTTTACGACGCAAACTCAAGAAATTCATAAGTGCTCGAGCATTCATAGTTACGTACGCAGAACTATAAATTGTGACAGGTAAAACAATTCGAGCTACTTCGCGCGCAACTCCCGCTTCAAGCATCGCTTCATAAGACGCATAAGCAACTTCACACGCCTTCTTTGTCTCTGCTGTGACAATGTCGAACTGCTCGGGCGTGCCATCAACAAATTCATATGCGCCAGCCTTACCAATCTGAATCAGTTTTCGCTCTTGCCCAGGTGTGTAGAAAATCGGTTCCAAAACTTTGTAGCGACCGGACTCTTCGTTATAACTAGCCATACGATGGCGGAAATGTTCCCGCCACATAAAGATTGGTGCTTGTACGAAGAAAGTGAAAACTGAGTGTTCGAATGGGCTGCCGTGACGATCACGCATTAGATAGTTGATTAGCCCCGCGGAGGCTGCCGAATCGGCGTTTACGTCGACCGCCGACTGGTCACCTTTAGTTGAGACTCGGGCCGCCCAGAGAACGTCCGCGTCGCCTGCCGAATGCTTTACCAGCTCGACGGTGACGTCACTTCTGAAGGAGATCTCTTGGCCCACGAAACTAGACTAGCGGTGTGCCAGTACTAACTAAGCAGTTGGTGCCGTAGATAATTCCGAGGTCTCAAGTGCCGGAGTTGCTGGGGCAACCTTGTTTTTGAGTAAGAAGTAAAGCACCGTTACTGAGTAAGACACATATCCGATTACTTGAAGCGTTGTAGTTGTTGGCTTCAAATTAAACAAGCCTGCAACCAGAGTTGCTAAAAATGTTCCTTCAACCAACACGCCACTAAGGTCTAGTAGCACGTTGTCCTCACCTGGTAACCAGCCAACTTCTTGGAATTCGTGAATACCGTAAGAAAGTACGCCAGCAGCAACAAATACCAACAAAATGCTGGTGATTTTGAAGAACTTGGAAAGGTTGATTGTTGAAGTGGAACGATAAAAGATCCAACCAACAACTACAGCCGTTGCAAGTCCGAGTACAAGTCCAACAACTGATGCGAAGCTATTTCCCGTGGCGTGCGCAGCCGCCCAGAAAAAGATGGCAGTCTCGGCACCTTCTCTTAGCACCGCTACAAATGCCATCGCCGCAACGGCAATTGCGCCACCAGAGACCGCAGCATTGTCGAGCTGATTGCGCAGATCAGAACTAATCGTTCTTGCGGAGCGCTTCATCCAAAAAATCATCCACGTCACGAATCCAACGGCCACAAAAGAAACAGTTCCGGCAAATATTGGTTCCAGAGTTTCAGACAGTTCTCCAGAAATGCTTTCCAAGGCAATTGCAATGAGGATGCTGGCTGCAACTGCCGCACCCACTCCGTACCAAACGAACTTGATCAACGGATTGCGATTAGTCCGCACCAAATATGTAAGCAGAATGCTCACCACCAGAGCCGCTTCGATACCCTCGCGAAGACCAATCAAGTAATTGCTGAACATGTTGCAATCCGTTTCAGATCTGGATAGTCGCTATTTATGCAACTATCTGGTTACATAAATCAGCCTACCTGCCACTTTGAATTCATGCAAAAGAAGGGTGGAGTTCGCTAGGACGAAATGAAAATCCCTAAATTGCCGCTTTCCTGGCCGAAACGATCCGTAATCTTTGGACCACTGAGATGCAGACAATTACGACGCTTGCCGCTATCAAAGTGGCGCCTGTGACAATTTCATTGAGCAAAATAGCCGACCAAAGCAGGGTTAGGAGTGGCTGGATTAATTGAACTTGAGATCCTTTAGCAACACCCAGTTCAGCTAGTCCGCGATACCAAGCAAAAAATCCGAAGTACATGGAACCAAAAGCCGTAAAGAGAAATGCTAGGAATGGGATTACGGAAACTTCATGGCTACTGCGTCCAAGCCAAAGTGATATCAAGAACCCCGGCATGGTAACGGGCAACATTAAAACCACGCACCAGGAAACAACCTGCCAACCCGGCATGTAGCGAGAAAGTATGGCACCTTCTGCGTACCCCATTGCTGCGGCTAAAACTGCACCAACCAAGTAGACGTTAGAAGTTAGACTTCCGCCCTCTTGGCCACCACGAACTAAGGCGTAAACAACCAATGTCAAAGTGCCAACTAGAGCAGCTAGCCAAAAAGTTTTTGGAACATGTTCGTGCAATCGAAAGACTGCAAAAATTGCGGTAGCCAGTGGAAGTCCCGCCGTAATTACTGCTGCGTGCGCACTAGTAGTTTCCTGTAATGCGAGCGTGGTTAAAATCGGCCAACCAATCACGATTCCAGTTGCTGTTACCAAAATGGGTCTAATGTGTATGCGATCTGGGAAACCAACTCGGGAAACCAAAAGAAAGCCAACAGCTAGTAAGCCAGCCAGAGTTGCGCGACCAAAAGTCAAAGTCCACGGCGAGAATGCTGGCAACGCAAGCTTGACCATCGGCAGCGTGAACGAGAAAATCGTCACTCCCAAAAGGGCATACCCAATTCCGCGATAATTGATGGCCATGAGGATAAGGCTAATGCGATAGGTTTAACGAACTATGAATGCCGTCCTAACTGACTGGAATATTGCGCGGCGCCAAATTGTCGGAAATGCTGTCAGCATCGGTTTTGCTGTAGCTATGTATGGCGTTTCGTTTGGGGCGTTAGGAACGACAACTGGACTAACCATCCCCCAGACCATGGCACTTTCACTTCTAATGTTTACTGGGGCAAGTCAATTCACAATTGTTAGCACTTTGGCTTCAGGTGGAACAGCGTTAACCGCGGTCATCGCATCTTGGTTGATGGGAACTCGAAATGCCGCATACTCAATGCGAATGACGCCAATCCTTAAAGCTTCTGGAGCCGGTCGCTTAGTCGCAGTTCAGTTAACTATTGATGAGTCAACAGCCATGGGATTAGCCCAAGATGAAACGGCCTTCGAGGGCCGAGCCTCACGTCTAGCCTTCTGGTCAACTGGGCTTTCGGTCTACCTGCTTTGGAATCTGGCGACCTTTATCGGCGCAATCAGCGTTTCAGCTATCGGTGATCCAAAATCATTTGGATTAGATGCTGCTATTGCCGCTGGACTATTTGCTTTAGTTTGGCCACAGATTAAATCTCGAACAGATTTGTCCGTGGCATTTGGTGGCGCATTAATCGCGCTGGCGCTAACTCCGATCGTCCCACCTGGCATTCCAGTACTTGCGGCTGCACTGGTGTCTGTCATTGTGGGCTGGGCTACAAGTAGGCGATTGTCGTGATGTGGTTTGCAGTCCTCGCCGGCGCCGCTGGCTGTTATGCGCTCAAGTTTGTAGGCAGTGTTATTCCAGCGCATATTCTGGAACAGCCGACTGTGAAAAAGATTGTTTTGCTATTGCCAATTTCACTATTGAGCGCATTGGTGGCGGTTCAGACGTTTGCTACTAGTCAATCATTGGTAGTCGATGCCCGAGTTCCTGCGTTAGCCGCGGCCACTGTGGCACTTAGGTTTAAGACACCATTTATTCTTGTTGTCTTAATTGCTGCTGCTACTGCTGCCGCACTTAGGTACTTTGGGTTAGCTGTCTAAGGCAAGTAGATTTTCTAGTCCGTAAGTAAGACCTGGTGTTTGAGCTACTTTGCGAACTGCAATTAAAACACCTGGCATGAATGACTCACGGTCATATGAGTCATGCCGAATGCTCAAGGACTCTCCTGGACCACCGAAAACAACTTCTTGGTGAGCAACTAAACCCTGAAGGCGAATACTGTGCACTGGTACGCCGGCAACATTTGCTCCTCTAGCTCCTGGCAGAACATCCGATGTGGCATCAGGCATTGCTGTCATTCCGGAGCGAGCCTGTGCAATCAGTTCCGCAGTTCGGCGCGCGGTTCCACTTGGTGCATCTGCCTTACGCGGATGATGTAGTTCAATGATTTCGACACTTTCAAAATGTGGTGCGGCTTTTGCTGCGAATTGCATCATTAGTACCGCTGCAAGTCCAAAGTTTGGCGCAATCACAACATTGGCTTTACTCGCGTCAAATTGCTTCGCAATTTTTGACAATTTCTCAGAGTCAAATCCAGTAGTTCCAACGACTGCGTGAATGTTGTGCTCAGCCAGAAACCTTAAGTTTGCCTCAACGGAACTTGGTGTGGTGAAGTCAACCACCACTTCTGCACCACTTGAAACTAGTTCAGAAAGGTCGTCATTTAGATCCAGGGCGGCCACTAATTCACAGTCATTAGTTGCTGTGACTGCAGTGCATACTGCCTGCCCCATACGTCCTTTAGCTCCAAGGACACCTACCTTAATCTTTGACATGTTTTACTCCGGTCCAACAACTGCAGTAAGGCGATCCTGCGACCATAGTTGATGCGCAAGTGAATGCACTTCCTCCAAAGTTACAGCGGAAACTCGATCGAGAACCTCGGAAACAGATGGCACATAACCATTGTTCATCTCAGATCGGGCAATTCGGCTCATTCTTGAAGAAGTGTCTTCAAGCCCAAGGACCATTCCCCCACTAACTTGACCTTTAGCTTTGTTCAACTCCGCTTCGGTTATGCCATTGCGGGCGACATCATCAAGCACATTCGTAATAACTTCACGGACCTGGTCCAAGTTCTTTGGACTGCATCCGGCATAGACCCCAGCCATGCCAGCATCTTGAAACTGCTGACCAAAAGAGTAAACGGTATAAACAAGGCCGCGCTTTTCACGTACTTCCTGAAACAGGCGGCTAGACATCCCACCGCCAAGCGCCGCGTTAAACACTGATTGAATGTACCGACGCTCATCAGCACGATCCAGACCTGGAACTCCGACTACTAGATTTGCTTGCTCGGTAGCTTTGTCTTGTTTAACGAAGCCACCGGTCTGTAAAACCTTCGTTTTGTTCTTAACGGATACATGTGGAACGGTATCGCCATCTAGGGCAAATCCCCCTTTGTTGAAGGCTTTGCGCACCAATTTCACAATCGCTGCATGATCCACATTTCCGGCAACTGCAACGATCAAACGGTCTGGGGTGTAGTACTTCTTGTAAAAGCCATTTATTGAACGTCGTGATAGCGATGAAATGTTTTCAACAGTTCCAAGAATCGAACGACCAAGTGGCGCATCGCCAAACATCGCTTTGGAAAACTGTTCGTGCACCAAATCCGCTGGATCATCATCGCGCATCGCAATCTCTTCGAGCACAACTTGACGCTCTTGATCAACATCAACAGATGTGATGGTTGCAGAAGTAATCATATCCACAAGGACATCAATTGCTTGCGGCACGCTCGTGTCAAGAACCCGAGTGTAAAAGCACGTGGCTTCCTTTGAAGTAAATGCATTCATCTCTCCACCAACGGCATCAATAGTTGATGAGATGTCTAGTGCACTTCGGTTCTTTGTACCCTTGAACAACAGGTGCTCCAGGTAATGTGCAGAGCCAGTTTGTGAGGCAACTTCATCACGAGATCCGATATTTACCCAAATGCCAATGGCGGCTGAGCGCACTGATGGCATTTGCTCGGTAATGATTCGAAGTCCGCCAGGTAAAACGGTTCGCTTTACTAAGCCGCCTTGTTCGGCAGTCAGCAACGTGCGAGTGGTCCCTGGGCGTTGTTCATGCCCAAGGACCACTGCGGAGTTTCGTGATGTCACGGTTTTAGTCTTCGTCTCCAGCGTCATCTGCGCTTTCATCTGAACCTTCAACTACTGGCACAAGCGAAAGCTTTCCACGTGGATCGATTTCTGCAATCTCAACGTGAACCTTGTCGCCAACCTTAAGAACATCTTCAACATTCTCAACGCGCTTACCACCGGAAAGTTTACGAAGCTGACTAATGTGTAGCAACCCATCCTTACCTGGTGAAAGCGATACGAAAGCGCCAAAGTTTGTTGTCTTAACAACGGTTCCCATGTAGCGCTCGCCTACTTCAGGCATTGTTGGGTTAGCAATGGCATTAACCTGGGCGCGAGCAGCATCGGCTGCTTCACCGTTAGTTGCGCCAATGTAAACCGTGCCGTCATCACCAATGGAAATATCAGCACCAGTTTCTTCTTGAATCTGGTTAATGATCTTGCCCTTTGGTCCGATAACTTCACCAATCTTGTCGATTGGAATCATTACCGTGATGATGCGCGGTGCGTACTGCGACATTTCATCTGGTGTATCAATTGCTTCCAGCATTACGTCCAAGATTGCTAGACGAGCCTCGCGAGCCTGAGTTAAGGCGCCAGCCAAAACTGATGCTGGAATACCATCTAACTTGGTGTCAAGCTGAAGTGCCGTAACAAAGTCCTTAGTACCTGCAACCTTGAAGTCCATGTCGCCAAATGCATCTTCGGCGCCAAGAATGTCAGTTAGTGCAACGTACTCGGTCTTGCCATCGATTTCATCAGAAATAAGACCCATTGCAATTCCTGCAACTGGGGCTTGAAGTGGCACACCAGCATTTAGAAGTGAAAGCGTTGACGCACACACCGAACCCATCGAAGTGGAACCATTTGAACCTAATGCTTCCGAAACCTGACGGATTGCATACGGGAAGTCCTGCTTTGAAGGCAGAACTGGAACAAGTGCACGTTCCGCAAGTGCACCGTGACCGATTTCACGACGCTTTGGGCTGCCTACACGTCCTGTCTCACCAGTTGAGTAAGGCGGGAAGTTGTAGTTATGCATGTAGTGCTTGCGAGTTACTGGGGACAAAGTATCTAGCTGTTGTTCCATCTTCATCATGTTCAGGGTTGTAACACCAAGAATCTGAGTCTCACCACGTTCGAACAATGCTGAACCGTGAACGCGAGGGATTACATCTACTTCAGCACTCAAGGAACGAATGTCGCGGAGTCCACGGCCATCAATACGAATCTTGTCCTTGATGACGCGCTTGCGAACTAGCTTCTTGGTTAGTGAGCGAAGGGCTGCACTAACTTCTTTTTCGCGACCTTCAAAGTTGCCGGCTACCTTTTCGATAGTTAGTTCCTTTACGCGGTCTAGTTCAGTTTCACGCTCTTGCTTGCCAGCGATAGTTAATGCCTTAGCTAGATCATCAGAAACTGCGGCTTCAACTGCTGCGAAAACATCAGCTTCGTAATCCAAGAAAACTGGGAACTCTGCGGTTTCTTTACCAGCAACATCAGCAAGTGCTGACTGGGCGCGGCATAGTTCTGCGATGAATGGCTTTGCAGCTTCTAGTCCTTCAGAAACCACTTCTTCAGATGGAGCTTTAGCGCCACCCTTAATTAGTGCGATTGTGTTTTCCGTGGCTTCAGCTTCAACCATCATGATTGCAACATCGTTACCTACAACACGACCAGCAACAACCATGTCAAAGACTGCATCTTCAAGCTGACTGTGTGTTGGGAATGCAACCCACTGACCATTGATTAGTGCAACGCGAACGCCACCAATCGGTCCGGAGAATGGCAAACCTGCAAGCTGTGTCGACATAGATGCAGCGTTGATCGCAATTACGTCATAAAGTACATCGGGATTGAGTGCCATTACGGTAACAACAACCTGAACTTCATTACGAAGTCCCTTAACGAATGATGGACGCAATGGACGATCAATTAGCCGACAAGTAAGGATGGCATCTTCGGTTGGACGACCTTCGCGACGGAAGAATGATCCTGGAATCCGGCCTGCTGCGTACATGCGCTCTTCGACATCCACGGTTAGTGGGAAGAAATCGAATTGATCCTTGGGTGACTTTCCGGCTGTTGTTGCAGATAGCAACATTGTGTCGTCATCCAAGTAAACAACGGCGGTGCCGTTTGCCTGACGTGCTAAACGTCCGGTTTCGAACTTAACTGTGCGCTTTCCGAATGACCCATTGTCAATCACAGCAACGCTGGTCTGTACTTCGTTACCCTCCATGGGTAACCTCCCTCTTCATAAAGGGATAACACCGCACTTCAAACGAGTGAAATGCATTCAAATCACATGTCGATCTTCGATCGAGAAGCGCGGCTCACTGAGCCGAACTTCACTACCGAGGACCGACCAAACTGCTCGAATGTGCGTGCTATCCGCGGTTATCGCAATAATGCGAGTCTTGATTTTGTGCTTGCTGTGCCGACGAAATATCGGCACAGCTCACTTCCTAAGAAGCGCACGAAAAGTTATCTGCGGATACCGAGTTTTTCGATAATCGCGCGGTATCGATTGATGTCTGTCTTGGTTAAGTAATCAAGTAGACGACGACGTTGACCAACAAGCAGTAGCAAACCGCGACGGCTATGGTGATCGTGCTTATGAGTTTTTAAGTGTCCAGTTAGATCGTTGATGCGCTGTGTCATCAGTGCGATCTGGACTTCTGGGCTTCCGGTATCGCCAGGCTTAGTGCCGTGTTCTGCGATGATGGCCTGCTTTACTGCAGATTCCAATGGCATAGATTTTTCCTCTCGGGCGCGAACAGATCCGTAGATCTTTAGATGTGACACGAGATGTGGGGCGCCCGCCCCTCATTCGTCTGTGTTGTAAGGCTAACAGTTAGGGGTGCTTCCAGCGAAATCGTGAGATTGAGCCCTAATTGAAGTACTTTTCTAGGTCTGACTTTGCCTTAGATACGTCACGATCCATCGCCGCAAGCAGTTCTGGGATTCCGGCAAAGCTTTCCATATCCCGAATGTGTGAAACAAAGTCTAGGTCGACAATTTTTCCATAAAGGTCTAGGCCAGTCTGGTCGATTACGTAGGCTTCGACTCTGCGGTTAGTCACATCGTTAAATGTTGGGTTGGTCCCTACGCTGATCGCTGATTTATGTGCCACACCGTCGATCCAGAGTATTCCTGAGTAAACGCCATCTGCCGGAATTAGAAGTCCTCCTTGGACATCTATGTTTGCAGTTGGATAGCCGATCTCACGTCCTCGGTGATCACCATGAACAACTTCACCAGTGACACGATGTGGGCGCCCGAGTAAACCATTAGCACCTTCAACGTGGCCCTTCAGAATTGCATTTCGAATTCGCGTTGATGACCAAGCGTTTGCATCACCTACGAGATCTACGATGCGCACTTCGAATTCAAACTTCTTTGCCATCTGTTGCAGAGTTTCTACTGTCCCACTTGCACCATGACCAAATCGAAAGTTTCGACCAACAATTACCACTTGGGCATTTAAGGCACCAAGCAAAATGTCTTCCACAAACTCATCACTCGACATGTGCGCCATCGCATCGGTGAATTTCAAAGTCTCTACGTGATCAACGCCATTTTCCATTAGTAGCCCCGCTCGGCGCTCTGGAAGTGTTAGCAAACCCGCAAATGAATCAGGGTGTAAGAATGCCTTAGGTGGCGGATCGAAAGTTGCAGCAGTCAGAGTTCCGTTGATGCTTGAAGCGATACTTTTTGCGATACCGAGTACCTGTCGATGGCCAGCATGGACTCCGTCAAAAACACCAATGGTGACGACGACCGGAACTTTAGAACGATTCATTAGTTGCAAACACTACCAATGGATGTAGCACTGAATCGGAATTTTCAAATAATCCAATTGCCTTGCCATCCGATGAAATCAACCCGACATGGCCGGAAGCTAGATCAACTGGTGCTGCTAATCTAACCCCGTTCACGGCCTTAACTGCCTCAGACTCAGATAGCACAATGTAAGGGAAGCCAATTTTGATTGCTGTCGCTAAATCCATAATCTCTGGGTTTTGCTGCAAAGACTCAAGCGACAGCATTGAATCGAAAACCCCGGAACGGGTACGCCTTAACTCAATTAAATGTCCTCCGACTTCGAGTTGCGCGCCAATATCTCTGGCAAGGGCTCTAATGTAAGTTCCAGCACTGCAAACCACACGAACTCTTACATCGACAACTTCTAATTCAGGGATTCGAATAATCGAAACTATTTCCAAATCATTAATCATCACACTTCGCGGCGGAATGCTGATCGCTTCGCCATCTCTTACTCTTGTGTAAGCACGCTTTCCATCAATCTTGATCGCACTAACAGCACTTGGCTGTTGCATGATTGGACCACGAAAGTCGCGGACTGTTTCAAGAATTTCACTCTCTGTTATGTGACTGGCTGAAGATTGTGTGACTAGATCCCCTTGGGCGTCATCTGTTGTTGTTGAGATACCCAGTCGAATCGTGCCTAAATATTCTTTATCGTGAGCGGTGAAGTAGCCGAGCAATCTGGTTGCTCTACCTATCCCAATGACTAACATTCCAGTTGCCATTGGATCTAACGTGCCAGCATGACCAACTTTGCGAGTATTAAATAATTTGCGCATCTTGGCTACAACATCGTGCGATGTTGGCCCAGCCGGCTTATCAACCAGCACGATACCTTCTCGGCTCATAGCAAACTCAACAGCTACTAGCGAATAGTTTTCGCATTTAGTGACTCAATTAAGTTGGATACCGTCTCTTCTAGATTGTTAGTTGAACTATATCCAGACGCATACTTATGTCCACCGCCACCTAATTCAATTGCAATGGCACCGACATCAACAGAAGTCTTGCTGCGTAGCGAGACTTTCCAATGTCCATCATCCGCTTGCTTTAAGACCGCAGATACTTCTGCCTCCGCAGTCTTTCGCAGCGCTTCGATAACTCGCTCAACAGCAAGCTCATCAAGTCCAGGTCGTTGTGCGATTGAGACACAGGTATAGACAAGTCCCTGTCCTGATGCGGCCTCTGGTATTAGAACCGCGCGGTTGACTGCATCTCCCATCATCATTAGTGCGGCCAATGGTTCGTCATCAAACAAAAGCCGGGACAGATTTGTGCTGTCAATTCCAGCGTCAAGCAAGCGAGCTGCAGTACGCAGTGTGTGTGAGGTTGTCGATTGGTACTTAAATGATCCGGTATCAGTTGCTAGTCCAGAATAAATAGCACCTGCAATTTCTTTGGTGATGGGCAATTCCAGGCGATCAATTAGCTCTAGAACTATTTCGGCAGTTGCAGCTGCCTTTGGATCGACTAGATGAATCGTGCCAAATCCTGTGAATGATGGATGATGATCAATTGCAATTGACACTTCTGCCGTTTCCAAAATTGCCTTTGAGGTTCCCAGACGTGTGTCCGATGAAACGTCGCAAGAAATAACTAAATCAACGGGAAGCAAATTTTCCGGAGCTTTAATCAGTTCAGTTCCTGGCAGGAAGCTCAATGAAACTGGTGTTGTAAATCCAGTTTCGCCAACGCTGACTTGAACTTTCTTTCCCATACCCTGCAATGCAAGGCCCAGGCCCAGTGCAGAACCTAAGGCATCAGCATCGGGTGTGACATGAGCAAGTAGCAAAACACTTGAAGACTCTGCGATTGCTGAAATTGCTTTATCCCACTCGGGAGATGCTGAAAATAATGACACGTTACCTACTCAGCAACCGAATCTGATTTCCGATACGGATCAGAATCGCCGGCATAACGTGCCCTTGATGCTTGCTCATGAACAGCCTTATCTGCAATTGCTGCTTCTTGCAATAAGTCATCAATGACTCGCACATTTTCCGGTAAGGCATCGCGGATGAATTCCACAGTCGGAGTGAACTTAATCCCAGTCCGTTTACCTATTTCGCTGCGAACCAAACCCTTGCTGGATTCCAGCGCAGCCGCAGAACTCGTTGCTTCTGCTTCCTCGCCAAACACTGTGTAAAAGACTGTTGCTTCACGTAGGTCCGCAGAGACTCGAACACTTGTTACGGTTACAAATCCAAGACGTGGATCTTTCACTTTTAGTTCTAGGGTTTCTGCAACGATCTCTTGGAATCTTTCACCCAATTTACGTGCTCTTGCTGCATCTGCCATGTTGAGCTCCCTGGATAGATTGACGAAAATAGTGCGCAGAATTAACTGCGCACTATTTCACGCATTTCAAATGTTTCGATGATGTCGCCGACCTTGATGTCATTAAATGATCCAAGACCAATACCGCACTCGAAACCTTCACGTACTTCGGTTGCGTCATCTTTGAATCGTCGTAATGTGTCGATCGAAAGATCAGCCTGGACAACCGCTCCGTCACGGACCAATCTGGCCTTTGCTTTGCGCTTGATTTCACCATTGAGAACCATGCAACCTGCAATGTTTCCAAACTTGCTTGAGCGGAATACGTCGCGAACTTCAGCTGAACCAAGTTCTGCCTCTTCGTACTCAGCCTTACGCATTCCCTTTAGAGCAGATTCGATGTCATCGATTACGCCGTAGATTACGTTGTAGTAACGGATCTCAACATTTTCCCGATCCGCCAAGTCGCGTGACTTACCTTCCGGTCGCACGTTGAATCCGATGATCATGGCATCAGAAGCTGCAGCTAACGAAACGTCGTTCTCGGTGATAGCACCAACGCCGCGGTGGATAACGCGCAAAATAACGTTCTCATCATCAACGTCAATGTTTAGCAAAGCATCTTCAAGCGCTTCAACCGAACCAGAAACGTCACCCTTAATGATGATCTTGAGTTCAACAACTTCACCCTTCTCGAGTGCCTTGAGCACATCTTCTAGAGTGTGTCGTCCACGTCGCGCTGCCAATTCTGCATTGCGCTCTCGAGCGCCACGAGATTGAGCAATCTGACGGGCAATTCGATCTTCAGCAACAACTAAGAAGCTGTCACCTGCGCTTGGCACAGAGGTAAGTCCAAGAACTTGGACAGCCCGAGCCGGCCCAGCTTCCTTAACTGGTTCCCCGTTTTCATCCATCATTGCGCGGACGCGACCGAATGCGTCGCCAACAACAATTGAATCTCCGGGACGAAGGGTTCCGCGTTGCACCAAAACAGTGGCAACAGGCCCACGACCCCGGTCAAGATTGGCTTCGATTGCCACACCCTGAGCGTCTTGAATTGGGTTAGCGCGAAGATCTAGTCCGGCATCTGCAGTTAACAAAATCGAATCAATAAGCTCAATGATGTTTAAGTTGTTCTTTGCGGATACGTCAACGAATATTGTGTCGCCACCATATTCTTCTGGGACTAATCCGTATTCCGTTAGCTGTCCACGAACCTTAGTAGAGTCAGCACCTTCTTTATCAATTTTGTTTACTGCAACAACGATTGGAACATTGGCTGCTTGTGCGTGATTCAAAGCTTCAATTGTCTGTGGCTTAACACCGTCATCAGCTGCAACTACCAAAACTGCAATGTCAGTCACCTGCGCACCACGGGCACGCATGGCGGTAAATGCCTCGTGACCCGGAGTATCAATAAATGTAATTGCGCGTTCGACGCCCTCATGAACATGGTGGATCTGATAAGCACCAATGTGCTGGGTTATTCCGCCGGCTTCCCGTTCGATGACATTTGTTTGACGAATCGCATCAAGCAATCGAGTCTTACCATGATCAACGTGACCCATAACGGTTACAACCGGTGGACGAATTACTAAGTCTTCGGCGTCGCCTTCATCACCAAATTCAAGATCGTAGGACTCTAGAAGTTCGCGATCTTCATCTTCAGGCGAAATGATTTGAATTTCGTAATTCAATTCCGCCCCAAGAAGTTGCAAGGTTTCTTCGTTAACAGACTGAGTGGCCGTAACCATCTCGCCCATCTTGAAAAGGATCTGAACGAGAGAGGCTGGCTCAGCATTAATTTTGTCTGCAAAGTCGCTTAACGACGATCCACGAGCAAGGCGAATTGCATCGCCACGGCCCATAGCTACAGATGAACCACCTGTAACGGGAGCCATCATGTTGTCGAACTCTTGACGCTTTGCACGCTTTGACTTACGACCCTTTGAAGGTCGGCCGCCCGATTTACCAAACGCACCTGCGGTGTTTCCGCGGCCACCCGTTGAATTCGGGCGACCACCTGGTCTGCCGCCTGGCGCTCCACCCGGAGCTCCACCCGGTGCACCTGCACCTGCGAAGCCACCACCAGCACCACCTGGACGAGGTCCGCCGAAGCCACCTGGACGATCTCCACCTGGACGAGGTCCGCCGAAGCCACCTGGACGATCTCCACCTGGACGACCTGCGCCACCAGGTCCACCTGGACGAGGTCCGCCAAAACCACCTGGGCGATCTCCACCTGGGCGATCTCCACCTGGACGTCCTGGACCACCTGGTCGAGCACCAGCTGGACGAGGTGCACCGGTTACTCCGCCACCTGGACGTGGTCCAGCGCTACCAGATGAGAATGGATTGTTGCCGGCGCGCGGTGGTCGCGGTGCCGAAGTAAATGGATTGTTTCCTGGGCGCGGTCCACCTGGACGTGGGCCTGGCATTGCGCCAGCAGTTGGACTTACTGGTGCAGCGGGCGCAGTCGGTGTAGCAGATGCACCTTCAGTTGATGGTGCTGCAGTAGTAACAGATGTTGACTCCACAACGGGTTCTGCAATTTGAGTTGATGCCGGAGCAGTTGGCTCATCTGAACCTGAGTCAACAGGCGCTGCAACCTTTTTTGCTGGCGCTTTTTTCGCTGGCGCAGGTGCTTTTGCTGCAGCTTCTTTAAGTTCAGGAAACTTGTCGTGTAGACGACGAATAACAGGAGCTTCGACAGTCGACGATGCCGACTTGACGTACTCACCAACTTCTTCAAGTTTTGAAATGATGTCTTTGCTTTCGACGCCTAGCGCCTTTGCAAGCTCATACACTCGGACCTTGGACACGATTCTCCAGTCTGGTCCGAGGTCTAATTAATAGATCCGAACCGTCTCTTGTTTTTGCGCGCTCATTTCTGAGCACTCTGCTTCTTGGTGCCCATTAGATGAGCACCTTGCCTGTTGGCGTTCATAACTAGAACGCAAGCCTGGCGTTGAACATAAACACTCCCGTTTTCAGCGGTAGTTAACGGATACTTGTCTTGAGTCTAGCCGAAATTGCGCAAGCCCAGTATTCACAGGGTTTTTGAAAGTTTCTAGGCAGATTTTGAGCTAAACGTCGGCTGCCATATCTGACTTAATGTCGATTTTTGCCCCAGTCAATCGGGCTGCCAATCTCGCGTTTTGGCCCTCGCGGCCAATAGCAAGACTCAACTGAAAATCTGGAACTACCACTCGGACAATTCGGTTTTCTTCATCGATCAAAGTCGATGAGATAACTTTCGCAGGTGAAAGTGCATGCTTAACATACAAAGCTAAGTCGTCGCTGAAATCAACGATATCAATTTTTTCGCCACCAAGTTCGCTCATAACGGCACGCACTCGCCCACCTAAAGGACCGATGCAGGCACCTTTTGGATTAACACTTGCAGCTTTTGTTGATACCGCAATCTTGGTCCGGTGTCCGGCTTCGCGGGCAAGCCCTTCAATCACGACTGTGCCATCTGCAATTTCTGGAACTTCGAATTTGAATAATTCTTCTACTAACTTGGGGTGGGATCGAGAAAGCGTGATGACCGGTCCCTTGGGTCCCATCTTTACTGCAACGACGTAACACCTAATTCGAGTTCCGTGTGAGTAATCCTCGCCTGGGACGCTTTCTTCTGGCGGTAGTACTCCCTCGACTTTTCCTAGGTTCACGAAAATCAACTGACGATCGCTTCCCTGCTGAATTACACCCGAGACAATGTCGCCTTCTTTTGCCTGAAATTCGGCAACGGTTGCGTCATCATCGGCCGCTTTAAGTCTTTGCGTAATAACGCCACGTGCCAACGAGGCAGCCACTCGTCCAAAGCCTTCGGGGGTAGCTTCGAATTCCCCGATCTTTTCACCTTCGTCATTTAGTTCGTCAGCGATTACCAATACATGGCCAGTTGCACGATCAAGTTCTACGCGGGCGCTCTCGTGTGCACCTGGAGCATGCAAGTAGGCGACTAGTAGAGCTTGCTCGATAGCGTCAACAACATAATCCAAGGAGAGTCCGCGTTCTCGCGTCAAACCTTTTAAAGCTGAAACATCAATGTCCATGGTGTGCTCTCTTAATCTGACTCAAGATCATGATCGTCAGCTAAATCTGCGGCTTCAGTATCTTCCTTGGGCATCTTCTTGAATTCAATTTCGATGTTTGCACGTGAGATTTCACCTATGTTCAAAATTCTCGGTTTGCCCTTTATGTCGAGGGTCACATTCGGATCGGTAAATTTAATAATCCGCCCCACTGCATTTACGGCATCGCCAGCTACATTCACCAGTCGGCCAACATTTCGTCTCCAGTGAGCTGGCTTTGTCAGCGGCTTCGTGACGCCACGTGTTCCAACTTCAAGTACATAAGGTTCATCCCCCATGGCGTCAGAGGTATCTAGGAAATCCGAGATTGCCCGAGACACTGCAGCGACTTCGTCAAGGTTTACCCCCGCATCACCGTCAATTGTGACATCAAGAATTTTTTGACCACCGGATCTAGTGATCTCAATGTCATCTAGATCTAAATCAAAGGAACCCACAACAGGCTCCAGTAATAACGAAAGGTCAGAAACTGGAATCATTGTCGTGCCTTTTCAATTTGGTCGAGCAGTTGTCTTTCCATCGTAGCCTGTGGTGGTGGAATTGGAAATAAGATTCAGGATCTTTAAATTGTGACTGCAAGTCTCACTATCAGTGCCACAAGCATGGCTAGAAATACTAGACGAACAAATGAACTTCCACGATCGAGTGCGGTTCTAGCACCTAAATATCCACCAAGCAGGTTTGCAGGTGCCATCAATGCCGCGACTCCCCAAAGTACATGTCCTCCGGGTATAAAGATGATTAGTGCCGCCAAGTTTGTTGCGACATTTACAAATTTTGCAACAGCCGAGGCGCCCAAGAAGCTGGTTCCGATAACCGTTACTAATGAAAACAGCAAAAACATTCCAGTACCTGGACCAATTAGCCCATCATAGAAACCGATAGCTAAACCAACCAGTGGCGCAAGGAACGGAGAGGCTTCTCTTTTCGATTCAAGTTTTCCGAAGTCAGGTCGTAACAGTGTAAAGAAACCAACTGCAATCAAAATCACCAAAATTATCGGTTCGAACATCGCCCGTGAAACATTAGTCGCTAGCAATGCACCAAATATCGATCCGATGAATGCCATGCTCATCATTGGAAGCAGAAGTTTTGCATTAACTTGAATTTGCTTACGGTAAGTGTTAGCTGCAGTGCTTGTGCCAACTATGGAGACTGCTTTGTTCGTGCCCAGAATGCTTGCCAGGGGCACGGAGGGAAACGTCCAAAGTAGAACTGGTAGTTGGATTAATCCACCACCACCGGCTACCGCATCGACAAATCCAGCAAGAAACGCAGCAACTAGACAAATTGCAACTATCCAGATTGATAACTCGACCAATTGGAATTGCATCCCTACTGAGCACTCCAGCCGATTACCACGTTAATGACTTCACCTAGGCGTTGAACTGTGGCATCTGGCGTGATTCCCAAATCAGATGATTGTGAAGCTGGAATGTTTGAATGTGGAATCCAAATTCCTTTCATCCCAATCGATTGTGCGCCGTGAATGTCATCAAATAATCGATCCCCGACAAATACTGCTTCTTGTGGTTCCACGTCTAAGTTGTAAAGCACATCGGCAAAAACAGATTTATGTGGCTTTCCGGTAGCCGTTTCACTGGTGAACAGAAGGTAATCAAACAAGTGCAGGACACCATCGCGCTCTAATACTGCTTCATGATGTCTACGTGGCCACATTGTGTTTGATAGAACTGCTGTTTTGATTCCTCGACCACGAAGTTCCTCAAGAAGTTCAATAGCTTCTGGGTCCGTATAGGTATGGGGATCCCAGCCACTTAAGTACGTGTCTAATGCTTGGAAGTGCCGTGGGTCAGAAGTATCAACGCCAGCCTCGTGAAACAACTCATCGAGTACTCCAGTTCCAATTTCACCATTTGTTTCAAATTGTCGAGACCAACGAGCTTGTTCTCCATGATTTAGGGTTTCCGCTAGTTGCTGGGCATTTGTAGGATCGTAAACGTTTGCGTAACCCAACCAAAGCTCGTGAAGATCGACATTATGCCAAGGGGTGAGCGTGCCACCCCAATCGAAAACCACAGCGTTAATTGCCATGGTGATTACTTCTTGGTCACTAACGACACAACCTCGGTAACAAAATCCACAACTGGCACCAGGATTTGATCTCCCGATTTGCGATCGCGTAGTTCAATCACGCCATCTGCAAGGCCTTTGCCAACAACAGCAATTGTTGGGATTCCCAACAATTCCGAGTCGTTGAATTTAACGCCAGGCGAAACACCTCGTCGGTCGTCAAACAAGACTCTCACTCCGCTTGCCTCTAATTCTTCACTGATCTTTAGGGCTACTTCAAACGGTTCGTCATCTCTACCGGTAGCAATGATATGAATGTCGGCTGGCGAAACTTCGCGTGGCCAGATTAGGCCTTTTTCATCATGTGACTGCTCTGCAATGGTCGCTACCGCACGTGACACGCCTATTCCATATGAACCCATCGTCACGGTGACAAGTTCACCGTTTTCGTCGAGCACCTTTAGGTCTAATGCCTCAGCATATTTGCGACCTAATTGGAATATGTGACCAATTTCAATGCCACGAGCGATCATTACTTCGCTTTCGCAGTTTGAACAGCCATCTCCTTGGCGAACCTCTGCCGCTTCAATGACGCCATCCCACGAAAAATCTCTACCGGCAACTAAGTCGTAGACATGGTTTCCTCGCTTATTTGCGCCAGTGATCCAACGTGAACCATTAACAACTCTCGGATCTACTAAGTATTGGATTCCTGACTTTGATTTCAATCCGAGAACTTCTGGCCCAATGTATCCCTTGACTAGTGCTGGATGTTTTTTGAAATCCTCTTCTTCAAATGCTTCAATTGAAATCGGGTGGAGAGCCGCTTCAACTCGCTTTAAATCAACTTCGCGATCACCTGGTAAACCGATTATTAATGGGGTGCGATTGCCAGCCAGATCAACTTGCATTACAACGACATTCTTTAGAGTGTCGCCTGCGTGCCAATCACGATCAGATCTGCGCAACTCCGGTCTGGAATTCGACACCTCTACTAACGAGGCAATTGTTGGAGTATCTGGCGTATCTTCAACGTGCGCGGCTGGAATTCCACTCGGATCCATTTCAGCTGGCACCCGCGTGACGATAGCCTCCACATTTGCCGCTAGTCCACAACTTGGGCACTTTACATAGGTATCTTCGCCACTTTCACAGGTTGCCAAAAACTCTTCACTCTTTGAGCCACCCATGGCACCAGACATTGCTGAAACAATTTCGTAATTCATGCCCAGACGATCAAATGTTTTGATGTACGAATCACGATGTCGCTGGTAGGAGACATCTAGTCCTGCATCATTTATGTCGAAGGAGTATGAGTCCTTCATAACAAATTCCCGAGCTCTCAAAATTCCAGCACGTGGTCTAGCCTCATCACGGTACTTAATCTGAATGTGATAAATGCAGAGTGGAAGATCTTTATATGACGAGTACTCGCCCTTAACCATGAGTGTGAACATTTCTTCATGAGTCGGTCCTAAAAGGTAGTCCGCTTTTTTTCGGTCCTGCAACCTGAACAAATTGTCACCATATTCATTCCATCGACCAGTTTTTTCATAAGGCTCGCGCGGCAGCAAAGCTGGGAAGTGAACTTCTTGGAATCCTGCACTATCCATTTCTTCACGAACTATGCGTTCGACATTTCGATAAACCAAATATCCAAGTGGGAGCCAAGACCAAATGCCTGGGCCAACTCGACGAACATATCCGCCGCGCACCAAGAGGCGGTGGCTAGGTACTTCGGCATCCGCTGGATCCTCGCGCAATGTCCGCAAGAACAGGGTTGACATCCGTAGCACTAGCGCTCCTAAGGTCTAAATGAATAGTGACTCAATCGTACAGAAGAACCCTGTTTTATCTGATTAGCCTTGGTACTGGCTAGAGCCACGTCAAATAAGGTCACAACAAACTAAAAAAGTATGGTTGCAAAAGTATCGACGTGTTCAAATCCAACACTTCGATATGTATTCAAGGCAACCTCGTTGAAATCGTTGACATACAACGAAACAACTGGGGCTGTGTCAGCCAAAATTAGTTTCACTACTGCAGCCATGGCAGGTACTGAAATTCCCTGGCCACGAAATTCTGGCTTAACCCAAACTCCTTGGATTTGTGCGACCCCGGCACCAACAGTTCCAACTTCCGCCTTGAATATAAGTTCGGATCCTACATATTTCACAAAAGAACGGCGCGCTGAAACCAATTCAGAAATTCGATTTCGATAGGCGCTTGCACCTCCGTTAGCTGTTGGGCTAATTCCAACCTCTTCAGTGAACATAGCTATGCAAGCTGGAAGCAAGTCATCCAAATCTGCCAAGTTTGAGTATCTAACCTCGTGGTCAATCGCTTTGCTTGAGTTAGTCCGGATCGCCATAACAGGCTGGCTAGCTCGAATTTCTCTGGCAGATCCCCAGTGATCCGAAACTTTGTTCCAAAGGTCCAGGACTTCCTCAGCTGGGCCGACAATCGATGAACTGCGTCTACCCGCTCGATTAAGTGCTGTTGCAAACTCTTGACGAGCAATTAGTGAGGTGTTCACAGGAACAATGTTTGCTCCCGTCATTAAAAGTGACTTGAGTTTTCCGTCATCAAAGTAACCAAGTAGATCTGGATAGCTTGGCCGAAATCTACTTTGCTTAGTTTGCTCGATACGTGCCGCAAGGAAACAATGACGAACTGGATCTTGCTCAATCAAAGTTTTAACTTGATCTATTGAATGCACATCAAGTGCACGAATTTCGTGTGCCATGCCAAATGTGGTTACGAAACAGAAACTATTGGTGCGCCTTCAGAATCCATACTCGCGGCTAGTTTCATCGCTTCTTCAATGAGTGTTTCCACAATTTGAGCTTCGGGCACGGTCTTAATTACTTCGCCCTTAACAAAAATCTGGCCTTTACCATTTCCGCTTGCGACACCGAGATCAGCTTCCCTGGCTTCACCTGGGCCATTGACTACACATCCCATAACGGCCACGCGTAGCGGTACTTCAAGTCCCTCCAAACCTGCCGTCACTTGCTCCGCCAAGGTGTAAACGTCAACTTGTGCGCGACCACAGGAAGGACAACTGACAATCTCTAGGCCACGCTGCTTTAAGTTGAGGGATTCTAAAATTTGATTTGCAACTTTAACTTCTTCAACTGGTGGCGCTGAAAGTGAAACTCGAATCGTGTCACCAATTCCATCGCCTAGAAGCGAACCGAAAGCAACGGCAGATTTGATGGTTCCTTGGAACAGTGGACCGGCCTCAGTAACTCCAAGGTGAAGTGGGTAATCCGATTGTGCTGCGAGTAAGCGATAGGCCTGCACCATAACAACTGGGTCATGATGCTTTACCGAAATTTTGATGTCACCAAATCCATGTTCTTCGAATAGCGAAGCCTCCCAAAGTGCTGATTCAACTAAAGCCTCTGGGGTTGCTTTGCCGTACTTTTCTAGTAACCGTTTATCGAGCGATCCGGCATTAACTCCAATGCGAATCGGAATCCCAGCATCTCCTGCTGCCTTAGCGATTTCTTTAACTTTGTCGTCGAACTGTTTTATGTTGCCTGGATTAACTCGAACCCCAGCTACACCTGCATCGATGGCAGCAAAAACGTACTTTGGTTGAAAATGAATATCTGCAATTACTGGAATACTTGATTTCTTTGCGATCTGTGGCAACGCATCCGCATCATCTTGACTCGGCACAGCAACGCGGACAATTTGGCAGCCCGATGCAGTCAATTCCGCAATCTGCTGCAGCGTACTGTTCACATCTGCAGTAAGAGTTGTTGCCATTGACTGGATGCTGATTGGAGCATCGCCGCCAACCAAAATTGGATGGGTCGCATGCCGAAGGGTTATCTGACGACTTTTTCGCCGTGGTGCCAAAACGGGAGGCGGTAGCGCTGGTAGGCCAAGATCAATCGTCATGTCTCTATTATCCGCCACTTTCATTACATTTGCCTGACCAGGGTTAAACCTGATTTCTTTTGCTAGAAAGTCATCGGCTTAATAAAGTCAGCAAGAATGACGATTGCGGACATCGCGAGCAAAACTATGGACATTGCGTATGCCACCGGCAGCATTTTCGCAGTATCGACTGGGCCTGGAAGTGGCTTGCGACGAATTCGAGCAATTTGCCTACGTGCACCTTCATAAAGTGCCCCAGCGATATGGCCGCCATCCAATGGCAGTACGGGAACCATGTTAAATACGAATAAAAACAGGTTTACCGATGCCAATAACGTAATGAGGTCACCAGCCTTATAGATGGCTGGAATTGCCTCACTGCTAGTTATCTGCCCGCTGATGCGCCCGATCCCAACCACGCTTACTGGACCTTCAGGATCTCTCGGGGCATCAGTAAATAACTCGCTAGCAAGGGCGAAAACTCTTGCCGGGAAATCAAGTAAAGCACCGACGCTTGTCGCAGTGATGGACACCATGAAGCCCGGAACCTCAGAAATTGGTGCCTGAACCAATTCGAAACTTGGCGATACTCCCAAGAAACCGCGGCTGGAGAATTCTCCTGTTGCTTCACCAGACTTGCTAAAAACTGGTGTCTCAATAGCGGCGACTTCGACAGATTTAGTTTTAGTTTCGCCAGTCTTAGTTAAGAATGTAACTTCAGCAACCTTCCCAGCTTTATCGCCAAGTGCAGCTCCGAGATCATCCCAAGTTGTGATTTCTTGCCCATTGACGGCCAATAATTTGTCCCCGGGAGCCAGGTTTATTTCAGCGGCTGGTGTGGTTACTCCCCCTTCACACTTTCCACTTGTAGATGCAATTCCATTTGGATTGGCGCTAGTCGGAACACAGGCCACAACTTCTCTGACTGTTGTTGTGACTTCCGGACGACCAATTCCACTCAGTGAGATCGTGAACAAAATTGTCGCAATTACCAAGTTCATGAAAGGTCCACCAAACATGACAGTCAATTTCTTTGGAACGCTCAATCGATAAAACGTACGCGGTTCGTCTTCGGGTGCAATTTCCGAAAGTACTTCCTCTCGGGCGGACTCAATCATTAGGCCCATTCGACCTAGGTGCTCGCGATCTTGAACTCCTTTTGGATTGGGTGGAAACATTCCGATCATGCGAATGTATCCACCAAGCGGAATTGCTTTGATTCCATATTCAGTTTCACCTTTTTTGCGAGACCAAATTGTTGGACCAAAGCCCACCATGTACTGCGGAACTTTGACCCCAAATTTCTTTGCCGGTGTCATGTGACCTAACTCGTGCAACGCAATCGATGCAAGTAAGCCAAATGCAAAAATCAATATTCCTAACAGGCTCAACATGTGGTTTTCCTATTTCTTGGAATCAAGTAATTCACGACCATAATGTTGTGCCCAATCTGCAGCCCTTAAAACTTCCTCTATTGTCAGGTCGTGGTCTGACACAAAATTAGTCTTTAAGTGAACGTGAAGTACTTCCGAAACAAAATCAACTATTTCCAAGAATGGCAGCTCACCTGCAAGGAAGGCTGCTACCGCAATTTCATTTGCGCCGTTTAGTACTGCAGGGGCTGTACCCGCCTGAGTTCCAGCAAACTTTGCAAGTTCAACCGCAGTGAAAACTTCACTGTCTAGTGGTTCAAAGGTCCAAGTGGTGGCTTGATTCCAATCACATCCAGCTGCCAAACCCGGAATCCGATTTGGCCATCCCAAACTGAGCGCGATAGGAAGTCTCATGTCCGGCGGACTTGCTTGGGCGATCGTTGATCCGTCAATGAATTCAACCATTGAATGGATGACGGATTGTGGATGAACTACGACGTCTATGTTTTCGAAGGCGATATCGAACAACAGGTGAGCTTCAATAACTTCCAAACCTTTATTCATCATGGTGGCGGAATTTATGGTCACGACTGGACCCATATTCCAAGTTGGATGATTTAAAGCTTGCTCAGGTGTGACATTCTCTAGTTGCTCACGCTTCATCGATCTAAACGGACCACCGCTTGCAGTTAATACCAAGCGTTTAACTTCACTTGCCTGACCTGACCTTAAACATTGTGCAATTGCAGAGTGCTCACTATCAACAGGAATAATTTGTCCTGGCTTAGCAAGTTTGGTAACTGCTCTGCCGCCTATGACTAATGACTCTTTATTCGCAAGAGCTAGTACTGAACCAGCAGACAGCGCAGCAACTGTTGGAAGTAACCCCACGGCTCCAGTTATTCCGTTGACAACCACATCTGCAGAGATGGCAGCGAGTTCAGCTGCTGCTTGGGGGCCAATTAACATTTTTGGAAGTGTGAAATTGCCCTCTGCGTACCCAGCTATTTTTGCCTGAGCGTAGATCGCTAACTGCACATCTTGAGCTGCAGTGGCACTGGCGATTGCTAAATACTCGACATTGAATTCCAATGCTTGCTCCGCAAGCAAACTTGGATTACTTCCCCCAGCCGAAATTCCAAGTACCTTAAAATCTGAACTGCTTTGTCTTATTACATCTAAGGTTTGAGTTCCAATACTTCCAGTGGAACCCAAAACAATTACTGAACGCATAATTGATTCACGCTCGGTTAACTGAAATTCTTAGCATCAACTAAAGCGCGAGATCACTAAGGACCAAAATGCGCTCATGCGTGAGATCGCGCATGGCATGCAGTAATCCTTCTTTTCCTACGCCAGATGCTTTAACTCCACCGTACGGCATTTGATCTGACCGGAATGTTGGAACGTCACCAATTATGACGCCGCCAACTTCAAGTTCGGAATGCGCCAAGAATGCAGTTTGCAAATTGTGAGTGAATACACCTGCCTGCAAACCAAACGGTGAGTCATTAACAATGTCGAAGCCTTCTTGGGTAGAGGAGATCGAATTCACTAGCATTACTGGCCCAAATACTTCATTGCAGGAAACCTTGGCGTCAACCGGAACGTTGGCCAGCACAGTTGGCTCATAGTAGGAACCGTTGCGCTTGCCGCCGGTTAGTACCTTTGCTCCCGCTGCTACTGCTTCGTTAACCCATTCCTCAACTCGGATGGCTGCTGCTTCATTGATCATTGGACCAACAACAGTTTTTTCATCACGTGGATCACCATTCGGAAGCGAAGACACTGCACTAACAATTCGGTTCGTCATTTCTTCAAAGATCGAATTGTGGATTAGCACTCGTTGAACGGAGATACATGATTGACCAGCTTGATAGTTTGCAAAGGTAGCAATGCGCGAAGCCGCCCACGTCATGTCCTTTTCGCTATTCCAGTCTTCAAGAACAACCGCTGCTGCATTCCCACCAAGTTCCAGCGTGATGTGCTTACTTGGAACTGCCTTTTGGATTTCAAAACCAACTTTGTCTGAACCTGTGAACGAAACCACTGGTAAGCGCACATCTGCAACCAAAGCTGGTGCTGCTTCGTTACCCACCGGAAGTACTGACCAGGATCCAGCTGGCAAGTCCGTCTCAGCGAGAATCTCACCAAGAACCAATGCACTCAACGGCGTACTTGGGGCTGGCTTAACGACGATTGGTGCTCCTACGGCAATTGCTGGCGCAACTTTATGTGCGACCAAATTCATCGGGAAGTTAAACGGCGAAATTCCCAGCACTGGACCATGTGGGAATCGACGAATGATCGCCATTCGTCCGGCAGTTGCAACTTCGGTGTCAAGCCTTTGTAGTTCGCCCGAAAATCTGCGCACTTCTTCGGCAGCCCAACGGAAAACTAATCCAGCTCTGCCGGCCTCGGCGCGTGCCCACATCAGCGGCTTGCCGTTCTCGTCCAAAATCAACTGAGCAATCTCTTCTGCTCGCTCTGTTAACCGCTTCGATACATGCATCAGCGCGTCAGCCCGCTGTGCTGCGGTGGTACGACGAGCTGCATGGCGAGATTCCCAGGCGGCAGCAACAGCTTCCTCAACCTGCGCAGGATTAGGTACGTAGTACTGCCCAACGATTTTTCCATCACCAGGGTGAATTACGTCCGCGATTACATCGCTAGTGGCAGGCTTTCCGGCGATCCAAAATGGGTAAATAGCGCTCATATCCTCATAGGTTACGCCCATATCCGTTCTGCCACTAACTGTGGGTCTGGTCAGATTTGGATTTCTAAGGGCCAACTTGTAGGAACGCCTATCGGGTCTAACATTGTTTCTATGACTGCTACAAATATCTCAGCCCCAGTAAATGGCATCGCCCAAGAGCGAAATCTAGTTACATCCCTACCAGGACCAAAATCCTTGGCTATGCAAGCTCGTCGCACTAGTGCGGTTAGCGGCGGCGTAGGTGTAGCTCTTCCTATCTATATAGATCGTGCCGCTGGTGGCATCGTTGTAGATATCGATGGTAACTCACTGATTGACATGGGTTCCGGTATCGCGGTCACTGGCGTTGGTAATGCTGCTGAAGATGTAGTAACCCGCGTACAGGAGCAGGTAGCAAAGTTTACGCACACTTGCTTTACAGTCACACACTACGAAGGTTATGTAGAAGTTTGTGAAGCATTAAATCGTTTAACACCTGGCGATCACGAAAAGCGTTCTGCACTTTTCAACTCAGGAGCCGAAGCAGTAGAAAACGCAGTCAAAGTTGCCCGCTCCTACACAAAGCGTCAAATGGTTGTGGTTTTTGAACATGGATACCACGGTCGAACTAACTTAACCATGAGCATGACAGCCAAAAATATTCCATACAAGCAAGGCTTTGGTCCGTTTGCCCCAGAAATTTATCGGATGCCAATGTCGAACCCATCTCATGATGGATTAACTGGCGTGGAAGCTGCTGCCCATGCAATTAGCAAAATGAATAAGGAACTTGGGGCTGGCAACATTGCGGCAATTGTGATTGAACCAATCCAAGGTGAAGGCGGTTTCGTGGTTCCTGCCACTGGCTTCCTTCCTGAACTTGTTAAGTTCTCAAAGGACAATGGCATCGTATTTGTTGCCGACGAAGTTCAGACTGGCTTCTGCCGTACCGGACAGTGGTTCGCTTCTGAACATGAAGGCATCGTGCCAGACATGATCATCACTGCTAAAGGTATTGCTGGTGGACTTCCGCTAGCCGCTATTACTGGTCGCGCCGAAATTATGGACTCAGTCGAAGCTGGTGGCTTAGGTGGAACTTATGCCGGCAATCCGATTGCTTGTGCGGCGGCTCTTGGTTCTATTGCCGTCATGGAACGTGAAGATTTAAATGCAAAGGCCCAGCGCATCGAAGAGATCATGAAGCCTAGATTGCAAAAAATTGCGGAAGACACAGGAGTGATCTGCGACGTCCGTGGTCGAGGCGCAATGATTGCGGTGGAGATTGTCAAGAAGGGTTCAATGGAACCAGATCCTGATATGACGAACAAGGTTGCCAAAGCCTGTCATGCAAATGGCGTTCTAGTCCTGACTGCTGGTACTTACGGAAACGTACTTCGCTTCCTACCACCAATGGTTATGCCAGAGCACTTGCTTGAAGATGCGCTCACCATTATTGAGCAGCAATTCAAAGAAGCTACCGCCTAGGCAACTTCGGCTTAGGTTAATTCGTACATGACTCAGCAAACTGAGCATGCCTCAGTAAAGCGAGTTCGCACTGCACTCGAGACTCATGGAGTCGAAACCGAGATCAGACACCTTGCTGATACGGCGAGGACTGCAATTGACGCCGCCAATGTTCTCGATGTAGAAGTTGGACAAATTGCCTCGTCGATCGTTTTCAAAATCGACACTGAACATGGCGAACGGCCACTGTTGGTAGTTACGTCCGGCAGACATCGCGTTGATACTGAATTGGTCGCATCTGCTCTGGAAGTTCCTAAGCTAGGTCGCGCCGATGCTGACTTCGTTCGATTGTGGAGTGGATTTGCAATCGGTGGTGTCTCCCCTGTCGGATGGATACACGAAGGTAGAGTATTCCAACCACAAACAATTGTTGACCTTGCGCTAAAGGACTACGAAGTTGTGTGGGGTGCTTGTGGGCATACCCATGTAGTTTGCCGCCTTGACTATGAATCGTTACTCAAGATCACTGGTGGAACCGCACTCGTCGTCGCAGCAGACTAAAGTCTTAACTGTGTTTGTCCGCCTAGATATAACGAGAGTGCGAACTCGTCATGTTCTAATTGCCTTGACGTTAATGGCGCGCCAAAGGCTTGCAATGCGCAAACTTCCCGGACTTACTTTCTACAAATTAATGGGTACCGGTTCGGGCAAGACCTTCACAGTTCGAGACGCTGACATTCATCACTGGTGTGTTTTGTCAGTCTGGAAAACACATGAGGAATCACTGGAGTACTTAACAAGTAAGCCTGCTAGGCAGTGGGTAAAGATTGCTGCCGCGCAAGCACACATCGAACTAGAACCGCTATCCGCCAAAGGCACCTGGGCAAAGCAAGCACCATTTGGAAACCCGGTTCCTGAAAAATGGGATGGACTTACCGCTGCCCTAACCCGAGCTTCAATCAAACCTCGATGGTGGCGGGAATTCTGGCGCAGCGTGCCACCAGTTTCAACAGATTTGAATTCAACTGCCGGATTAATTACCAGTTTGGGTATTGGTGAAGCGCCAATCGGGTTGCAAGGAACATTTAGTATCTGGGAATCAAATGAAAGCATTACCGCATTTTCAAGTAAGCAAAAACCTCATGCGGCCGTGATAGCACGTACTCATGAAACCGGATGGTATTCCGAAGAACTGTTTGCCAGATTTAAAGTCACCAAACTTTCTGGAAGCTTTGCTGGGCTCGATTTTTCTACCTTGGAAAAGCGAAGTTCAAATGACTGAAGTTGAACATTCTAAAAATCAGCTCCTACTAGTTTCGATAGTTGCAGCCGGCATTACCGTACTGGCTCAAATTGCGTGGGCGCTCACTTCGGATGGCCTGCGCGATGCCACAACCATCATTGGGGTTTTAGCCTTTGCTACAGCTTCGGGTTTTCATGCCTACGCGGCCTTTGGTCGCGAATTTCTAGTCAAGTTCCTATTCATCGCGCTGCTACTGACGTTTGGCATCGAAGTGCTTGGAGTTACCACGGGCTTACCGTTTGGTACCTATGAATACGATCCAGAGCGCCTTGGGTTATCAGTGCTTGGAGTTCCGCTGTTGATTCCATTCGCGTGGTTCATGATGCTTTATCCTTCGTGGCTGATTTCGCGAGATCTGGTTAAGTCTAGATTTCTCGCGATACCTGCGTCTGCACTGCTGATGTCGACTTGGGATCTGTATCTGGATCCGCAAATGGTAAACGAAGGGTATTGGACTTGGTTTAACGATGGACATGCAACTAAAGACATCCCGTTAACTAATTTCTTTGGCTGGTTCGTTTCCACAGCCACAATTTTCATTCTACTTTCGCTTTTCTTGAAACCAACTCAATCGGAAGTTTCCAACAAAACTCCTTATGCGCTTGTGTATTGGGTTTGGTTAGGAAGCTTCTTGGTCAACATAGTTCCGGTTTCACCATTCTTTAATCAGCCAACGGTCGCGATTACTGGATTTGTTGGTATGGGCATCGTGCTAATCCCCTGGTCTTGGATGCTATGGCAACGACGTTATTAACAATTTCAGTAGCGCTTTCGTTGCTACTTTCGCTCAACTTATTTTTCAATTATTTTTTCTTGATTAGACCTGAACCGAGTCAGGTAACTGAGAGAGTCGCGATTCTGATTCCAGCACGAAATGAAGAGAATTCAATATCTTTTGCGGTCCAAAGTGCCTTGAACCAAGAGTTGCTAACTGATTTTGAAGTTATTGTTTTAGACGATGCCTCAACAGATGCCACATCTGAAAAGTTGCTGGCCTTTTACGACTCGAGATTGAAAGTCATAACTGGTGCTCCGGAATTACCACAAGGGTGGCTTGGTAAAGCTTGGGCTTGTCATCGACTTTCGGAAAGTGTTGATGTTGATTTCTTGGTATTTATTGACAGTGACGTGACTCTGGCGCCTAACGCAGTAGCTAGTGCGATTACTGCGCTCAAGAAATATCAGTTACATCTTGTCAGTCCATATCCTCGACAAATTGCTCCCACGTTGTTGGCAAGAATTGTCCAGCCGTTATTGCAATGGTCTTGGCTTGCCACCGTCCCACTTCGAGCAACTCGGTCATCACGAAGAGAAAGTCTGGCTGTCGCTAATGGCCAATTTTTAGTTTGTCGAAAAGATTCTTACTTAATCAGTGGCGGACACCAAGCCATTAAGGGTGAAATACTTGACGACATCGAATTGCTGAGGTCTTTCTATCGAAGCGGATTCTCTGGATGCGTAATTGATGGATCCCAGATTGCAACCTGCAAAATGTATGAAACCAATCAAGCCTTGATCTCCGGTTACTCAAAGAGTCTCTGGAATGCTTTTGGTGGCGCGATTGGCTCTTTGGGAGTAACCGGATTTTTCTTGTTTGTCTATGTTTACCCACTTACTGGATTTTTCACAGGGCACGAATTGTTAGCCGCTTTAAGTCTGCTTCTTGGAACTATCGGCCGACTGATTTCTGCAAGTGCTACGAAAAGTAAGTTGATTCCTGATGCTTTGCTGCATCCCTTGTCTGTTTTAGCATTTACGTTTCTCAATGTTGTTTCATGGTGGCGACACCTAGCGGGAACGAACACTTGGAAATCAAGGGACCTAAAGTAGGGCTGTGGCAAAAATAGTTGTTATCGGTGCCGGCATGGGTGGAATGGCTTGCGCCGCCAGGCTTGCGAGCAAGGGCCATGAAGTTCAAGTTTTAGAACATAACAAAACGTGGGGCGGCAAGCTTGGTTATGCCGAGCACGGTGGACATAAATTTGATACCGGACCAAGTCTGCTAACGTTGCCCGCGGTTTATCGTGATTTGTTTCTCAAGACCGGCGCAGCACTTGAAGACTCGATCGAAATCGTTGACTTGGATACCGCGTTTCGATATCAGTTTGCTGATGGCACAGTGTTGAAAATGCCTGGAACTGGAATTGGAAAATGTGCCCAAGCAATCGGCGACACATTGGGTGGTAATAGCGCTGATCAATGGCGACAATTCATGCGTCGGGCCGCTGACATGTGGGCGGTGACGAGGAAGCCATTTTTGGAGTCTGAGCTTCACGGTCTAAAGAGTTTGCTTGCATTGACTTGGCGAGTTAATGACATTCGGACAATCGCACCAACCAAAACCCTTCGTGACTTGGCAAACCACTATCTAACAGACCCTCGGCTGATTACCCTGGTGGACCGTTATGCGACCTACACCGGATCTGACCCGCGACAAGCGCCAGCAGCTCTAGCGACTGTCCCCTACGTGGAACAAATGTTTGGTGCATATCATGTGGCCGGTGGACTACGAGAACTTGGTCGAGCACTTTATGAACGGGCAACTTCTATCGGTGTAACTTTTGAGTTTGATTGCACGGTTACCAACATTGCCACCGAACCAAGAGTTTCTGGGGTAACGCTGGACGATGGGCGCTTCATTTCTGCCGACATTGTTGTGGCGAATTCTGATGCTTCTAATGTTTACCAATATCTGCTTAGTCCAGCTGCGCAACTGACCGCAAAGTCAGCTAGGAAATCACTTGCCAAAGCAACTCCATCACTTTCAGGATTCGTTATTTTGCGAGCCATGTCGGGCAAAACCCCCGACCTTGAGCACCACAACGTATTTTTTCCAGAAAATTACGATGACGAGTTCAACTCAATTTTTGGAATCAATAAAAAGATTTCTCCGGTTGCCGAACCTACGATTTACATCTGCTCGCCTAACGATCCCAAGATGACGCCAAGAGGTGACGAGTCTTGGTTTATGTTGATTAATGCACCTCGTCATGATCCAAATGATGGCGTTGATTGGTCGAACCTAGAGCTTAAGAATTCCTATACTGAGCAGATTTTGTCAGTGCTTTCAAAACGAGGATTCGAAAGCAGAGATCGAGTTACTTGGCAGGACACCATTACGCCAGCTGATCTTGAGAAAAATACTTTGGCTCCAGGCGGCTCAATTTATGGCACATCAAGTAATGGAATGCGGTCAGCATTCTTAAGGCCAGAAAATGTAACAAAGATTCCGAATCTATATCTCGTTGGAGGATCTTCCCACCCCGGTGGTGGTTTACCGCTAGTGGGCATGTCGGCTGAGATAGTTGCAAGCCGAATTGGTAGGGCTTGAAACTTTTACGCCTTTAAATTTTTCCGAAACGCTCGCATCAGCATTGCAAAACTTATCGCGCCTAACGCCAACCACGCTTGAGATGCAACTATTGCCAGCTGAGAGGTTTGTTCTGGCAACACGCCACAGGCAAATAAGAACATTGTTCCGATGGCAATTCGAGTTGGTTTTTCTGCTGGCGTGATTACACCAACTTCGCGAAACCCTAAGCCACTAGCTTTAGCCCTCATGTATTCATGAATCAGAGCAATAGTGAAAGCAAGTACCGCGATTTCAATTGGTGCTCCTAAAACAATTAACAGTAAACCAATTCCGGTATCGATTAATCGATCAACAATGCCATCTAAAAACGCGCCCCAAGAACTTGTTTTTGAAGTTCTAACCGCCACAATTCCATCGAAACTATCCACCAATCCAACAGCAAACACAATGATGCTTGCTAAGAAATAGTTTCGATTTGTAGACTCTGCAAAATAAATCGCTACCAACATAAGTAACGGCCCAAAGGCGGTAATGACATTGGGGTTAAGCCGAGTTAATGGCGTTGAAAGTGTAAATGACATTCGTAGCCACACTAAAACTAGGCCCGTTGGACGCTTTGTGCCATGAATCTGCGCCCAGCTAACGAGGTATTCGTCAAACGTCATGTCCCTATTGTTCTACCCTTGTCCTACCCGACCAAAAGTGCAATAAATCCGCCCAGCCAATAGCCTGAACTAGTGGAAATTCATCCGTTAGATGCAAACGGGCTTCGAGAGCGCATCCAACTCAGTCTTAATAACTTTGTTTCTGATCACAAAGCCATGATGGTGAATGTTTCCCCTGATACCTTGCCGCTGGTTGAGTCACTTGAAGGTTTGCTTGTAGGTGGCAAAAGATTGCGCCCAGCTTTTGCTTACTGGGGATTTCTAGCAGCTGGTGGTCAGGATTCTGATGAGATTATTCGAGCGTGTGCAAGCTTAGAATTTCTACAAGCATGCGCCTTAATTCATGACGACGTTATGGATGCAAGTGATACCCGCAGGGGAAACCCTTCGATCCACAAGCAATTTGAAACTAGGCACATGTCTAACCAATGGAGTGGGTCAGCAAAGCTTTTTGGCGAAGGAGCTGCGATTCTAGTTGGTGACTTAGCTTTGTCTTGGGCTGATGAGATGCTTCTGACAAGTGGGTTAACAACCGACGAACTGATTCGAGCCAAAGCAATTTACGACATAATGCGTACGGAATTGATGAGTGGGCAATATCTTGATCTTTTAGAACAAGTGCGAGGTGACATCACCCTGGCGCGCGCCGAGACCGTTATTCGCTTCAAGAGTGCCAAGTACACGATAGAACGACCACTTCACATGGGCGCAGCAATTGCTGGGGCGTCGCCAGAATTAACCCAGGTGTTGTCCCAATACGGCTTGGCGTTAGGTGAAGCATTCCAACTCCGCGATGACCTACTTGGAGTTTTTGGAGATAGTTCAGTCACTGGAAAACCTGCAGGTGATGATTTGCGTGAAGGTAAGCAGACGATGCTCATTGCATTTGCTAATGTAAACGCTGCAACTACCGAAAAGAAGCACCTTTTCGAAAAATTAGGGAACTTGTCGCTAACAAGTGATGAGATTTCTGAGCTTCAAAGGATCTTGATAAGTTGCGGGGCGCAAGAATTCGTAGAGAATCGAATCACGAGCTATTTAGAAGCGGCTTTAACATCACTGAATGCCCTTTCAGGAGAAACTGATGCTAAAGCGGCCTTGATTGAACTTGCAATTCTCGCTACCAACCGATCGGCATAACTATGAGTAACTTTTCAAGATGGATTCCAGGTTCACCAAGGACCGTTTCTGGAAAGACTAATGACGTAGTTATTGTCGGTGCAGGCTTAGCCGGGTTATCAGCTGCCATGCGATTGGCAGGCGCTGGGCGAAATGTCACGGTCTTAGAACGCGAAAGTATTCCAGGGGGACGAGCTGGGCGAATCAGCGATCGTGGTTTTGAATTTGATACTGGGCCAACGGTTTTGACGATGCCAGACTTGATTGCTGATGCTTTTGATTGCCTTGGTGAGAACATGAATGACTGGCTGACTTTAGAGCCAGTTGCTCCCCTTTATCGGGCGTTTTATCAAGATGGCAGCGTGTTAGACGTACATTCTGACACCACTGGAATGGCTGCCGAAATTGAAAAAGTTGTTGGCGCTAGCGAAGCGGATGGGTACTTAAAGTACGTTGATTTTGTTACCGATCTCTATAAATATGAAATGAAGAACTTTATCGATCGCAACATTGACTCCCCTCTCGACTTATTGTCGATGGACTTAGTCCGTTTGATTAAACTCGGTGGCTTTCGAAAGTTGGCACCAAAAGTTGGTCAATATCTCAAAGATGATCGAACTCAAAGAGTATTTTCATTTCAATCTATGTATGCCGGCCTGTCACCGTATGACGCATTGGCAATTTACGCCGTAATTGCGTACATGGATTCGGTCGCTGGGGTATTTGCGCCAAAAGGTGGCATGCATGCTTTACCGGTTGCCATGGCTAAGGCGGCTGAAAAGCATGGCGTCACTTTTAAGTACGACACCGAAGTGACTAAAGTTCGAATGAATGGCAATCGAGCCGTAGGAGTCGAAACCAGCACTGGTGAGTTTTACGCCGCTGACGTAGTGGTCCTTAATCCTGATCTGCCTGTTGCCTATCGTGACTTGCTTGGGAAAGAGCCATGGAGTGTAAAACGACTTACCTACTCACCATCTTGCTACCTGTTACTCGCTGGATCTACTGCTAAGTATGACCACATCGCACATCACAATATTCATTTTGGTCACAGCTGGGCCGGCGTATTCGAGGAGCTCATCAATAAAAAACAATTGATGTCAGACCCAAGTGTGCTCGTTACAAACCCTACATATAGTGATCCTGGTTTAGCACCCGATGGAAAACAGGTTTACTACGTTCTGTTTCCGACCCCAAATCTTGATGCAGATATCGACTGGAAGAAACAAGCTCCGGCTTACCGAGATCACGCGATTGAAACTTTGCAGGCTCGTGGCTATACCGGATTTGGTGATGCAATCGAAGTTGAACACATCACAACTCCGCAGGACTGGTCGAATCGTGGCATGGAGCGGGGAGCACCGTTTGCTGCGGCACATTCATTCTTACAAACTGGACCATTCCGTCCCGGAAACATGTTTGGCGAGAACGTAGTTTTCACCGGATCAGGTACTCAACCTGGCGTCGGTGTTCCAATGGTCCTAGTTTCTGGCAGATTGGCTGCGGAACGTATTACCGGTCCAGACAAGTCTTATGTATCGCGCGCTCGACGTTAAGGGGCGTATTCTGAAGTAATGCCAAGCCGCCGGATAACCGCAGATCCCGGTTGGTTTGGGCTTTATGCTCTGCCAGGTTTTCTCGGGTCGAGTTTTATAGCCGTTGGTGCACTCGGAGTTGGTTGGTTTCCGCTGTCTGCTGACATATTGCAGTGGAAGATTATTGACTTTGTTCAGACTGAAACTATTGGGCTAGCACTCACCCGTTCATTTGTAGTTGTCGGCGCTGCACTATTGCTGCAGGCCTGGCTAGTAGTTGGTATCGATGCACTACATGGGAAAATTCTGCGGATAGAAACAATTTATCTTTCACTTGTAGCTTGGCTGCTACCGCTACTTGCAGCACCGCCACTGTTTAGTCGAGATGTTTATTCCTATTTCATGCAAGGACGAATGCAGCTTGCTGGCTACAATCCATATGAATCTGGTGTTTCTGTAATACCTGGATGGTTTCAAAGTGGTGTTGATCCACTGTGGGGCGATGCACCAACACCTTATGGGCCGGTATTTCTCTTGGTTGAAAAAGGAGTGGCAGCAATCAGCCAAGACTCATCACTTCATGCTTCCTACTTATTCCGACTAATTTCAATCATCGGCGTGGTCTTCATCTGCCTAAGCATTCCTTACCTTGCTAAAGCTCACGGCGTAAATCCAATCTCAGCCGCGTGGATTGGCGTCATGAATCCGCTGGTCCTTATGCACTTTGTGGCAGGATCTCACAACGATGCACTAATGGTTGGCTTGGTGTGCCTTGCCATGATGATCGCATTACGTGGGCACTTTGTTGTAGGTGTAATTTTTGCAACAATGGCACTTGGCATAAAGCCAGTTGCCATTGTTTTGTTGCCATTTTTGGCCCTCATGGCAGCAGGAAGTGGAGCCAGCTTCAAGCGTCGTGCGAAGTACGGCGCAATCGCAGGGCTTATCGCTATCTCTACCCTTTTCATAACCTCTGCGTTAGTGGGTACTGGACCATTTGGCTGGATTGGCTCATTATCAACTCCTGGCACAGTCAAGAGTTGGCTATCCCCTACTACAGCAATCGGAATGCTGTTTGGTGGGGTGCTCCGGCTATTAGGATTTGGAAACTTAATCGACACTTCTGTCGGCATAACTCGCTTAATCGGAACCATACTTTTGGCGATCGTCCTAGTTATGTTGATACTTCGCCCCGCGGGTAGAAGTGCAACGCGTGGAGTGGCGCTATCCTTTGTTGCCCTCGTGGTCCTTGGACCGGTGGTGCAACCTTGGTATCTACTCTGGTCTATCCCACTGCTAGCAGTGACTGGACTCAGTCATAACCAAATTCGAATTATGGTTTTGGCGATTGCCGCATTTACGATTCATGGAATTGCAAATTCAAGTGCAACCGCCGATACCTTTCTTGAGCTAAGTGATGGCATCGCAATGGTGTTAGCCGGTCTAACACTTGGGTTAGCTATGCTCGCGTCAACGACTGAGCGTTCGTTGATTTTGGGTGACAATACTGAGCAAGATATGTTGCCGACAACTCCGACCGAAATCGAATCGGCGCGCGATCGGGAATTGGTCTAACTTATTTGCTAACCCTGAGAAAGTTCAGAAATCCCTGGGAATGATCCTGCAGAGTCGCAAACAACTACAACCGCAGTGATACCTTGGCACGCAAAGTCCAAGGAATCAGCAATATCTTGAGCGTCCTGTGGCGTAGCTTTTGTTAAATCTTGCCAGCCAGACCAGGCAATACAAAAACTTCCCAATGAATCACCCGCGGGGAAAATTATCTCAACTAGATCCACCAAGTTGCGCCCAATTAAATGCGGATTGTCCGTCTGATTGGCAACAAAGTCTACGAAGTCCTGCAGTGATTTAACGTCGGACGTATCCAGCCACAGCCCATTCCAACCCGCCAGATTGGTTTCGCCCTTAAATCCAGATTCAGTGAAGTTAACTTTCCAGCGCATAACGCCATTTAATCTATTTGCCTTCAACATTGCCGCAAGTAGACCTGGGTTTGGAGCAGCCACTTAATTCCTAACCAACACTTCACACAACTTGTGCTGTAGCAACCCTACGCGCCACGAGTGAATTTCTCGAATTCTGGACAAACCTAAGGGTTGGTGATTCACTTCCCCAACTAATTGCATAAAGTTACCAATGTGTCCAACCGAGATCTTGATGCAGCTGAAATCTTTGACCCAAGGCTGCGTGCATCCTATGAATTATGTAGGCAACTAAATGCAGAACATGGCAAAACCTATTACCTAGCAACGCTTCTGCTCCCGCCTGCAAAACGTCCCTATGTGCATGCACTCTACGGCTTCGCAAGATACGCAGATGAAATTGTCGATGATTTAGCTTCGACATTAACTGAGTCTGAAAAAGCAGAACAACTCAGGATTTGGGGTGATGACTTTCTAGCTAAATTTGACTCTGGCCAAACGAATGATCCGGTATGTATCGCTGTCTTGGACACTGTCAGACGCTGGAACATTCCCCGTGAACACTTCGAGGCATTTCTGCATTCAATGACAATGGATCTAACTGTTACTGAATATGCGACCTACGAAGATCTCTATGAATATGTTTACGGATCTGCAGCGGTCATTGGTCTTCAAATGGTTCCAATTTTGGAACCGACCAGCCAAGATGCATATAAGTACGCCACGGAACTTGGAGTCGCATTTCAACTTGCAAACTTCATAAGAGATGTTGGCGAGGATCTCGAGCGCGGCAGGGTATATCTTCCACTTAATGAACTCGAACAATTTGGAGTTAGAAAAGCAGATCTTGAAGCCCGAATTGCTACGCCAAAAGTGAAGGCGGCTTTGAAGTTTCAGGTTGCCAGAGTTAGGAAACTTGAAGAATCTTCTCGAACTGGAATATCGATGCTTGGCAAACCATCCCAACCTTGCATCGAAACTGCGCGAATTCTTTATTGCGGGATTGTCGATGCAGTGGAAGACATTGACTATGAAGTATTTACTAAACGAGCCACAGTTTCACTTGCTCGCAGGTTAAAGGTTGCTGTCCCGGCATACTTGCAAGCCAGAAAACTTTGGAAACTAACTACTTAGATCCAAGAAATCTTTTGACACTTTGCCGTGGTGGGCCCGACATTGGCTCACGTTGCACGCCGATCCTGCCAAGCCAAACCCAAATGGTCAAAGTCAGTACCACTAGACAGAAGCCAAAAAGCAAGTCTTCAATTGGGGCAAATACCAAGCGCCCGTCTCCGATAAATGCTGGCGATGAATCTGACGGAGTACTAGAACCAATAATTGCGTTTCCGTTATATTCAACAATTCCAAATCCGGTCAAGATTCCATTTGTAACTAGTTGAAAGAAGATAACGATCGAGTAAGAAGTCCAAAACACCCTTCTAAGTAAAATTTTGGTTTTAAATACATATAAATCCAAAGCAACTACGGAAAGCACTCCGAAAACTGTCAACTGGGTATAAGTCAATTTTTTCCCTCATCCCCAGCTTGCCAATTTCGAGCACTTCGGACCGCCTCAAAGGACAAAATCGAGCAGATCGGAATCACAATAAAAAACAATATTTCATCTAATGGGATGTTTGCGAAAGTTGTTATACCGGTGACGTAACGCGAATCAAACTTCCAGTGCCCTTGTGCAATCGCATATGCGTCCCATATTGAAAACGCCAAAGCTACTGGTAAGACAGTAAGAAAAAGACGGATAGTTCGACGGTACACCTTAGTTCGCAAAAAATATTCAAGCCAGGCAGTTCCAATAAGGCAGGCCAGAAGAACGCCTACATACGCGAACTTAGACATAGAACTCACTTTCGATTAGATCTCAATCTACCTTGTCGTATCTCAGACTGTCGTGGCGTAGAGTCGAGTTTTTATGTCGGCATCTAGAATGAAGCAGTGAGTGATTCGCTGAACCTTGACCCATTCCTTGGGAAAGTTTTGGAAAGTCGCTACCGCGTTGATGAACTAATTGCCCGTGGTGGCATGGCTACTGTATATCGCGGAACGGATCTTCGCCTAGGTCGAACTGTCGCACTGAAGGTTCTTGGTGGCGTACTAGTAAACGATCCTGATTTCGTAGAGCGCTTCACCCAAGAAGCCCGAGCTACGGCGGCGCTCACGCATCCGAATGTAGTTGCCGTTCATGATCAAGGCATAAGTTCTGGTTTTCCATTTCTTGTGATGGAATTTGTGCAAGGTCGAACCATTCGCGAAATCATGGCGCAGTCTGGACCATTTACAAGTGCGCATGCGCTGGAAATCATTAGTTCAGTGCTAGCCGGCCTCACTTCCGCTCATGAAGCTGGATTCGTCCATCGAGACATAAAGCCTGAGAATGTATTAATAACCGACAATGGTCACATTAAGGTGACTGATTTTGGATTAGCTCGAGTTATTAGCGATACCCCAGTCAGTGATTCCACTGGCGCAATTCTGCTTGGAACTATGGCCTACCTTTCTCCAGAACAAGTGCAGCAGCTTGCAGTAGATCAGAGATCAGACGTCTATTCATGTGGCATTTTGCTTTACGAAATGGTCACCGGATTAGTTCCATTTACTGGTACATCTCCACTTGATGTTGCTTACCAGCACGTCAACAGTAATGTTGCACCGCCAAGTACCGTTCAACCCGATGTGCCCCCTGCAGTTGATCATCTGGTGCTTGCCGCCACAAGAAAAACGGTATCCGAGCGCATTCAGAGCGCTAACGAATTCCGTGACGCGGCCATTAGAGCACTCTCCGCAGTACCCCGGGCTGAAGCTTTAACCACTGCGCTTTCACTGAAAACAACATTGGCGATTCCGGCACCTGTCAGCACTACGCATCAGGCAAGTGGGCCTACTCAAGTTCATCAAAATGGACCAAATACGAGTCCCATCCAAAACAAAGGTTCTGATTTCCAAAAGCCAGCACGAAGAAAATTTGCTCCAATGCTTTTGCTGGTCGCGTTACTAATTGCCGGTGGCGCTTGGTATCAATTCGTTGGTAATTCAGTTGCGGTACCGTCAGTCAGTGCGCTGACAGTGGATCAAGCGGCTGCAATCGTAACTCCCCTAGGACTCGACTTTGAAGTAATTAAGGAGTATTCCGAAGACGTTCCAATCGGAACCATTATTCGAACTGAACCTAGTAGCGGACAGAAAGCTCGCAAAGGATCTTCTGTAAATATATTCGTATCAATGGGAAAAGAGAGATACCTAATCCCTTCTGACTTAGCTGGCAAAGATCCAAGTGAGGCAATTTCTGCCCTGGAGGCATTAACTTTGGTAGTTTCTGGAACTAATGAGATTTTCGATGAAACAATCCCGATTGGAAAAGTTGTTGGAACTGAACCAATTGCTGGCACCTCAGTTGCGCAACGAACCCCAGTCACGCTCTTGGTTTCCAAGGGTCCAACTCTTATTGAAGTTCCCAATGTAGTTGGAATGGATGTCGCGACAGCAACTGCGACTCTGCAGACTGCAGGGTTTCAAGTAACGGCTGTCAATAAGTTGCCTGTTGCAATCTTGAACAAGGTTTACTCACAGAATCCTGCAGCTGGAACGATGTCGCCAAAAGACTCAGTTATTACGCTTGAAATTGTTTAACTAAAACTATTTTCTATCGCGCAGCATATCGGCTACTTGGAATGCAAGATCTAGGCTCTGAATTCTGTTAAGTCTAGGGTCGCAGGCAGTTTCGTATCTAAATGGCAAATCTGTTTCACTGACTCCACCGATTCCACCCAAGCATTCCGTGACATCATCGCCCGTAAGTTCAATGTGAATTCCGCCAGGATGAGTTCCTATTGCCTTATGCACTTCGAAGAACCCACGAACTTCGTCAATAACATCATCAAGTAAGCGTGTCTTGTGTCCAGATGCAGCTTCTTTGGTATTGCCGTGCATCGGATCGCATACCCACAAAACTGGTTGATCAGTTTTTTGAACCGCAGCAACCAACCTTGGCAGCACTTCCCTAATGTGGATTGCGCCCATTCGAGTTATGAACATGAGTCGGCCAGCACTTTTTTCTGGATTCAGCTTCTCAAGAAGTCCCAAGATATCCGCTTCAGTTGTCTTTGGACCGATCTTTACGCCAATTGGATTCATAATTTTAGAAACAAAGTCAATGTGCGCACCAGCAAGATCGCGGGTTCGTTCACCTACCCAAACAAAGTGCCCAGATACGTCGTACAGATTGCCAGTTCTGGAATCTACCCGCGTTAATGGTTTTTCATAATCAAGCAATAAGGCTTCGTGGCTTGCATAGAAATCGGCCCGCTTAAATTCCTCAGGGTCTGCGCCACATGCAGTCATGAAGGAAAGAGCGCGATCGATTTCTTCGGCCATTTCTTCATAACGCTTTCCAGGAGTTGACTCACTAACAAAGTCTTGGTTCCACGAATGCACCTGGCGAAGGTCAGCATATCCGCCTTGCGTAAAGGCACGAACTAAATTTAGGGTCGCTGCGCTCGCATGGTAAGTCTGAACCAATCGCATTGGATCTGGTTGCCTAGATTCAGGTGTGAACTCTAATCCGTTAACTGCATCACCACGGTACGACGGCAAACTAACGCCATCGATAGTTTCGCTTGATGAACTTCTTGGTTTGCCATACTGGCCCGCAATGCGTCCAATCTTTACCACTGGCATAGATGCGCCGTAAGTTAAGACAATCGCCATCTGAAGCACGGTCTTTAATCTGGCTCGGATGGAGTCTGCAGTATTTGCAACAAAAGTTTCCGCGCAATCGCCACCCATTAGTACAAAAGCATCGCCATTGGTTGCAGCTGAAAGTCTGGACTTGAGTTCATCGCATTCACCGGCAAAAACAAGCGGCGGAAGTCCTGCCAAAATTTGTTGGGCTTGTGCCAAACCTTCAGCCGATGGCCATTCAGGTTGCTGGGCAGCTGGCAAATCGGGCCAAGAAACATTACTCACATCCCCTAGATTAGTGGCGTTTCTCGCGGTTCACTAAATCTGCAAATCCCATTGAGAAACTAAGCCCCGACTAGAATTGGATCATGCCAATCAAAAAAGTCGCACTCCTAACCGCAGGCGGCCTTGCACCTTGTTTATCTTCTGCGGTTGGTGCGTTGATTGAGGAGTACTCCAGAGTTGCGCCTGAGATAGAGATAATTGCCTATCGCAACGGTTACCGAGGTCTATTACTTGGCGACTCATTCACTATTACGCCAGAAATTCGTAATAAAGCCCATCTTTTGCATGCCTTTGGTGGCAGCCCAATTGGAAATTCACGAGTCAAACTAACTAACGTGGAAGATTGCGTCAACCGCGGCTTAGTAGCTCCAGGTCAAGACCCACAGCAAGTGGCAGCTGATCGATTGATTGCAGATGGTGTTGACGTCTTGCACACAATTGGTGGCGATGATACGAATACTGCTGCGGCAGATCTCGCCACTTTTCTTGCAAAGAACAACTATGGCCTCGGTGTCGTTGGATTGCCGAAGACTATTGATAATGATGTCTACCCAATTGCTCAATCGCTTGGGGCATGGACTGCTGCGGATGAAGGTGCGCATCATTTCAGCAACATAGTTTCAGAACATAGCTCCAACCCAAAGATGCTGATAGTCCATGAAGTCATGGGTCGTCATTGCGGATGGCTTACTGCAGCAACTGCTATCGCCTATCGCAAATTACTCGATGACATGCAATGGCTTCCAGAGCTAGGAGTCACTCGCCAAAATCGAGAAGTTCACGCGGTATACGTTCCCGAAATAGAAATTGATTTAGCTGCGGAAGCCAAGCGCCTGAGTTCGGTAATGACGTACGTTGGAAATGTAAACATTTTTCTTTCTGAAGGTGCCGGAGTTGATTCAATAGTTGCTCAAATGACAACGCGTGGAGAAGACATTCCATTAGATCCCTTTGGTCATGTAAAGATTGACAAGATTAATCCTGGTGCTTGGTTTGCGGATCAGTTCGCTCCCATGATTGGAGCAGAAAAAGTTCTGGTGCAGAAGAGCGGCTATTACGCTCGCTCGGCGCCTGCCAACTTGCAAGACCTAGCCTTAATTAAGGAATGTGCAGCTGTTGCAGTGAGCTCTGCGCTTAATGGAATCAGTGGACTTGTTGGTCAAGATGAAGATCAATCTAATGTGATCCGAGCTTGTGAATTCGACCGAGTGGCTGGGGCGAAACCATTTAATACTGAGCAGCAATGGTTCAACGATTTACTCAGTGATATTAAGCAGCCAAAAGGAACGTTACTGAGTCACTGACCGTCGGGAGATTTGACTACGGCTGACTAACTGGCTGGCTTAGATCTTGAAGCGTACTTGTCTACATATTCTTGGCCGGACAAGTCCATAATTCGATACATAATTTCATCGGTTAATGAGCGCAATACGAAGCGATCGTCTTCCATGCCGTAATAGCGAGAGAAGTCAAGAGGCTCCCCGATTCGGATACCAACTTCAACTCCAAAGTTAGGTCGGGACCTTCCGATCGGCTGAACCATTTCAGTATTGATCATTGCAACAGGTATGACGGAGACTCTTGCTTCGAGTGCCATCCGGGCAACTCCGGTTTTACCGCGATACAACCGGCCATCCGAAGAGCGAGTTCCTTCTGGATAAATACCCAACAGATGCCCTTCTCCTAGCAAGCGAACCCCAGTGCTAATGGCTGCGGTACCAGCATTGCCGCCAGTTCGATCAACTGGAACTTGGCCAGCGCCTCGGAAAAATGCCGCGGTCGCTTTACCCCTAATGCCCGGGGCTTCGAAGTATTCACTCTTGGCCATGAATGTAATTTTTCTTGGCACTGCAATCGGCAGAAAAATCGAATCTGAGAATGACAAGTGATTGCTTGCCAGAATTGCCGGACCTGTTTCAGGGATGTTTTCTAGGCCCTCGACCCAAGGGTGGAACGCAACTTCAACTGCCGGACCAATGGCAACCTTCTTGAGAAACTTATAAAAGCTATCGCGTTCAGACACAAGTCTTACGGTAGCCAACGTCGGCACTATCAGCAATTATTGGCCAATAAATCTAGTACTTTTACTGGTTCCACAACCCGATTTCGCCTTCCTGGGTTACTCTCTCTTAAGGCTTTTTATTGAGAGGTGCGAAAATGCGTGAATTATCTGTAGTAGCAAATATTCCACCTATTTCGAGTGGAAACATAACTGATCAAATCGAAGACCTATTTGTCCGAAATCCGAACTTTCCTTCAGTGGCCATTCAATCAGATGACGAATGGCGCACAATTACTGCTGCGCAATTTAGAGCCCAAGTTCGTGGTGTTGCCAAAGGACTAATCGCAGAGGGTTTAACGGCCGGTGACCGAGTCGCAATCCTGTCAAGGACCCGGTATGAGTGGACACTTGCAGATTACGCGATTTGGTACGCAGGGTGTGTGACTGTTCCAATTTACGAAACTTCATCACCTGAACAAGTTGAATGGATTATTTCGGATTCAAATGCAGTTGCTACTTTCTTTGAAGCTCAACGAACCACGCACGCATTTACACCGATTGCTGCCAAGGTTCCACACATGACGCGCTCCTACATTTTTGGCGACAACGTGTTAGAGGAATTGACTCAAAAAGGTGAAAGCGTTTCTGATGCTGAACTAGATGCCCGTCGCACCGCTGCTGGACCCACCGATCCAGCAACTTTGATTTACACGTCAGGTACAACTGGTAGACCAAAAGGCTGCATAATTACGCATGGAAACTTAATGACTGAAGTTGATACTTTAGTGAAGGCAGTTCCCGAGGTATTCGATGTGCCAGAAGCTTCAACTTTAATATTCTTGCCACTCGCTCACGTTTTTGGACGTTTGATTCAGGTCGCAATGTTACGTGGCGAGGTGACAATTGGTCACTGCCCAAATCCAGCTGCATTACTTAAAGATTTAAGTTCATTTAAGCCAACGTTTTTGTTGGCCGTGCCTCGGGTATTTGAAAAAGTATTTAATGGATCAGCTGCTAAGGCACATGAAGCTAGCCCAGTTAAAGGCAAAATCTTTGATCGTGCCGCTGCAACTGCAATTGCATATAGTGAGGCCCTTGACCATGGGCACGTATCAAGAGCGCTATCAGTCAAGCATGGCATCTTTGACAAATTGGTTTACTCAAAACTGCGCCATGCCATGGGGGGCCGAGTAACCCATGCAATCTCCGGTGGAGCTGCACTTGGATCGCGCTTGGGCCATTTTTACCGCGGGATCGGACTCGTGATTCTTGAAGGTTATGGATTAACAGAAACAACAGCCGGTAGCACTCTTAACTTGCCATCCGCACTAAAGATAGGTTCCGTTGGTCGCCCACTGCCCGGAACCGGAACCAGGATTGAAGCCGATGGCGAAGTTTTGCTAAAGGGGCCACATGTATTTGCTGGTTATTGGAACAACGATGCAGCGACGACTGAGGCCATGACAACAGATGGTTGGTTTAGAACTGGCGATATTGGCGAACTTGATGGCGATGGCTACTTGCGAATTACCGGACGCAAAAAAGAGCTAATCGTAACTGCAGGCGGTAAGAACGTTGCACCGGCAGTTCTTGAGGACCGCTTACGGGCAAACCCAATTATTAGCCAGTGTGTGGTCGTAGGCGACAATAAGCCGTATATCGGAGCCTTGATCACGCTAGATCAAGATGCACTTCCACAGATTTTGGCAGCTAACAATATCGAACTAGTTGACATGTCTGAGCTGCTGGAAAACGCAGATGTCCGCGCGCTGGTTCAAAAAGCAGTTAATGCTGCAAATGAAGCGGTATCAAATTCGGAAGCGATCAAGAAGTTTGTGATCTTGCCCGAGGACTTAACTATCGATAATGGTTACCTGACTCCAAAGATGAGTATCCGCAGGCATTTGATTGTGCAGGATTTTGCTGCTGACATCAATAGTCTTTACTCCTAACAAACCCATAACTCAAACCGAGATCGGATTGCTATGCGAGTAATACCCCTTTCTTTAGGTTGGCTGTCAACAAGAGTTTGGGTTTTACTTTCTGGCTTTAGTGTTATTTATTACCCGAAGTCTGAATTTCTTTTCAGCGATGTTCACTTGTACGACTGGTGGGCTGGAAATCTTGCCGATGCGCACTTCCCGATCAATGATCCAATGTGGCAGTACCCACCACTAGCGGCAGTCGTATTTCTTGCCGGATATTTAATTGCTGGCAATACCGTGGGATTTGTTTATCTTGCCCTCATTGCCGATCTAGCAATTTTTGTGCTTCTACTTAAGCGTGGCCGTGAACTCAGTAATTCTCAGCCGGTATTCATATGGATGATCGCTCCTCTCGTCATCGGACCGATCTTGCTGGGTCGATTTGATGTTTTCGTAACTCTGGCTGCAGTAGTTGCCCTACTTTCCATCGGCCAGGCTCGTAAATTTGGAATTGCAATTGCGATTGGAACCTTGCTGAAAGTTTGGCCATTGTTGTTGTTGTTGGCAACTCCAAAAGGATTTGCTTTGAAGGTATTGGCATGGTTTACCGCTACCTTCGCAATGGGCAGTTTGTTATTGAGTTTTTGGTGGAAAGACAGTTTTTCATTCATTGGTGGTCAACGTTCACGAGGTTTACAGATTGAATCTATTGGAGCGCTTCCTTACCAGCTCTGGAATGCTGGACCTAGTCAAGTGTCCTCGGCATTCCAATTCGGCGCGATCGAAGTTGTAGCTTCTGGAACTTCCCTGGTGTCGCTATTTGTCACGCTGGTAGGAGTAGTTCTACTTGGCATCCTTTTTTACTGGCGAATGTTTGGAAAACTAGGTTCAGCAAATCCGGCAGACATTGCATTGCTAGCAGTTTTGATTTCTCTAGTTACAAGTCGAGTGCTATCGCCGCAATACATGGTTTGGATATTTGGTTTACTCGCTATGAGTGCCTTTTCTCCACAGCAAAACTTTAAACGAATCTCAGTGTTAATTTTTGTTAGTGGAGGTATCGGGCAGATTATTTACCCTTGGTGGTACCTAAGTTTTCAGCAAGGAGGGGTCCTGGCAGTCACCGCGCAGGCAATCCGAATTCTAACTTTGTTGTGGGCCACTGGCATTGCATGGAAAAACATGAAAGAACTTAGTCAGAAAAATCTTGACCCGATAGCAGGCCATCGAGCTTCTTAAAGTTTTGCTCCCAAGTCCACTCCTTGGTGACCCAGGCGCGACCCGCATTGCCCATGGCCTTAGCAGTCTCTGGGTTCGTCAAAAGGTAAGCAATCCGTTTGGCGATCTCATGAGTATCTTGGCCATCTACCAAGTAGCCGGTTTCACCATCAATAACAGCGTCAATCGCACCACCGGAGTCTCCGACAACAACCGGTAAGCCTGTGGCCGATCCTTCGAGAAAAACTATCCCAAGTCCTTCTACATCCCAACCACCTAGTCGAGTTCGACACGGCATTGCGAAGATATCGCCTGCTGCATACCACTTTGACAACTCGCTTTGCCCGACTTTCCCAGTGAAGTGAATATATTCTTCGAGTCCCGATTTTGAAACGAGACGCTCTAAGTCTTTTTTATATGGCCCGCCACCAACGATGATGAGGCTTGCACCTGGCGCAGTTTTTTGAATCTCAGGCAAGGCGTCAATTAATTTATCCTGGCCTTTGCGCGGCATGAGTCGAGAAACGCAAACAATAACGGGGCGTTCCAGCCAGCCTAAATTTGCACGCAGCTGATTACCTTCAGCTAATTTTGCCGGTGAGAATTCTGAAACATCAACGCCAGGAACAATTCGACGCATTCTTGCGGCTGCATCCGGGCTCAATGCTTTTTCAATTTTTTTATGAGTGTACTCACTGATGTAAGTCAGGTAATCAGTGTCATTTCCAATCTTGCGCAGTGCTTGCCTGGTTCCTGGAGTCATTGCCCAACCAGTTTCGTGACCTTGTGTCATTCCAACAATATTTTTGACACCGAGTTTGCGAAGTGGTGAGGCTAACAGGCCGAGTGGTGCAGCTGCCCCAAATAAAACTCGCGATATGTTTTCGGAGACTACAATTTCGCGCGCCATGGCAAATGTAGATTTTGAAGGTAATAGTGTTTTAGTATCCGCTCGAATTACCTTAAATTTTTGAGCGGCATCAAATTCGGCAGCACCCTCCCAATTTGAAGTAAGTACTGTTACGGATTCGGGGTCAAACCTTCGAACGATTTCATATCCAAAAGTTTGAATCCCACCCGGGCGCGGCGGAAAATCATTAGTGATAACCAGAGTACGACCCATAGTCACATCTTGCCGTATCCACTTGCGCTATGGAAAACCCATCACTGCGCAATGGCGGCTGAAGGATCAGGCTTTGAATCTCCCCTGATTAATCTCAGAGGTGCCACTAATCCTGCGTTAGCTAGGACATCTAGAACATCCTTGTGCGATTCGAGTGAATCTGGCATCGGACCAAGTAGTGCAGTAACAACGCAATCTGAACAAGCGATATCTCGCATTACGCAACTAGAGCAATCAATCAACATACGTAACTCCTTTTGACTCTTTCAGTGCCTTACTAAGTAAGACAATATGAGACCCGACTGACAGTTTTGTGACTGAAATTGAATCGCTCTCGCATGAAATTCAACAAAAGCTGATCCAGCCTCCGAATTGTCGGTGTTTGCAAGTAAAGTGCCCATTATGAGTCAGGTTCCGAATGTGCTACCAATCGCGGAACCGGCTATTTCGGCTCTCACCATTGCAGATATTGGGCAGCCTTTGTCGCAAACCACTTTTGTAGTTGTTGATCTAGAAACTGCAGGTGGCAAACCGGTGGATGCTGGAATTACTGAAATTGGCGCCGTCAAAGTGCGTGGTGGTGAGGTTGTCGGTGAGTTTCGAACGTTCTGTGCTCCGGGGGTTCCTATCCCGGCATTCATTTCCGTGTTGACTGGAATAACGGACCATCATGTGGCTGACGCGCCAAGTGTTGCGACTGCAGTTCGCGAATTCTTGGCGTTTGCAGGTTTCGATTCCGGTGACAATCCAGTTTTGGTTGCGCATAACTCACCGTTTGATGTGGGATTTTTGAAAGCCGCCTGCATCAAGTTTGATATCAATTGGCCAAAGCCTCCAGTACTAGACACTGTGGTCTTAGCTCGAAAAATTCTTCGTAAAGATGAAGTAAGGAATCGTAAACTTGCAACTTTAGCGAATTACTTTCGTGCCCCAGTAAGTCCTACTCACCGCGCACTAGACGATGCTCGGGCGACCGTATCGGTCCTACATGGCTTAATCGAACGTGTTGGAAATTTAGGCGTCCACGATCTGGAAGGACTCCAGACTTTCAATGGTCCAGCTACTGAAAAACGAAGGCGCAAGCGTTACTTAGCTGATGGTCTACCAGAGCTACCAGGCGTTTACATCTTTTACGATGGGAACAATCGTCCACTGTATGTCGGAACTTCAACAAGTATTCGAAAACGTGTCATGTCATATTTTACTGCAGCAGAAACCAGGCCTCGGATGACTTCGATGGTGGAACTTGCGCAACGAGTTGACGCCCATGTCTGTGCAACGTCACTTGAGGCAGCAATTAGAGAATTGCGAATGATTAATGAGTTGCGTCCGACGTACAACTTCCGATCTAGGAATCCAGAAAAAACAACTTGGGTCACAATGACCGATGAAAGATTTCCAAGACTTTCACTTTCCCGGCAATCAACGCTTCCAGACTCCCAGCGAGTTGCAATTGGTCCATTTACAAATGGCAGCAGCGCCGAATTAGCTATGCACGCAATTTACCAAGTCACAGATCTGCGCCAATGCAAAGAACGCATCACAAGTAAAACTTCGATTTCGCCCTGCGTACTTTATGAAATGAAACGATGTATCGCACCTTGTTTGACTGGTGGTGAAACCGTTGGCTATGAGAACATAGTTTCTGATGTCAATTACATCCTTAAGGGAGATTCCTCATCAGCCTCAAGCAAACTAATGGGAAGAATCCAAGATTTGGTAAGCGATGAAAAGTTTGAAGATGCAGCTGTAATTCGGGATCGAATGCACGCCCTCGAAGACGGAGTACATCGATCCAGCAGGCTACGACAGATCACGTCTATCCCGTTGGTAATCGCAGCCGAACTAAATGCCTTGGGTGGTTGGGACATTCATGCGATTTCGCACGGCCGATTTGCCGCCGGAATTGTGGCTCCACCAGGTGAGGACCCTAAGCCCTTCGTCTTGAAGCTAAAGAGCATGATCCCAAGCGATATTGGCTTACCTACATTGGTTTCTGAAATTGAATTAGTTCTTAAGTGGCTGGGAAATGGTGTCACTCGCCTGGTTGAGATAAGTGATGGGCACACTTGGCTGCATCCCATTCATGCGAAGGTTCGAGCAAATGAATTAATTAGCAGCTAAAGCGAACCGCTGACTGATCGAAACCCAAACATCTAGCAGCGATTTTGCGGCGCCAGTATCAAGCGAGCCATACGCAACTGGAAGGGCTCGCGCAATGCGCGCAACTGTTGAATCTGTGGTTTCGCCGAAACGCTTGGCTCCTTTTGCCGCATCATAGGCAACCATTGTCGCTGCCGCGTTCAAGGCAACTACATCTCGAATAGCAGAGAAATTCCCATCAGATCTACCCGCAATAATTTCTCTTACAACTTGCGCATTGAACTGCGCATCCCCACCTCTTAGTTGATCCAGCGTTGCAGGCGTTAAACCCAAATCACTTGGTGTCAAGATCGACTCTCTTAAGGTGCCGGAGGTAACATCCCAAATTTGTGTTGGAGCCGATGTAGACAACTCATCTAAGCCATCTGTGCTTCTTACAACGATTGATTTGAATCCGCGATCTAACTGAACTTGGGCTAAAACTGGCGCTAAGCGAATATCTGCGCAACCGAGCAGTGCAGCTTCAGGTTGACCAGGATTAGATAGCGGTCCCAATACGTTAAAGACCGTTGGAACTCCCAATTCTTTTCGGACATTAGCAGCGAACTTCATGGCTGGATGATGCGATGGCGCGAAGCAAAATGCGATCCCGGCTTCCGCCACACAGGATGAAAGCAAGCTGGTCGGCATATTGATTGCAACTCCGAGCGCCTCGAGCACATCTGCAGTGCCAGCCTTGGAAGAAATAGCTCGATTGCCATGCTTTAGCACTGGGATCCCCGCCCCGGCAACAGTTAGCGCAGCCATGGTCGAGATATTTACAGTGTGAGCACCGTCGCCACCCGTTCCAACAACGTCAACTGCAACACGATCTAAGTTAACTTCGATTGCGTTGGTCAGCATCGCTTTAACCATGCCACTGACTTCCTTTGGAGTTTCACCTTTTACTCGAAGGCCAATTACCAATCCAGCCAATTGTGCGTCAGAAGCCGTACCCGACATCATTTCGTTCATAGCCCAAAATGACTGATCAAAAGTTAAGTCGCTGCCAGAAACTAAAGTTCCGAGGACTTCTTTCCAGCTTTCAGCGGTCATATTGCGTGTTACTTCCCTATTGGGAAATTGAATTTCGAGTCTTGAGTAAATCTAGACAGGCAGTAACTACAGCCCGTGGGTCGATTGGATGACCAACGACTGCGTCGGCACGCGACCAGGTAGCCAACCATCGATCATCTACTCGGCCAACCAAGACCAGAATCGGAGGGCAGTTGAAAATTTCATCTTTAAGTTGGCGACACAGTCCCATGCCACCGGAGGGCGTGGCTTCACCATCCAGAATCAGTAGATCAAATGGCTTGGAATCAACAGCTGCAATAACAGCTGGCTGAGTTGCGCACTCGAGAATCTCAATCTCACCAAAATCCAAGGATGGGCGTCGCCCAAGACTCACTTTGATGCTGGAGCGAACGGAAGAATCATCGCTATAGACAAGCACTTTGAGAGTAGGGACACTGTTAGGCACTCCAAAAGAGTATCTGACCTGAACGCCAGATTGGAACTTGGGTTTAGACGCCGGTTTCGTCAGGTTGTGGGCGCTAAATGCAATAGGTCACATCAGCCCTATTTTGGGTAGCCTGAAGGGATTTTCCCCTAGATCATGGGTAAACTTTAGGGGTGAGTACAGCTTCAGCCATCAGAGTCCCAAGCCAAGCCGAACGACCAAATATGGTGTCTATTGGCACCATAGTTTGGCTATCGAGTGAATTGATGTTCTTCGCGGCACTCTTTGCGATGTATTTCACTCTGCGCTCAGTAAACCCAGAACTTTGGGCTGAAGAAGTTAAGTTACTCAACATTCCGTTCTCCTCGGTCAACACCACGGTTTTAGTGCTTTCCTCAGTCACCTGTCAGTTAGGCGTATTCGCTGCAGAACGCGGTGACGTAAAGGGTCTGAGAAAGTGGTTCTTAATCACGTTTCTTATGGGGTTCTACTTCGTTGCGGGTCAGGTTTACGAATACTCGGTTTTGGTCCACGAAGGCTTAACGCTTTCCTCAAGCGCTTATGGTTCTGCGTTTTACTTGACGACGGGCTTCCACGGACTACACGTGACGGGTGGCTTAATTGCTTTCTTATTCGTCCTAGCTCGTACTTATGCAACTAAGCAGTACTCCCACAAACAAGCAACAACCGCCATTGTCGTTTCTTACTACTGGCATTTTGTCGACGTAGTTTGGATTGCGCTATTTGCGACAATTTATTTAATCAAGTAGTCAAACAAAAAAGTAATTAGTGAAGTAGATAAGGAATTCTGTGGCTCTCAGTAAAAGACACCCGGCAGCTTTGTTTGCAGTTCTAGCCGTGGCGCTTGGTACCACAGGTGCGGCTTACGCTGCAGTGAGCTCGCAAACTGCTCCTAAAGTTGTGGCGCAAACCGAAACTCAGGTTGAGCAAGGAAAGCAGCTATTTCTAGAGGGCTGCTCTTCGTGTCACGGGCTCGCTGCGCAAGGTGCATCCGATGGACCATCACTACTTGGCGTAGGTGCTGCTGCCGTTGATTTCCAAGTGGGCACTGGTCGTATGCCACTAGCAGCTCCTGGCATCCAGGCCATGCCGAAAATGCCGACCTACAACGAAGAAGAAACAGCCGCGCTGGCTGCTTACATTGCTACTTTGGGAGCAGGACCAAGCATTCCTACTGCAGAAATGCTCGACACAACTAACGCGGAAGTAGCCCTAGGTGGCGAACTATTCCGGACCAACTGTGCGCAATGCCATGGCGCAGCTGGAGTTGGTGGCGCACTTTCCGAAGGTCGTAAGGCCCCTTCACTAATGGACTCAAGTGCAAAACATATCTATGAGGCCATGGTGTCTGGGCCACAGTCCATGCCAGTGTTTGCTGATAGCACCCTTAGTGTCGAGGACAAGCAAAACATCATCGCCTACGTTACTGAGCTTCAAAAGAATGAAAGCCCGGGCGGATTTAGCTTAGGTCGACAGGGTCCAGTTACTGAAGGTTTGTTTATCTTTATTGCTGGACTTGGCGTTCTTATCATCGCGGCAGTATGGATTGGAGCGAAGGCAAAATAATGAGCGAATTAGACCATCCAACCGGGGATCCATACGGTGCCAAGGACGGGAAAGACTTAATCAGTGGCATAACAGTTTTCCCAATGGAACCGCATGTGCCACGTAAGGCTGACATTGATCCAAAGGCCGCCATCCGCGCCGAACGCCAAGTGGCTACCATGTTTGGCCTTTCATCTTTAATGATCATTCTTTTCGTGGTGGCTTACATAAAGGTTCCAGCCGATCTTTTGATATCGATTCCAATAATTGGAACCATTAATGCAAATCACTTAGCAATTGGCTTCACCTTCGGTATGGCAATTTTGTTAATTGGACTTGGAGCTATCCATTGGGCCAAGAAGCTAATGCCAGATGAGGAAGTAATTCAAGAGCGTCACGCCTTAACTTCAACAAACGAAGCGCGCGCAGAGGTGCAATCTAGTCTCCAACGCGGCGCTGCTGAATCCGGATTTAGAGACCGCAAGATTATTCGCCGCTCATTGCTTGGCGCCCTTGCGTTATTCCCAGTTCCACTGATCGTTCTACTTCGCGACCTTGGGCCACTACCAGGCACTCGGTTGCGCGAGACGATTTGGGATAAAGGTATCCACTTAGTTACCGATGCAACTTACAAGAAAATCAAGGCTTCAGACATCCCACTTGGTGGGCTAATCAATGCAGTTCCAGAGAATTTGCTTGAGATTGAGCATGAAGAAGAAACGTTAAATCAGCGTGGAAAAGCCTCCATCATTATCGTTCGTATGGATCCCGCAGAAATCGTTTCGCAGCAAGGGCAGGAATGGGATTACCAGGGCATCTTGGCTTTCTCAAAGATTTGCACCCACTTAGGGTGTCCAACGTCACTTTACCAACAGCGCACTCACCACTTGCTGTGTCCGTGCCATCAGTCTACGTTTGACTTATCAGACTCGGGCAATGTGGTTTTCGGACCAGCTGCACGTCGCATGCCACAACTTGCGATCACAGTTGATGCTGAGGGCTACCTAGTTGCCCAAAGTGGATTTAATGAACCAGTAGGACCTAGTTTCTGGGAGCGCGGATGAGCACAACCGAAGAGTCAATTCAGGCACCTGCCCATGCAGCGCCAACTTCCAAAGCAGGGGCTGTCGGGTATTACATCGATGACCGTCTAGCTTCGGCTAGCTTCACTAAGCGCCTTGTCGACAAAGTCTTTCCTGACCACTGGTCCTTCATGCTTGGTGAAGTTGCCTTATACAGCTTCATTATTTTGCTGTTGACCGGAACTTACCTAACTCTGTTCTTCAATCCTTCGATGACAGAAGTCATTTACAACGGCTCTTACGTTCCGCTTAAAGGCGTCAAGATGTCGGAGGCCTTCTCCTCCACTTTGGCCATCTCGTTTGACGTGCGTGGTGGACTATTGATGCGTCAAATTCACCACTGGGCAGCTTTGTTCTTTACTGCTGCAGTATCCGTGCACTTACTTCGCGTGTTCTTCACCGGTGCATTCCGTAAGCCACGTGAAATCAACTGGGTAATTGGAACTTTGCTATTGGTTCTCGCTCTGCTTGAAGGTTTCTCGGGCTATTCACTTCCTGATGACTTGTTATCTGGAACTGGTCTTCGAATTGCTGAAGGAATTATTCAGGCGATCCCATTAGTCGGTACTTACGTTGCGATGTTCCTATTCGGTGGCGAATTCCCAGGCACTGACATCATGCCTCGCTTGTACTCAATTCACATTTTGCTTATTCCTGGCATCTTGCTGGCATTGATCACAGTGCACTTGATCATGGTCTTCTACCAAAAGCACACGCAGTTCCCTGGTCCAGGTCGCACCGAAAGCAACGTAGTTGGTTTCCGGTTATTCCCGATCTACATGGCTAAAGCTGGTGGGTTCTTCTTCGTAGTTTTCGGTATCACAGTATTGATTGCTGCTCTGGTAACAATTAACCCAGTATGGCTTTATGGCCCTTACACGCCTTCCCAAGTAACGGCAGGCTCTCAGCCGGACTGGTACATCGGCTGGCTAGATGGCGCGGTTCGTTTGATGCCGAATCTGGAGTCACACATCTTTGGGTACACATTGAGCTGGAATATTCTGGTTCCGGCACTTGTAATCCCAGGAATCATGTTTACCGCCCTTGGCTTGTATCCATGGATCGAAGCATGGGCAACTGGCGATAAGCGCGAGCACCACTTGTTGGATCGCCCACGTAATGCACCAACCCGTACCGGTCTTGGTGTTATGTCATTAACTTTCTACATGATCCTGGTTATCTCTGGTGGAAATGACATCATTGCCTCAGCGTTTAACCTGTCGATTAACCAGATCACTTGGGGCTTCCGCTTCCTGCTGTTCATTCTTCCGCCACTGGCTTTTGTACTGACTAAGCGAATCTGCTTGGGCCTACAGCGCCGTGACAACGACAAGTTGTTACACGGCTATGAGACTGGTCGAATCCTTCGCCTACCAAGTGGAGAGTTCCTCGAGATTCATGAGCCAATTGGTGAAGCTGAAAAGGCCAAATTGCTGGCAAAGGCAGATGTGACGCCGCTTGAATTGCCTTCTAAGGTTGATGCCAACGGTGTCCGTAATCCAAAGGCAGCTAAGTCAGTTGCTCGAGCAAAGCTTTCCCAGTGGTTCTACTCTGACGTAATTCCAACTCCGACTGATGAGGAAATGCGTGCAGCCGCGGAACACGCAGCACATGAATTACACGAAGCTGAGTCTCACTTAAAGGAAATCAGCCAACACTAAGACATTGAAAAAACCCCACCTCATTATCGAGGTGGGGTTTTTTGATTGCAAAGACCGTTTTTCGATTTAAGGCTAAGTCAAAGTATTCCTGCGCTCTATTGCAAAGACCTCTGCAAAAGGATCTTTAAATTCCGGCATTGGACCCACGGCGCTTCGTAATACTGCGTCTGCTAACTCTGGGTTCCTGGCCAGTACCGGCCCATGCATGTAACTTCCAAATACGTTGCCGTGCCAAATCCCTTCCTGCCTATCAAAACCGTTACCAACTCCACTACGAACTATCCCAAGTGGTGGCATGTCTTGCCCAAGTCGAGTTAAGCCTTGGTGATTTTCAAATCCGGTAAGCACCGGCAACTCGCCGCGACTTGGTTGGATTACCAACTCCCCAACACTTCGTGGTGATGAGTCATAGATTGTGTGAGCATCGACCAAGCCCAGACCTGAGGTAATTTGACCATGAGAATCAGGCAGGCTTGCCCCAATTATCTGGAAGCCAGCACAGATTGCCAGCACTGTGGCGCCACCGGCTGCAGCATAATTTAGACCGCCATCGCTGATTAACATTTCTAAGGCAGCCGATTGCGGTCCATCTTCACCGCCGCCCAATAGGTAGATGTCACCAGACCTTGGCACAGCCATGCCTGGCGTTACTTCAACTAACTCGACATCTAGGTTGCGTGCTTTTGCTCTATGGATAAGGATCTCAGCATTACCTTGATCCCCATATGTGCCAAGCAGGTCGTGATAGAGACGAACAATAGTAAGGCTCATTTTGAGTTACCTTTGTTTATGCCCAAGTCAGCAGCAAGTAAATCTTGGAATGCGGTGTAGCTAACTATCGCTTGGATTGGCTCGTTCGCTAAAGTTTCTGCCGCTTCGGCAAAACTTGAAGCCACAGAAACATCGATTCCTTGTACGCTCAAGCGATAAGCGATATCTAGGCGTCGCTCTCCGGTACAAACTACTTTTTTACCAAGCAATTTTGAGTAATCAATATCCCAAAGCCACGATGTGTCACGCCCATCTATACCTCGAGCATTCACAGAAAGTATGACTTGATCCGAAGTTACTTCGCCGAGTGCCTGTCTCCAACTTTCTGGATTCTTAGCCAGGTGGGTTGATATTGTTTGCCCAGCCGAGGAAAAATCATAAATTCGATCTGGTGATCTATTGATCAGATCTTCCGCCTCATCAGCCAAAATCTCTGCTCCCATTAATCTGGCAGCTTCAATCACAAGAACGGTATTGCGTTGGGGTCCATTAAGCCTTTTGTCAGCTCTGACATCTGGCAGTTTGGAACCCAGTCCACAGGGGCACAAATAATCCCCGGTTGACCAATCCAGGATCGCTGCACAACTCGGGCAGGTGGCGGCGTCAGGGTGACGACGGCCACCAAAGGTAGTTCGAATCACATGGCCGGCATTGGCGACTGAGTATTCAAGGAAAGGATCATCCCGATCAATCACTATAGTTACGTCATCTTTAGTAAAGGTTTCGTGCCAAAGTCTCGAAACCTTGCGCACTTCCCCAGTTCTATGGAGTTGGTCGCGGGAAAGATTTAGCAGAACAACCACTTTTGGCGATAGTAATCGGTAAATCTTGGGCAGATACATTTCATCGCACTCGATTACGGCGAATCGATTTCTAGGTTTCTGTGCCAATAGCGCAGCGATTCCCGCCGGCATGTTGGCACCGGATTCGCTGGTGCTAACACCTTCGCCTGCAAAATCTCGAAGGATGCTTGTTAGATTTTTTGTAGATGTAGTTTTACCATTTGTGCCAGAAACTAGGATTATGTCTCGGCCTGCACCTAGTTTAGAAATAGCTTTCGGATCCAGGGCAAGAATTACCCTGCCACTTAAAGTTTCGCCTCGGCCGCGCCCTAGTCCAATCGAAAGGCGGCCTGCGAGAGCCCCAGCTATACAAGCTGTCGAGAGTCTTAATGAGCCAGTCACAAGCAAACTTGCGTTGAATTACTTAACGAACTCGCCACGGTAATACTCAAACACCAAACCATAGATCGCCATCATTAATGCAAATAGGCCAACAACCATCATCCAACGGGCAAACACGAATCCGAGAATAAATACAAAAGTAGATGCACCGATAACAAATGGCCACCAAGAATGTGGTGAGAAGAAACCATAATCAGTGTCCGCGTCAGAGATCAATGCATAGTCGTTATCTTCAGGTAGTGCGCCCACTCGTCGTGATGTGAACAATGCATAGAACGCAATTAAAAAGGCTAGTCCACCGGTCAAAGCAAGCAATGATGTTCCAATAACATCTCCACTCATAACCCAATAAACAATTCCTAGGCCCAGGTAAAGTGCGGTTCCAGCTGCGAATAACTTGCCACCAATAATCATTTCTGGATGCCTCTAACTCTTTGATCCATTGGCAGCATTTTGGAATGCCCGATCGCGATCTGCCTGTTCCATGGCAGCCACTTCTGGGTGGTGTAAATCAAATGCTGGTCGCTCACTTCGGATTCGAGGAATCTCGACGAAGTTGTGGCGTGGTGGTGGACATGAGGTGGCCCACTCAAGGGAAGCTCCCCAACCCCATGGATCATCGCAATCAACCATTGGCGCATACTTGTTTGTCTTGTAGATGTTCCAGAAGAATACAAATGTCGATGCGCCAAGAACTATGGACCCAACGGTGGAAATCATGTTTAACGTTGTGAATCCATCGCTCGCCAGGTAGTCCGCATATCTACGAGGCATACCTTCAACTCCCAGCCAATGCTGCACTAGGAACGTTAGATGGAAGCCAAAGAATACTAACCAGAAATGTAGCTTTCCTAATCTTTCGTCCAGCATTTTGCCAGTGAACTTTGGCCACCAGAAATAGAAGCCGGCAAACATTGCAAACACAACGGTTCCAAAGACTACGTAGTGGAAGTGCGCGACAACAAAGTAAGAATCGCTGACGTGGAAATCAAGTGGTGGAGCGGCAAGAATGATTCCAGTTAAGCCACCGAACAAGAAGGTTGTTAGGAAGCCGATCGTCCAAAGCATTGGCGTTTCAAAGCTGACTGAGCCACCCCACATGGTGCCGATCCAGTTGAAGAACTTAACTCCAGTCGGAACTGCAATCAACATGGTCATGAACGAGAAGAATGGCAAATTGACCGCACCCGTTACATACATGTGGTGAGCCCAAACCGCTACCGAAAGTCCAGCAATCGCGATTGTCGCAAACACTAGACCTTTGTAACCAAAGATTGGCTTGCGGCTAAAGACTGGCAAAATTTCAGTCGCGATTCCAAAGAATGGCAACGCCAAAATGTAAACCTCAGGATGACCGAAGAACCAGAACAAGTGTTGCCAGAGAATTGCGCCACCATTCGCTGCATCGAATACTGTTGCGCCAAACTTTCGATCGGCTTCAAGCATCAACATTGCCGCAGCAAGAACTGGGAAAGCCATGAGAACGAGCACACTGGTTAGCAGTACGTTCCAAGTGAATATCGGCATTCGGAACATTGTCATGCCTGGTGCGCGCATCGTAAAGATTGTCGTGATGAAGTTGACTGCACCCAAGATGCTGGCCATACCCGACATGGTTAGGCCAAGAATCCAAAGATCAGATCCAACGTTCGGAGAGTTGATTACGTTAGAAAGTGGAGCGTAAGCGAACCAACCAAATCCAGCAGCTCCACCTGGAGTCAAGAATCCAAGCATCACGATGATTCCACCGAATAGGTAGAGCCAGTAGCTGATCATGTTAAGTCTTGGGAACGCTACGTCTGGCGATCCAATTTGAAGTGGCATGATTGCGTTTGCAAATCCGGCAAAGAGTGAAGTTGCAAACAAGAAAAGCATCAGAGTTCCGTGCATGGTGAACAACTGGTTGTATTGCTCGTTGCTAACAAACTGCAGACCTGGACGAGCTAGCTCGGCGCGAATTATGAGCGCCATCAAACCAGCAACGGCAAAGAACGCAAATGAGGTAACCATGTATAGGTTGCCGATGACCTTGTGATCAGTTGATGTCATCCATCCAACGACCTTATTGCCCTTTTTGGCAGGTGGGCGAAGCGGCGTCTGAGTGGCTGTTACGACTGGTCTATCCAAAATTGCCATTAGGAAACTCCTGCTAGTTTTGCTCGGCCTGAATCGAGCTTGCCAATTTGTCCGCGTTCTTTTAGATCTGCAATGTGGGCTTCATACTCCGCCCGTGTGACAACTTTTACATTAAAGAGCATCCGGGAGTGGTCCACGCCGCAAAGTTCTGCGCACTTGCCCATGAATTCACCTTCAGTGTTTGGAGTGACTGCAAACTTATTGTTACGCCCTGGCACAACATCCATCTTCATTAAGAAGGCAGGGATCCAGAAGGAATGGATTACATCGGGCGAAGTTAGTTCGAAGGTTACTTTCTCATCAACTGGCAACCAAAGTTCTGGAGGATTTCCCGGAGTGCCAACATCGTAAACACCTTCATTTTCATAATTGAAAGCCCATGACCAACGCCAACCAACTACGTTCACGCTATGCGAACTACTGTCATCAACTTTGGTCAAAATTGTTTGGTCACGCTGAGTGAAATAAAACAATGCCAAAACCATAAGAAGTGGAGCCACGGTATAAAGAATCTCTAGTGGCACGTTGTAACGTGTCTGCTCTGGGAGTCCATCGCCTTCTTTGCGTCGGTAAGCCACAATCGCCCAGATCAACAAGCCCCAAACTAGTACGCCAACAATCAGGGCAGCGAGCCAAGATCCTTGCCAAAGCGAAAGGATTCGATTGCCTTCTTCGGTCGCTGGCTCTGGCATTCCTACACGGCCGTACTGATTGTCGATTGAGCACCCGGATAGCAAAATCGCTCCGAGTAAAACCGCGAATCCGGTTCTAATTTGCTTTCGACGCACTGCGATTTTCACGTGTGAATGGCCCTTCAGTTTCAATCAAGTATCGGCACATTAAACGCGCCATTACAAGGATTTCTTGTTAGAAAGACTACCCCACACACTGGAAATAAGGAGGTTTGGGACCATGCAAGGGACCAAAATCACATTGCTCGAATCCACCCCCGTGTCTACCATCACGAGGTGCTTTGCGTCACAGCTGCCAAAAATCATATTGTTGAGATTTTTAAAGTCTCGGAAACCTTGACATGACCGGCGGAATCTCCATTAAGGAGGGCAATTTTTGGCAATAATCCCTCCGATCAACGGCTTTTGCCCCCATTGAATCCAGATGAGTGGTCATCCATTGGGTATCAATTATTCGACCATTGCCATCATTTAAGAGTTCACCGAGATGGACTAACGCCACTTTGGACGCATTGCTCGCGACATGAAACATCGATTCCCCAGCAAAAACTCCGCCAAACTCTAGCCCGTAAAGCCCACCCGCGAGTGTGCCTTCTCGATCCCAAACTTCGATCGAATGTGCCACACCTAATTTATGCAGTGCGGTGAATGCAGAAACCACAGTTTGATTTATCCAGCCACTTTCTCGATCTGGATTTCCGCAAGCTCTGATAACCCCTGCGAAGTCTTGATTAACAGTTACCTTAAATTTCCGCATTGCTGATTTCAGCGAGGTGGATACGTATATCTGATCTGGATAGAAAATCGCTCGTGATTTTGGCGACCACCATCCAATTGCAGATTCGACGCTATCAATTTCATAAGGCATTGGAAACAATCCAACTCGATAAGCCGCAAGCAGAGTTTCTGGCTCCCAATTTGATCCAAATTTAGTAAGTTTCGGCCAAACTATTTGAGGATTGATTTCTAATGGAAATCCAGTTGAATCAAAAGCGCTGATTGCAATTAAGTCAATGTCATCAGGTGCCAGAGTTGGGTCAGGAAAATCGTT
>RGDC01000002.1 GCA_009918005.1 Actinomycetota bacterium
TTACTTTTCATCAGCAAGGATGCAGACGGAGTAGTTTCCGTTCTTGCAATCGAAGACTTAGATCCAAATGAAGGCCCTGCATTCATGGCTCTTGGTGTTGCCTTCCCAGGCACACTTGATAGCGAAGATGCTGACGAACTTTCAGATGATCTAGCTCCAAACAGTTCAGCACTAATGGTTGCCTTTGAAAACACCTGGGCAGCTAAGTTCACTGATGCAATTTCTGCATCAAATGCTCGAGTGCTTGATCAGATTCGTATTCCAGCCGAAGTTGTTACCAACTTCTTAGCAGCACGCTAAAGAATTATTAGAAAAGGAAATTGAAATGGGACTTATGAGAGTTGCGGCTCGCACCGCAGTTATTTCAGGAACAGCAACAGCCGTGTCAGGTCGTGTGGCACAGCGTCAAATGGCAGCAGCGCAAGCATCAGCACCAGCTGCTGCAGCACCTGCTGGTGACGAATCAATTGCAAAGGTGCAGGAACTTGCTGCCCTTCATGCTCAAGGAATTCTTTCCGATGAGGAATTTGCAGCAGCAAAGGCAAAAGCACTAGGAATCTAATTTCTAAATAAAACAACCCCTGGCGAATCCGTCAGGGGTTGTTTTATTTGATCAAAATTAGCGAACTGTGCGCTGCTCACTAATTGAATTTCCACCGTCAATCACGATTACTTGACCTGTAAGGTAACTGGCTTCACGGCTGGCAAGGAAGCCAACAACTGCAGCAACTTCGTTCGGTGTAGCCGAACGTCCCATTGGCGTGCTGCCACCTTCGTGACCTTCGCTAATGCTTTGGGATGCAGTTTGAATCCAACCAGGAGCAACAGCATTTGCAGTAACGCCATGCTTTGCTTCATCGACTGCAAGTGACTTAGTTAGCCCAACCATGCCAGCTTTAGTAGCACCGTAAGCAACGTCGTTGCGAATCGCCATCACAGGTCCAGTCAAGCTCGACATCATGATGACTCGACCTGCGGATGATTCGCGCAAGTGGGGAAGCGCAAGCTTGGTTATATAGAAAGCCGAGTTAAGATTTCGCGCAATCGAATTGTGCCATCCATCCACACTCATTGAAGCACCATCACCAGCTTCGCCCACTTCTTGCATTGGCGCATTGACACTAGTCATGCCTGCGTTGTTAACGATGATGTCTAAACCACCAAGAAATTCAAGAGAGTTGTTAACGACAGTTTCAGCAGCAGAGAATTCAGTTAAGTCAGCAACGCAGCCATCTACTTTAAATCCTTGTGCCTTTAGTTCAGTGATTCGATCATTGAGTCGATCACTTGCACCCGTGATGTAGACCGAGGCGCCCATTTCGCAGAGCAACTTTGCGCTGGCATAACCAATGCCAGTGGGCGAACCAGCGCCAGTAATTAATGCCTTTGATCCGGAAAGGTTAAATGGAGGTGTCATGCCACCATCGTGCCAGTGAATTGCCTGCGATGAGTAAGGAACCTGTGGTCAAATCGGGCTAAATGTGACCTAGCAACTATGAACCTGGTGATTCTGGCAACATCACTAATGCGACAATAGAGGCTTACCAAGGAGAGACGCTTAATGGCTAATAACAGTCCGGGTTATGCAATTACATTGCGTGTTGAGTTATCACCCGAATCATCGTCCACTGCAAGCTTGGCCCAAGCCGTTATCGATACTGGCGCTGCACTTACTGCTCTTGACGTTGTTGAATCTAGCCATGAACGAATGGTTGTAGACGTTACTTGCGATACCTCTGATCCAGATCACGCTGATCGAGTTACTGCCGCTATTGCCGCAATTGCAGGCGCCAATGTTCGCAAAGTCAGTGATCGCACCTTCTTACTTCACCTTGGTGGCAAGTTAGAAGTTAAGCCAAAAGTTCCACTTCGCACTCGTGATGATCTTTCTCGGGCTTACACCCCGGGTGTGGCACGAATCTGTATGGCAATTTATGAAGAGCCAAGTGACGCTCGTCGCCTAACTATTAAGCGCAATACCGTTGCCGTAGTAACAGATGGTTCTGCAGTTCTAGGTCTTGGCAACATCGGACCAGCTGCCGCGCTTCCGGTTATGGAAGGTAAAGCTGCGCTCTTTAAACAGTTTGCTGATGTGGATGCTTGGCCAGTTTGCCTTGATACTCAGGATGTAGATGAAATTGTTCGCACCGTCCAGATCCTGGCTCCGGTTTATGGCGGCATCAACTTAGAAGATATCTCCGCGCCACGTTGCTTTGAAATCGAAGCCCGATTGCGCGAACTTCTGGATATTCCGGTTTTCCACGACGACCAACATGGCACCGCGATTGTTGTTCTTGCGGCGCTTACAAATGCCTTAAAGATTGTTAAGAAGAAGCCGGAAGATTTAAAGATCGTTATGAGTGGAGCTGGTGCTGCTGGAACTGCGGTTGCACAGTTGCTTTACGAAGCTGGCATGAAAAACATCACTGCATATGATACTGAAGGTGCAATTTATCAGGACCGGCCAAATAGTGAATCCACTAGTGCTTGGATGATGGCCAATACCAACAAGGCTGGTGTAACGGGAAAGTTAGGCAAAGGTCTTGCGGGTGCAGACGTATTCATTGGCGTAAGTGCCCCAAATATTTTGACTGAAGCTGATGTGGCCTCGATGGCTAAAGATTCAATTGTGTTTGCCATGGCCAATCCAGATCCAGAAATTGATCCCGTGATTGCCGCCAAGCATGCAAAAATTGTTGCAACTGGTCGCAGCGATTATCCAAACCAAATCAACAATGTTTTAGCTTTCCCAGGAATCTTCCGAGGTCTGTTAGATGCAGCGTCTTCGAAGATCACCACAGAGACTTTGCTCGCGGCAGCCCATGCAATTGCGGGTTGCGTTTCGCCGGCCCAGTTAAATGCCAGTTACATCGTGCCAAGTGTGTTTGATCCAAACGTTGCTAAGTCAGTGGCTAAAGCCGTGGAAGACGTGGCTCGGCGATCATAACTTGACTTTAGCCATAGTTGAAAGTTAAACTAAATTAGTTCAATTTTCAACTATTAAGGAGTCGCTATGACTGAACTTTCTTCAATCGCGGGAACTTGGGTTATTGACCCATCACATTCACGCTTGGGTTTTGAAACCCGTCACGCAGTAATCACAAAAGTCCGTGGACACTTTGCAGATTTCGAAGGCACAATTGTTGTCGGCGCTGACACTGCATCTTCCTCTGCAAAAGTCACAGCAAAGCTTGACTCAATCGACACCGGCTCCGCCGATCGCGATGGTCACCTAAAGAGTGCCGACTTCTTCGACACCGAAAATACAAACGAATTGGTTTTTGAATCAACTGCAATCAAGGCAACTGGCGACACATTCATAGTAACTGGCAACCTAACCATCAAGGGTGTAACAAACAGCATCGACATCGCTGTGGAACCAACCGGAACTGCAAAGGATCCATTTGGTAATGATCGTGCTGGTTTCGAAGGTACAGGCGAACTAAGTCGTAAAGATTTCGGACTAACTTGGAACGTAGCGCTTGAAACTGGTGGTTTCCTAGTCAGCGACAACATCAAGTTGCAGCTAGACATCTCCGCAATCAAGCAGTAATTAAACAAACTTTCCCAGAAAAAACTAAAGAGGATCGATGCCTAGGCATCGGTCCTCTTTTGGTTTGCTATGTGGTTACAGCAGTGGATTAGAACGCATCACGCAGGCGTTCGATGACGCTCTTACGTGTGATGTTGCTCTTTTCCATGTTGTACGAGCGCACGATGTAATTCACATCAGCATTGCGGTTCTCGCCAATGGCATTGTTGATTAGGACTGCATAGTTTGATTCCAATGCAGGGAATCCAACAACGGATTCGGTTTCGTTCATTTGAACACTCATGGTGTTTTCTCCTTTTGGTGTGGGGGTCTCCCACAACTCAAGTGTCCCAGACCTCTATGAATGCCTCTCGACGAGAAGGTGTCCATAGGCTTAAATCCCGTGTGAACCTTGACACATTTTGTTGAATTCTCAACTAAATCGTGACCCAGGCCACACTGCGCGTACGATTACCAGTTATGAGCAACTCTGATTTAACGCACATCGATGCCTCTGGCAACGCTCACATGGTTGACGTTGCAGATCGCGAAGTGACAACCCGCACTGCCACAACAGTTGGTCGCGTGCTGCTTTCCCAGCAAGTTGTTACATTGCTGCGTGATGGCGCAGTCCCAAAAGGTGATGTGCTAGCTACTGCTCGGATTGCCGGAATTATGGCCACCAAGCGAACTCCAGATTTGATTCCGCTATGCCATCCAATTGCAGTCCACGGTGTTTCAGTTGACTTAGTTGTGGTTGATGATGGTGTAGAAATTACTGCAACCGTTAAAACCGCAGATCGCACTGGTGTTGAGATGGAAGCGCTTACCGCAGTTGCAGTTGCTGGCCTAACTGTGATCGATATGGTTAAGGCAATTGATCCGGGCGCGACGATTACTGATGTGAAAATGACACACAAAGACGGTGGGCGTAACGGGGAATGGAACCGAAGCTAAATGACAGTTCGAACTGCAGTTGTTATTACCGCAAGTAATCGTGCAAGTGCTGGCGTGTACGCAGATACTAGTGGGGAAATTCTTGCTGCAGGTTTAGTCAAACTTGGTTACGAACTTAAAGATCCAATCGTGATTCCAGATAACATCTCACAGATTCAAGCAGCAATTGAACTTTCACTTGCTGGCAATGTCGATTTAATTGTGACGACTGGTGGTACGGGAGTTTCGCCGCATGATGTAACTCCCGAAGCAACGGCGCCTCTTATTAAAAAGTTACTTCCTGGAATCTCCGAAGCGTTTCGTGCATATTCTCGAGACCGAGTTCCAACTACAGATCTATCCCGAGGCCTTGCTGGAGTTACTGGCTCCTCGCTGATCATTAATCTGCCAGGATCTCCGGGCGGCGTAAAAGACGGACTCGTCATAATCGAGCGCCTGGCTGGCCATGTCCATGATCAGATTGCCGGTGTTGATCACACGCCTACGATTAAGGCATGAGTCAACCGCTTCGCATCACTACGCGTGCGAGTGATCGGATAAGGCGCAGGCAACTGCGTCGAATGAAATCTTTTGCCACCGGTTTGTTACTCGTAGCAGCGATTATTTATGTCTTCGCCAAGCGAGCAGAAGCAGCAGGTGCAGCTCAATGGGTCAGTTACGTTCGGGCCGCAGCCGAGGCTGGAATGATCGGTGGCCTTGCAGACTGGTTCGCCGTTACTGCACTATTTCGTAGACCTCTTGGATTACCAATTCCACACACTGCAATCATTCCCACGCGCAAAGATGCCATCGGTGCCAGCCTCGGTGAATTTGTTGGCGATAACTTCTTGTCTGAAGAAGTTGTGCGAAGCAAGCTGCAGTCCGCCAATATTTCAAATCGGCTTGGTAGCTGGCTAAGTAAATCTGAAAACGCAAAACAAGTAACAGACGAACTTTCTGGGGTTGTTGCATGGGCAACATCTTTAGGTGATGACGAAGATATCGCCGAAGTTATTGAAGAGTCATTTCGACGTACCGCAGAAAACTTCGATATTGCTAAGCCGCTTGGAATTTTTTTGGTTAAGGCAGTTGAAAATGATGCCCACACACCAATCGTGGATATGTTGGCCAAAGCAATTCAAGACTGGTTGGAAAATGATTCAGCCCGAGCTAAGGGTTGGATCGATAAGCAATTACCTAAGTGGTTGCCGGGGCTTGGTAAAGATCGAGCAGGCGAGTGGCTTTATGAACGACTTATTGAATTAAGTAAAGACGTTCAAGTTGATTACGAACACCCGATCCGCCGATCTATTGAACGCCTCCTACATAGATTTGCAGACCAATTGCAATCTGATCCAATCATTATTGAACGTGTTAACGCTGCCAAGATGCGCTTAGTTGATCGTCCAGAGGTTCGCCACACAATTTCTGACATTTGGATTTCCACAAAGAAATCTTTGCGCGAAGAAGCTGCAAATCCAGAAAGCGAATTGCGCGCTCGAGTTACCAGATTGATTTGTAATTTTGGAACTAAGGTTTCAGCCGATCGCGAATTGCAAAAAACTATTGACACAGCGCTCGAAAATGCAACAACTCATTTGGTTGATAGATATCGCGATGAAATTGCAGCGGTAATTAGCGACACTGTGGCCCGTTGGGATGCGGGAGACACTGCAAAAAAGATTGAACTGCAAGTTGGCCGAGATCTGCAATTTATTCGTGTCAATGGCACGATCGTTGGCGCATTGGCTGGAATTGCGATTCACGCAATTGGTGAATTAGTAGCTCGCTAAAGTGTTAATGCTGCCTAAAAAGCAGCACGCTGCAATCTGTCATTGATCGCTTGCGCTAAACCTTCGCCAGTAGGTGGAACAACATAAATTATTTCTAGTTTCAAATCATCGCCAGATCTTAAACAACCGTAAAGTTCGTGGGCAAAGTCATCAATAGTCGAGGGAGACCCAAGGCGAACTAAGCCGTTTGGTGTTGGAACTTTTGCGAGTGCGAGGAATCCTGAATTTGCCCCAGATACAGCGGTTGACTCCTCGGCGATCAATACGACTTTTGCAATTGGGGCATAGTGCGAATCAAGTGAGCCACTAACGCGAGGCGCGTTCGCTAATTGAGAGGAAACGGCTATGCCAGTGATTTGTTCAATATCTTTGGAAGTGATTGCGCCTGGACGAAGGACAACAGGATTGGTGCCAGTGGCTAGGACAATCGTCGACTCCAACCCAACCTGACATTCGCCACCGTCAAGAATTAGATCGCCGTGTGATGATAAATATTCACCTAAGTCGGATAAGACATGGGAAGCGCTGGTAGGTGAAACATGACCAAAGCGATTCGCACTTGGAGCGACCAATCCCTTTATCCCGATGAGCTTTAGTTCGGTTAGCAATTCTTGTGCGATTGGATGGCCAGGCACGCGAACCGCAACAGTGTCCTGCCCGCCGGTAACTGAATCACTTGCAAGCGCTGTGCGTGGCCCAACGATAGTCAATGGCCCGGGCCAAACGGATTCGGTTAATTTGATAGCCCATTGCGGAAGTTCAGTGATCCATTCATTTGCATCGTCAGTTGTTGCTACGTGCACGATCAAAGGATGATCTGCGGGACGTTCCTTGGCTTCAAATACTCTCGCTACTGCTGATTCATCTAACGCATTTGCCGCCAGTCCATAAACCGTTTCAGTTGGAATTGCGCACAACTTTCCAGATGCGATAATTGTTACAGCTTGTGCGATGTCATTTGTGATCATCACGGCACCAACGGCATGAATCTAGCCCCACCAGAAAGCAGTCGCGATACCTAGATACAGGGTGATAAGTGCTGCGCCTTCGAACCAAGTTGATTGGCCATCTGAAACCACAACGATTGCGATAAATACCGCCATAAACATCACAGCTAGTAGAAGCGGTGAAAGAACTAATGTAAATGTTGCAGCGCCCACCAAAGGTGAAGCAAGTGCAATCAAAGGAGCCACGATCATTGCGACCTGAACCGGAGATTGCAAAATAATTTGCAATGCGTAACTTTGTTGATCTCGATATGCAAGTTGTATGCCGGAGAAAGCCTCCACAACATTACTTGCTAGGGCAACAATGATTAGGCCAGCAAATGCCTCAGAGATTCCTAAAGTAGACATTGCTGAAGGCAAAACTTTAACGAACCAACTTGAAATAATAATTGAGCCAGCCACGGCAATTAACACCATGAAGACTGCAACATTCATGGTCCATTGACCATGCTCGTCGACCTCACTTGCGGCAACTAAGGCCTCACTAGTTCCAGTGACAGGAGATTCGTGATTAGCGTGCTTGATAGTGTCCGGAATCGAAGCAAGAAAAAGCACAATCAAAAGCAACGAAATAATTACTGTGATCTGGCGTTCATACTCAACGGCTGGAGTATTAAAGCTGGCAGCTAACGACGGAATCGCCAGCGCAAAAACGGAAAGTGCGAGCAACATACTGAGTTGTCGAGCAGAAACAATGTTGAAGGCCTGGCGACCATACTTGCGACCACCAACTACGAATGCAATTCCCATTACAAGCAAAATGTTGGCGATCACTGAGCCAACAATTGTGGCCTTAACAATTTCATACAATCCGGCCTTTAGTGCAAAAAGAATTACAAAAATTTCAGGTAAGTTACCGAGCAAAGATTGTAGTAATCCATTGACACCCCTACCGATTCGATCACTAATTGCTTCGACGCTTCGCACTACCAATCGAGCAATTGCACCTAAGGCGATAGCCGACGTGAAAAAAGCTAAAACTGGATTTCCATTTGTGCTATTCAAGATTCCCGCAGCAGTTGAAACGCCGAGAACGATTGCTAAAAGCCTGCGGTCTGAATGACTGAGAACCGCTAAACCATGTGGACGTTCGACTGTGATGGTAGCAACAGCGCTAGTTTTAGCTGCCCGGCGACCGCGGATGCCAGGTCTAGATACTTTTTCAGATTCTGGCTGGGGATCAACTCTGCGGCGTGACATAACTTAAATCTTACCGTTTTTGAAATAAGGGAATTTAGGCCTTAATTTCTGTTAATACATACGCAGATTTCAATGCTTGGATTATTTGGGTACGTAGTAGTTGAGCGCGTTTGGCAAATCCAATTTGAAGCCTGGCAAACTCATCACGACCAGCTTGAGTTTCAACGGGAATTGGTTTCACATCAAGATCAGCTAAATCATAAGGCGCAGTTTGCATATCCACATTCCTAATTTCCTTAGCTAAAGCAAATGCTCTGCGAACAATTTCTGATCCGACGATCGGCGCAAACCGTTGGGCAAATTTATACAGATCCATGTTTGCGTGGAGGCAGCCAGGTTGCTCAACTTCACTTCGATGAACTGGAGTTAATTGCAAGGGATTGAGCGGCGCAGCAATTGGAGTAAAGAAGCGGAAGGCATCAAAATGCGTGCAGCGCAACCCAACTTCGTCAATGGTTGCGCGAATTTGGTCTTGGCTCAGTCGTAATTTCCATTTCTCGTGCCTAACATCTTGCGTTCCAAGAACCATGGCCCACTCGTGTAATCCAAAACAGCCAGAGCGAATCGAGCGTTCCTGTGTCGACTGCAAGAACGTAACCAATTCGCACATTGAGTTTTGATTTTTCATTAACCACTCACGTCGTATCTGAATCCTATTTTCAAAAAACTCGTAACTTCCGGACGGAAAATCTTCGAATTCGCTCTCATCTGCAGCAAGAGATAGGCCAAAGCCGGGATGCCAATTAAGTAACTTATTTGTACTGATCGGGTAGTACTCAAATAAAAAGTCATCGACAGGGTGACTCTCATGTCGAGATCGACGCTCTAAACGCGGGGTTATCCATGGCAAAACTTTTGCGTGGTGTTCATCACGCAGACTGTGCCACACTTCTGCTGGTAATACTTTGTCGATCATGTTCTCAACTAACTCGCAAAATCCGAAATGGCTTGGCTATGTCCATCAATATATTGATCAACAATGCTGCGAGCCAAAAGTGCGCCAACAACGTTTCCAGTCCCGCAATAAGCGCCAACCGCCCAAACACCGGGTTGAACTTCTTTCACAATTGGCAAACCAGAATCGGTGTAACTAACGATGGCTGCCCAGTGATGCTCAACCGGAGCTGTGACACCAATGGATTCGAGTTTGCGCTCGAGATAATCGCGAATTACTTGGGTTGGTTCTACAACGTCGGTTGCTTCTTGATCTAGAGCTAGATCTCTGCCACCACCGATTGCAATTCGACCATCGGGAAGTTGTTGCCAGTAGTCCCAGCCTTGACGCACGTAGACCGCATATTTCAAATTGAGTTTTGTTTCTGGCGCAGTTGAAATCATCTGTAAGCGCGTTGGTTGAACAAGTTCAGAGATTTCTGGAAGTGCCTTCTCCAAGTTGCCATCAACGGCAACCACAACGTGTTTGGCCTTAATGCTGCCTTGATCAGTTGTGACAAGACCTGATTCAATTTTTATCGCTGGTGAGTGTGTAAATATCTTGGCACCAACGGTCGTAGCAAGTTTTGCGAGTTGCACAGCGCGCTTGGCTGGATGAAAAGTTCCATCAGTTGGAATCAAAATGCCGATACCTTGCTCACCTTCGTAGTCCTCAACCGGAAAACCATCAGCGATCAAAGCGTCACGATGAGCGTAGGTGTCGCTCAGTTCTTCGGAATCTTCACCTTTTTGTAATTCCCCTATGCGTAATGCACCAATTCGAGAAACAGCTTCGGGTGTTGTTGCTTCTATTCGATCCATCTCATCCAGAGTGTGTTGATAAAGGGCGGTTGCGCGGGAGACACCAAAATCATTTCGAACGTTGTGATGAAAATCTGCAATACCTGCTAGCAGCAATCCACCATTTCGTCCGGCAGCACCTGCAGCAATTCGATCAGCATCAATACCAATGACAGATAGGCCCCGTTGTGCAGCGTGAAGTAGTGCGGTTAATCCAGATCCACCAAGTCCAACTACTACGAAATCAGCTTCGAGATTTTTTGTTAGTTGCGGAAACTCTGGGCGTTCGACGTTTATATCCCAAACGATCCCCATTACATTTCCATTTCATTAGCAGTTTGAATTAGGTTTTTTGAACCCTAGGTATCAGCATAGGAGTATGAGTTCTACGCAGAATAATCCTGACGAAACTTCGGATACAAAAACCCAAAGTTCAGCAGTCTTGCGAGCTTTGTTGGATGGTGTGGAATTAACACCAGAGCAAACTAGCGATGATGTCGCGCCACCCTCGAATCGAGATCGAGAATTACTTGAAGATGTGCCACCGCACCATGGCTGAGCCCAGCAAGGTCTAAAACTTCGATTGATTAAGGAAGCACGGCTATCGTGAACCCTTGATTGGAAGCATGGCCGGCAATACTTATTGCCGCAACAGAATCTACGCCGACAATTATCGAACCGCTGTTTGACCCGCCAGAAAATACCGAACCTTTAGTCGAGGATGGTATCGCCAAGATCCTGGCATGTGATGCAATCAAAATACCGGTGTTCAATCCATCATTAGTTGAACCATAAACATCGATAAAGTTTCCAACATTTAAAAGTGAGCTATCAGTGCTGGCGCTAACAGGAATCGAAACTGCAACATAAGTTTCTGGTAGTCCGCTTAGCAATCCGGAGCCCACTAAATCGTTACTACTTATTGGTTGGTTAGGTGCAAGTGAGCGCGCTAAAACTCGACCAACAATTTCATTTGGATCTGATTGCAATGAATTCCAAGAAGCGTCATTTGGAATTTCCTTTTGGGTAAAGTCCGAAGCGGTCAATGTTGTGCCAGAACTCAATGGCCCGGTTGCAACTAGAACTTTGGTTTGGGAGCCAGGGCCTGGCACTACCAAGCTAAGAGCGACTAAGGTTCCTAGGCCAGCGAGCGTGGCAGCGATTGAACGGCGATACCTAACTATCAAGGGATAGTACTTATAGAGAAATTCAAGGTTTTTCATAGTCTTGTCACGATAAGTCCAAAACCAGATTTCGCGAGTTAATTTGTCCACAGGTACGATAACCAGAGTCGAAAGGAAATCATGCCTACATATCAATACGTGTGCGGACAATGTGAAGCACCACTTGAAGTAGTCCAATCCTTTTCTGACGATGCCTTGACCACTTGTCCAGAATGTAAAGCGGAAGCCTTGAAAAAGGTTTACGGCTCAGTCGGTGTGGTATTCAAAGGCTCTGGTTTTTACCGAAATGATTCCCGCGGTACGACTTCGTCGGCAGCTCCGAGTGCATCTGACACAGCTACATCTTCAACTCCTGCCGCCGCACCTGCGCCAGCTAGTACGCCAAGCGCTAGTGCTTAAGTTTGGATTCGTTGCCGCAATTGGGGCAGCACTTGGCTCGCTTTTTAGGTTGCAAATTTCGTACTTGATTCAAACCCCTAGTGACACATCTTTTCCTTGGTCAACATTTCTGGCAAATGTCATCGGCGCATTATTGATTGGTTTGATTGCTAATTATTCAAAAATTATGAACAGCGAGATTCGTCGCCACTTTGTTGTTACTGGCGTTCTTGGTGGTTTCACAACCTTTTCAGCATTGGCTGTTGAAACCCTTCAAATGGCAAGCACACCTTTGATGTCCATTAGCTATGTAGTTGCAACTTTCATTGTTGGCATTGCGGCAACTCACATTGGCAGCTTGCTAGGTGATCGCAGATGAATCTGATGCTCTTCATAATTGCGGCTGCAGTCGGTGGCTTCGTTCGGTTTGCAGTCGAGTACTACCTACCTCCAGTAGGAACATCTGCATTTCCACGCGGCACTTTATTAGTAAATATCTTTGGTGCCTTCCTATTAGGAATTGTTTTGGCATCACCCGGTGAGTGGCAAGTAATTTTAGGAATTGGTTTATGCGGCGCCTTGACGACCTTTAGTGGTGTCAGTTTGCAATTACACCGAAGACTTACGGCTGGGGCATATCGACCAGCAATGATTTATGCGGTCACGCTGTTAACGGGCGGCTTGGTTGCTGCAGGTATTGGAATGATTTTGGGTCGTTATCTATTTAACTAATTTGTATTATCTGATTTGGAGTCACAATCACGTCTATCGGTGCGTCATGAGCCTCACTTGGCACTGAATCATCGACTTCATCATCAAACACCAAACAGATTCGCAGCGGTCCACCAGATATATGCGCTGGAACATTTGATAGTGCGCGGTCGTAGTAGCCAGCACCACGACCTAATCGAGAACCATCTCGACCAACTCGAAGTGCTGGTATCAAAATCGCACTGGCTGTAGTGATGTCAATCTTGGCAGGTGTCGGTTCAAAAATTCCATAACTATTTTTTACTAAGCTCGTTCCGTCAAAGCCCCAAGCCAAAGAATTTCCTGATTTCATGATGGGTAACACAACTGTTTTGCCCAGCTCAATCAACTTAGTGCGAACTTGAGTTGTCGGTGGTTCGGTTGCCATAGAAACGAAACAGGTAACTAGTTGTCCTCTGCATAATGCGGCCCAGTCATGATTTCCAATAGCCAACCCAGCGGCGGAAATTTCCATACTGCTTCGAGCAGATCGCAACGAGATTGATTGCTCGCGCACTGTGTCTTTGGAACGACTTACCATTCCTTAACCGTATTGCCAGTAAAGTCTAGGTATGAGCAACAGGGGTAAAATTCATAAAGCCGTAATTCCGGTGGCTGGATTAGGCACGCGATTTTTGCCAGCCACTAAGGCAACCCCGAAAGAGATGCTTCCAGTAGTAGACAAGCCAGCCATTCAATATGTGGTTGAAGAGGCCGTCGCTGCAGGTATTAGTGACGTACTTTTCGTAACTGGACGAAACAAGGAATCACTAGAAAACCACTTTGATCGATCACCAAGTTTGGAACGAACTTTGGCCGAACGCGGTGCGTCCGATATGCAAAGTAAAATCTCGGGCTTAGCAGAGTTGGCAGCTATGCATTACGTGCGTCAAGGAGTCCCAATGGGATTGGGCCACGCGGTTAGTATGGCAAAACCGCATGTTGGCAATCAGGCTTTTGCAGTTTTACTGGGTGACGATTTAGTTGATGCCAAAACTCCGATCTTGCCGGATATGTTTGAAGCACAAGAAAAATTTGGTGGCAGCATTTTGGCGCTAATGGAAGTTCCAGAAGACCAAATTCACCTATACGGCTGTGCGGCAGTTGAGCCAACTGACAACGCAGATTTCGTTCGGGTGACAGAGTTGGTAGAGAAGCCAGCGGCTGGAACTGCGCCGAGTAATCTTGCAGTAATTGGTCGTTATGTAATCGACCCGGCAATTTTTGATCTACTAGAAAACCTCGCTCCGGGCCGTGGTGGTGAAATTCAATTAACGGATGCTTTGGCGGAATTAATTGGCATGCCAGCTGAATCTGGTGGCGGAGTGCATGCGGTAATTTTCCGTGGCAAACGCTATGACACAGGGGACAAGCTTTCATATTTAAAGAGTGTGGTTTCGATAGCACTTGATCGAGATGACTTAGGTCCAGACCTTCGCGCTTGGTTAACTTCGTATTTGGCAGGCAAGATTTAATGCGCTCAGTGGAGCAACACCTAGAAGCGGTCTTAGCAAATGTGTCACCGCTTGAATCTTTAGAAGTTGGTTTGCTGGGTTCGGTGGGGTGTGTTCTAGCTGAACAAGTAACAACTGATGATGATGGCAGCGAGCATGTATTACTTCCGCAAGGGACAACTATTGGAGCAAGACACGTGGCACTTTTGGCCGCGGCAAACTTAGGTCGAATTTGGGTTCATCCAAAACCCCGTGTTGTCATCTTGACCGTAGGAAGCGACTTAGCCGATCCAGGCACCTTAGAAGATCTTCGGCCGGACATAAATGGCATCGCACTAACTACGGCATCAACCGCTGCAGGTGCAATGACATTTCGAGTTGGTCCACTGCAAAGTGATTCTGACTTAATTAGGTCTGCAATCGAAGATCAACTCGTTCGTGCTGACGTAATCATTACTGCCTGCGGCATGAATGCTGGTGATTACGATTTACTAACAAACGTCCTTCGGCAACTTGGCAGAGTTGAGATTTCTCGTGTCAACATGACACCTGGTGGAGCACAGGGTTTTGGCATTATTGGCCCAGATTCAACACCTATTTTTGTGTTACCAGGCAATCCAGTCGGTGCCTTACTTTCGTTCGACGTTTTTGTGCGGCCATTGATTAGAAGACTAATGGGACATAGCAAATTGCATCATCGGATAATTGAAGCCCGACTTGAAACCACATTAGATGGTGCTGGTGACGATGCTCGTTATGTGCGCGCACATGTGTCTCGTACCGGAAACTTCCCCACAGTCAAGTCGTTAGAAAATGATAACGATGAGCCATTTGCGGGTTTAGGAACTGCTGATGCGTTAATCGTTGTTCCAGCAGGAACTGGTCGCATGAATGCTGGTGACACCGTAAAAGTCATGCAACTCGATGCTTTGAGTGATGAATAAGTAAGGTGCACAAGTGACTAAAGCTTGGCCAGTTACTTTGACACACGGTGATGTAAAAGTTAGACCACTGCGGGTTCGCGATGCCAGAAGGTGGCAGCAATTACGTCAGATAAATCATGACTGGCTCCAAGAATGGGAAGCCACGTCGCCAATGCCAAGCGTTGAACCGCCCCCAACTTTTCGACAGAGTGCCAAGCGAATGTTGGTTGAAGCCAGAGATGGCCGGACTATGCCATTTGTAGTCGAATACCAAGGAACCTTTGTTGGCCAGATCAACGTTTCGGACATAACGTACGGTTCGCTTCGAGGTTGCCACTTTGGTTATTGGATTGATGAGTCAGTTTCGGATAAGCGGATCATGACTATTGCCGCCGCCTTAGTTACTGATCACTTGCTACAAACTCTTGGTCTTCATCGAGTCGAAATCGCAGTTCGCCCTGAAAATATTCCAAGTAACCGCTTGGCTATTCGCCTTGGTTACAAGTTTGAGGGCATGAGACCTGCCTTTTTGCACATTAATCGGCAATGGCGCGATCACAACATTTACGTCATGATGCCAGGTACCATCTCGGGTACTGTAATCGATCACATCTCCAGCTAGCGCGACACGAGTGACTGATAACCCTTTAGTTCCACAAGATAATGCAGATAACGCCGTACCGTAAGTATTCATGACCGGCTTGTTATATCTCATCGTTGTAGTGATGTGGGCCGTTGTCTTAGTTCCGATCTGGTTAAAGAGTCACGATCGAGCTCAGGTTGAAAAAGGCCTTCGCGAAGAAGGTGAATTGGTAACCAAATGGCGTTGGCAACAACGTGAGCAATTGCCGCCAAGACAACTTGCATTCATTCGTCGTCGCAGAGTAGCGATGATATTATTCACAGCACTGGTTGCAACAGTTGTTTTAAGTGCTGCCGGAAAAATCGCAGTCTTTTGGGTTGCTGTTCCGACATTTTTGATTGCTGGATTTACTGCAGTCGCAGCACGAAATGCAAAGCAGGCACCACGCGTAAAGCGCCAAGTACGAAGTCACGATGAAAGTGCACCAAGAACTCAGGCTGCTATTCCAGATCATCGGACTGAAATTATTTCGCTTACCGAAACAGTTACTGAAACTAGTAGAACCTGGCAGCCTGTTGAGACCCCACTTCCGTCATACGTTAAGGCTGACAAGGCAACAACATATTCCCGTGTTATCGATTCCGAAAAACCATGGACTGGACAAGACATGGTGGAACAAGCTGAGCTTTTGAAATCTCAACGTGCTGCACGAATCCAAGAATCCCAAAAGCGTCTTGAAGAAGCCCGAGCAATCGCCATGGAGAAAGCGCGTAAAGCCGCACTGGCAGCAGCTCAAACTTATCCAGAGGTTGCAGAAAAGCGCGCAGTAAACGAATAACTCCCTCGCAGTACAATTAACTGAGCGAAGGAGAACGAAATGCAAACCACAATAAAAGTATTAGGAATGACTTGTGGACATTGTGTTTCGGCAGTAACAATGGAGCTTTCCTTACTTCCAACAGTTACTGAAGTTTCAGTTGATTTAGAATCCGGGCAAGTCACTATTAGCTCTGATTCAGCTCTAGAGCAGGCTCAACTTGCGACCGCAATCGATGAAGCCGGATACGAGCTCGTCCCCAACTAATGTCAGCTAGAAGCGTTGAGCTCAGCGTAGGTGGGATGACCTGCGCTTCTTGCTCACGTCGAGTTGAAAAATCTTTAGAAAAGATTTCGGGTGTTAGAGCATCCGTAAACTATGCAACTGGAGTTGCATTTGCTGATGTGGATGCCGAAATTTCCAACGAGGAATTGATTGCAGCAATTGAAAAAACCGGATATACGGCTTCAGTTTCCGGTAAAGCCGTAGAGCTTTATGGCGTACGCGAGTTTCGAATTAGATTGATTTTCTCGGCGATTTTAACGATCCCGCTAATGACTATTTCTATGATGCCAACTTTGCAATTTTCATATTGGCAATGGGTCTGTGCGGCAGCAGCCACACCAGTTGCAATCTGGGGTGCATGGCCGTTTCATCGAGCAGCGTTTCTAAATTTGCGCCACCGTGCCGTGACGATGGATTCGTTAGTAAGCATTGGAGTTTTAGTTTCCTACGTCTGGTCAATGTGGGCCATTCTATTTACTTCAGCTGGCTCAATTGGCATGACAATGAATGCCGAGTTTTTCCTCGCTAGACATCAATCGGCGCATCCGGACCTATATTTTGAGGTGGCTGCTGGCGTTACAACATTGGTGCTACTCGGAAAATTTTTGGAGCACAGAGCTCGGGAGCAGTCACAAAAAGCAATTGAAAACTTGGCAAGCTTGAATCCAAAGTTTGCGTTAGTAATTCGAAATGGTGAGCAAATAAAAACTGCAATCGAGGATGTAAAAGTTGGAGATCTGATTTATGTCCCAGCCGGAAGTCAAATTCCTGTTGATGCAATTGTCATTACTGGATCTGGCCATGTTGATAACTCTTTAGTTACCGGCGAATCACTTCCAGTAGCGGTAAATGTTGGTGACGATGTAATAGGTGCCACAGTTTTGATTGATACGGCACTTACGATTCAAGCAAAAGCAGTAGGCAAAGACACTGTACTTTCCGGCATCTCAAGACTTGTCCACCAAGCTCAAACCGGAAAGGCTGAAGTCACACGCATAGTCGATCGGGTTTCTGAGATCTTTGTGCCAATCGTTGTTGTGCTTGCGCTGTTAACTGCTGGAGCTTGGTTTGCAATCACGGGTGATTCAGGCTTGGCAATCACGACTGGAATCGCAGTACTAGTTATTGCTTGCCCATGTGCATTGGGACTTGCTACACCAACTGCACTCTTAGTTGGTACGGGTCGAGGCGCTCAACTCGGAATTCTAATTAGAGGCCCGCTTGCAATTGAGTCCAGCCAAAAAATCGATGTCATCATTATGGATAAAACTGGAACGCTTACCGATGGACATATGAGTGTTGTTGAAGTCTTCAGCAAGATTGGGCCAACCGAACTATGGCAAATTGTGGATGCATTAGAAGCGACCTCTACTCACCCGATTGCAACAAGTCTGCGAACTCACTCCCGCAAATTTGAATACAAAAGTGAAACCGCAATTAAAGTTCACACGATTGGCGGATCTGGTGTGCAAGGAATTGTTGCCGGCCATCCTTGCGCTCTGGGATCACCTAAATGGCTTGGAATTCCAGACGGGGAGTTTGCAGAAGCCGTCAACAAGTTCGAATCTCGCGGCGACAGCGTAGTTGTGGTTTATCGAGATGCTTACGCGGTTGCAGTGATTGCGCTTGCCGATGCACTTGACGTAAGTGCCATTCCAGCCCTGTCGCATTTAGAGAAGCTGAAAATTTCGCCGATCGTGGCTTCGGGTGACAATGAAGTGGCCGTTAAGAAAATCAGCGACCAACTTTCAATTACAAAATATTTTGCTAATAGTTCGCCAGCTGCCAAACTTGCATTGGTAACCGCTAGCCAAAACGAAGGTCACTTTGTTGCCATGATCGGGGATGGCATTAATGATGCGGCCGCATTGGCAAAAGCGCACCTGAGTTTGGCTATGGGAACCGGAGCGGATGTGGCAGCTAGTGCAGCAGACATTGTGTTACTGCGTTCAACTATGGCAGCAGCTGTTGATGCAATTGAGCTTTCTAGGGCAACAATGCGCACAATTAAAATTAATTTGTTTTGGGCATTTGCCTATAACGTTGCCGCGATACCTCTGGCGATGTTTGGCTTGCTCGGACCTGTTATTGCCGCCGCCGCTATGGCATTTTCCAGTGTCTTTGTAGTTACCAACAGTTTGCACCTGCGATCTTTTAAATCAATTACAAGCTAAACCCAAGTGGGTAGCCACATCCGCAGCTGCCACATCTCGTAACTTATTGAGTGTCCAGTCAAAATTGGATAAAAGAATGCAGTCAGGGCTGCTGTTACTAATAAGAAAGTTAGGGCTGGCCAGCGCCAGGCAATTGGTTTATCGCTCTTGACTCGTTCATTTACAAAGTACAGCGATAGCGCTAAAGCCATAACGGTGTAGGGAATGAATGCTACCGCGTAGAAACTGAAAGTGGTTCGGGCAGGGAAAAATAACCAAGGCACCCAGCCAGCTGCAAACGCAACAGCAATCGGTAGTGCTGCACTGTGACGGCGGGCAACTGCAAAGTAGACCATGACTGCGATGGCGATGACACCAGTCCACCAAATTAGTGGGTTACCAAGAGGAATTACTTCTTGTGAACAAGCGTCAGCACCGCAAGTTGGATTTGTTTCATAGAAAAAACTTGTTGGCCTGATCATCAACGGCCAGGACCAAGGATTTGAAGCGTAACTGTGTGGGGTAACTAAATGGGTATGGAAGCTCAGCATGTCTTTGTGATAGTGAAGCAGACTCACTAATGAATTAGGAAGCCAGGATGTTACAGCGTTTTCTTCCGCCCAGTTACGATTCCAGCCGCCAGAACTTCGAAACCAACCAACCCAGCTCGCTAGGTAAATTGCAATTATGGTGAGAGGCATCAAGAGTGCGGGCAAGAAATCCCGAGTTAACCAAATCCCAAATCCCTCATGGTTCTTGCTTCGGCGTTCGTAATCCCAAACCAACATCAGAATTCCAAAAGCAGCAGCAAAATAAATTCCACTCCATTTTGTTGCGCAAGCCAAACCAAGCGCAACGACCATAGCCCAACGCCATATTTTGGAACCGGTGGAACTTGCAGTGTCTCTATCAATAATCAAAAAGCCAAACGCACAAAGTGCAAAGAATGACAAGGAAGTGTCAAGTAATGCGGTGCGACTCATTGCAATGTGTAAGCCATCAAGGGCTAGCAATAGTCCAGCGATAGTACCAATGAAGTTTGAGTTGGTAAGTCTGCGAGCAATTCGTGCAGTTATCAAAACGCTCAAAATACCTAAAATCGCAATTGCGATTCGCCAACCAAATGGAGTTGCTCCAAAAATCGCCTCACCGCTTGCAATAATCCACTTACCAACTGGCGGATGCACAATGTATGACGCACCATCTGTGAAAATCGCTGAGAAGTTTTCACCACCACTAGCCAATAACTTTGCGTCAGCACCTTCAATTACTTTTTGTTCATGTCCAAAAGTTAATAGTGCAAGCGAATCCTTAACGTAATAAGTTTCATCAAAAATTATTGCGTGTGGCTGACCTAAATAAGGCAGGCGCAATAAGGCTGCTATTCCAGTCGCCGCTAGCGGACCAAGCCAACCAGCCCAACCGCCTGCAGGCTTTGATTTTAAATCCAAATCGAATGGAGTGCGCTTAGATTGGACTTGATCTCCATCGGTTGCTTCAGTTATCTCCACTGCTTAAAAGTACAGGAGTTGATCTGGTTTCGGGAATGATTCAAGACTTCTGAGATTTAGGAGATGATAGGGGAATGTCAGGTCAACTTTTTCTTGCCGCTACGCCAATTGGAAATATTGGTGATGCCTCAGCACGACTTCGGGAAATTCTGACCACTGCGAATGTGATTGCCGCCGAAGATTCTAGACGAGCACATCGGTTGCTATCTGATTTGGGCATCACAACTGGGGCGCAAATTTGGTCGTTTTACGATGCTGTAGAAGAGGCCAAGAGTCCCGAGCTAATCAGTCGAGTGATCTCTGGCGAAACGGTTGTTATGATTTCGGACGCTGGAATGCCAAGTGTTAGTGATCCAGGTTATCGCTTGGTGCAAGAAGCCATTGCTCAGAATGTTAAAGTTTCGGTGATTCCGGGACCATCAGCAGTTCTTGCTGCCCTTGCAGTGAGCGGACTTCCCGTTGATCGGTTTTCATTTGAAGGTTTCTTGCCGAGAAAATCTGGGGAGCGCCGCTCACTTTGTGAATCCTTATTACATGAACAACGAACTATGGTCTTCTTTGAAGCCCCACACCGCTTGGTTGAATCATTAGTCGACTTAGAGGCAGTTTTTGGTTCCGATCGACAAGGTGTAATTTGCCGAGAACTAACCAAGACTTATGAGGAAGTTATTCGGGGAAACTTGGCAGAACTAGTTGCTTGGAGTAACCGCGAGATTCTTGGGGAAATCACGCTAGTCATTTCTGGTGCCCAACCATTACCTGAAACTACTGCTCAAGATTGGGTTGGTTTGGTAGCAACTCGAGTTGAAGTTGGTGAGACTCAACGTGATGCGATTGCTTCGGTAGCTCGAGAGTTGGGCGTTCCAAAGCGAGATGTTTATGACGCGGTCCTTGCTGCTCAACGTGAGCGAAAAAGTTAATCCGGTTTCGCTCTAGACTTAATGCATGACCAGTAGCAAAGCGTTTTACTTAACGACGCCTATTTATTACGTGAATGATGCCCCTCACATTGGACATGCTTATACAACTGTTGCTGGTGACGTCATGACACGTTGGCATCGGATGGCTGGTGAAAATGTCTGGTTCTTGACTGGAACGGACGAACATGGTCAAAAAGTTTTACGCACTGCCGAAGCAAATGGTGTTGCTCCGCAAGCTTGGGCAGACAAGTTAGTATCTGACGCATGGTTACCAGTTCTTGATGTAATTGATGCATCCAATGATGACTTCATTCGCACTACTCAAGAACGCCACACAAAACGAGTTCAAAGATTCTTGTCTCAGCTTAAAGATGCTGGTCATATTTATGAAGGTGCTTACGAGGGTCCATATTGCGTCGGCTGTGAAGAATTCAAACTTCCGGGCGACTTGCTTGATGGTGAAGGAGAAGAAAAACTTTGCCCGATTCATTCCAAGTCAGTTGAACAAGTCAGTGAAACAAATTACTTTTTTAAGCTTTCGGCATATGCAGATGCTTTGATCAAGCATTACGAAGCTAATCCCCAAGCGATTCGACCAGAGTCTGCATACAACGAAGTGATGTCGTTCTTACGCTCAGGACTACAGGATTTATCAATTTCGCGCTCCACGTTCGATTGGGGTATTGAAGTTCCTTGGGATCCTTCACAGGTTGTTTACGTTTGGTTTGATGCACTTCTTAATTACGCAACAGCAGTTGGCCTAGGAGATGAACCTGGCAGCGAAGGTGCTAAGAAGTTCGCCGAAACTTGGCCGGCAGATGTGCACTTGGTTGGTAAAGACATCCTGCGTTTCCACGCAGTGATTTGGCCAGCAATGTTGATGGCTGCTGAACTACCACTCCCTAAGTGCGTGTTTGCGCACGGCTGGTTGCTAGTTGGTGGCGAAAAGATGAGTAAGAGTAAGCTCACTGGAATCTCGCCGCAAAGCATTGTGGATTTAATTGGTTCTGATGCATTTCGGTATTACTTCATGAGGGCGATTATCTTTGGCCAAGATGGATCCTTCTCTTGGGAAGATTTGGTTGCACGTTATACCTCCGAATTAGCAAATGGACTTGGCAATTTAGCAAGTCGAGTGCAGGCGATGGTAGTTAAGAATTTTGATGGTTTACTGCCAGCGCCAGGAGAACTCACTGCTTCTGAAAAAGTTCTTACTGATCTGTTGGCAAAAACTTCAACTCAGGCGGACGCGTCCATTCGAGCTTTTGATTTTCAAACGGGAATCGTTGCAGTCAAGGAATTTATCGATGCCGTCAATCTGTATGTAACTGAGCAAGAACCTTGGACTCTGGCGAAGAAAGAAAATCCAGATAACCGCCTCCGTTTAGCCACAATCCTGTACACAGTTTGTGAATCGTTGCGAGCTATTTCGATCTTGTACTCGCCGATAATGCCAAAGAGTATGGGTTCCCTCTGGAGTGACATTGGTGCCGCTGAATCTGGCAACGGACAAACATTTGCTGATGTGGCAACTTGGGGCCAACTAAAGCCGGGTGTAAAAATCACAAAAAGTGAATCAATGTTTCCCAGAATCGAAGAACCAGAAGCTATTTAGGTCACAAACTTAAGGGCCGTGAAGTGTGTCACTTATTAAGTTTCCGAATACCTCACCACCGGTTTTGGTTAAGTGAACACCGTCAGGTGCAAAATACTTTTTGTGTCCTTTAGATACTGCATTCCAATCAGCAAGCCGAGCATTTGGATATTGCGCGACTAACTTTGCAATCATCTTGTTTGTTGGCTTCATCCAAACTCGCGGCACTTGAACATTGACAACAACAACTCGATTGCGATCGCTAAGTTCTTCCAAAATTGGCTTCAAATCCGCTTCTCGGACAATTCCATTTGTGCCCATGTGGATGACGACGTTAGGACCCAAACGCGATTCCTCACGCCTGGCCCTAATCCGATCAGCAATCACAGCAGGTTGACGACTTACCGCCGCATCAATTGAAATTTTTCCAAATATTTTTCGAAGGCTCTCTCTGGCACTTAGAACTACTGAATCTCCAAAGACAACTGGAGCAACATTGTTTTGAATTTCTTGCTGAAGTTGCTTTGCCTGCTGAGCACTGATCGTTGGAGTAACTTCAGGCGCAACAATCGGTGTCGCTATGTCTACTGGATCTTCATCAATTGCAGTGATGCCACCAATTCCAGTTAAATTTCCAGCATCTGGAGTTGGTGCTCGATACATCCCCATCAAACTTGCTGACAATACAAAAACTGTCACTGCCGTGGCAAGTAGAGTCTGCGGCCTTGGCCTGGGAACTCCAGCAGCTCGCCATACCGCTAATCGATAACCAATAGCGCCGTTTCGAATTGGCATTTCAACAAAGCGATATGACAAATTGGCAACAGCTAAAACAATGGCAATCTTGATGGTGAACGCTATTGAGTCAGGCCACTGAATATCAATGCCCGAACGCATTAAGACAAAAATCGGCCAGTGCCACAAATAAATTCCATAAGATCTGTCACCAAACCACTTAAGTATCGGATTACCCAGTAGTGCGCCAAACTTTAATCCTGGATGCGCGGCAAGCATCACTAGAGTCGCGGTCAAGATAGATAAGACTAGAAAGCCACCGCGATATAAAAATTCATTTAACTCGCTAACAAATACGAAGAAATACAATAAGCCAGAGATGCTAAGCAGACCCAAGGCATTCATCGCTGTTGCTCTATCTGGAGTTAAGCGCTGATTAAGTCGTTCTGATCGCCAAAGTGCAGCGGCAGCGCAACCAACCAGTAACCCCATGGCGTGAGTATCAGTTCCAAAATAGACGCGGCTGGGATCATTTGGGATTGGAAAACCGTTTGTAATCGAAAGGTGAATCATCCACGCAGTAGATGCAAGAGCCAGAATGGCTGAAGCCGTAAAAATCTTTATTCGTGGGGAAATTTTCCCAATCTTTAATTTGTAAAGTCCAGCCAACATGATCGGCCAAATCACATAGAACTGCTCTTCTACTGAAAGTGACCAAAGGTGTTGAAGGAGGGGTGGGCGAGAGATGTTTACAAAGTAAGACTGTTCGAAAAATAAGTATGACCAATTCAAAACAAATGTGATTGCCCAAGGCAAATCTCGACGAACATGGTAGGCAGCATCAAGAACAAACAACCCAGAGACCAAAACGCTAAAAAATAGCACCAAGAAAAGCGCCGGCATCAATCGGCGTATGCGTCGCATGTAGAACTGAGCTCGATCTACTTTGTTAGTTCGGGTGAGTTCTTCGATTAACAGTGAAGTAATGAGAAATCCCGATAAAACGAAGAAAACATCGACGCCAAGGAATCCACCGACAAGAAGTGAGACATCTGCGTGGTAGATGATGACGGCCAGAACGGCGATGCCGCGTAAGCCATCAAGTCCTGGAAGTCTACGATTCACGTATTTCCCTTTGTAATTAAATTGGGCAACCCCGTTTCTGCCCTGTAACCAGACTAGGTTATCGAGTCGTCGGTAACGTATAGGAGTGAGTGCATTTAAGTTTCCGTTATCTTTGGCTGGTCCAGTAGTTGATACTCACTGCCACATGGATGTCAGTTTTGATGATGAATTTATTTTGCCTGATGTAAATGAAGCGATGTCGGCAGCTAAATCTGTAAATGTCACGAAAGTCATTCAAGTTGGGTGTGATGTAGCTAGTTCTAGGTGGGCTGCGAAGACGGCATTGGAGCACCCCGATGTTTGGGCAACTGTGGCTTTGCACCCTAATGCCGCAGCTCATGATCCTGATTTAGAGAACTCGCTAATAGCCATCGCAGAACTGGCACAGCTACCGCAAGTGCGCGGAATTGGTGAAACTGGATTGGATTATTACCGAACTGAGGAATCTCAGGCCGCTGCCCAACATGTTTCGTTTCGTGCGCACATCGATATTGCACGAGATGCTAAAAAGCCAGTCATAATTCACGATCGTGATGCACATAGTGATGTAATCGAAACCTTAGAGACTTATGGCGCTCCCGATACCGTCGTTTTTCACTGTTTCTCTGGGGATGCCGAAATGGCAAAAGTGTGTGCTCAAGCTGGCTGGTACATGTCTATTCCTGGGGTCGTTACTTTCAAGAATGCTCAACAATTACGTGACGCAGTTCTACAAATCCCTGACCACTTACTCCTAGTTGAAACTGACTCACCATTTTTAACGCCAGCTCCTAACCGCGGCTTGGCAAATGCCTCAACTAACATCCCATGGACAGTTCGGGCAATTTGTGAGGTTCGAGGGCAATCTGAGAAAGAAATTTGTGAACTTCTTTTTTCAAATGCTGCAAGGGTTTTTGGACCTTTTTGACAAATCTGAACTTGCCTTTACGGGGGAGGTTCAAGATAACGTGGAGTTTCTGCTCAATTTACTCAGTACTCAAACCGAAACAAAGCGGGGAAGTTATGACACAACGTGGTCGCCATCGTGCGCCTGGTCGTCATGCGCGCCCAAAAAGTCGTAATGTTCCGCTCACTTCTGCGATAGTCGCGGGTGCTGCCGTATTGCTAACTGGTGGAATAACTGCTGCCAATAGCCGTGAACAAGCACCGCCGTATGTTGATGCGGCCGCATTGGTTATTGAGTCGACCGTTTCACCCGACATCAGAGACCACGATGTAACTAATGCAATAGTTACTGAAAAGTCGGCGATTGATTTCACTAGTGCTGTAACCGAGGATCCAGGTATTGCTGCCGGAACTGAAATTGTAAAGAAGCCTGGAAAGAAAGGCTTAGCCGAAATCACTTACAAAGTTAAGTCGATTGACGGCAAAGAAGTTTCCCGCATTGAAATAAGTCGAGTCGTATCCAAAGAACCAGTCGAAGCAGTCGTGTTGCGTGGTACAGGTGATCCAGGTGCGATTGCAGTCGCTCTAGCAACAGCTGAAGATAAAACTGGAACAAAGTCTGGAAACAAGGAATATGCAAAACTTTGGATTAACCAAAAGTATGGCTGGGGAGACCAGCAGTTCACTTGTCTAGAAACTTTATGGTTTAAAGAAAGCAACTGGAATCATAAAGCTACAAATTCAACTTCGGGTGCATACGGAATTCCACAGAGTTTGCCAGGTCGAAAGATGGCAACATTTGGGGATGATTGGAAAACGAATCCAGCAACCCAAATCAAATGGGGCGCAAACTACATCGACGATCGATATGACACTCCTTGTGGCGCGTTAGATTTCTTTTACGCCCACAACTGGTACTAAAAATATTTTAGATGTCTGAATCAACACTGCTCGGTGCGACTGAGATTCGCGCATTAGCAGAATCGTTAAGTGCTAAGCCCACAAAAAAGTTGGGACAAAACTTTGTTATCGACCCAAACACGGTTCGGCGTATCGTTGCTCAGGCACATGTAAGCAGTGAAGATGTAGTTGTAGAAATTGGTCCAGGACTGGGGTCTCTCACTTTGGCCCTTCTTCCCAATGTGGCAAAAGTCCTCGCCGTTGAAATTGATCCAGTTCTATCAACTGCTCTACCTGCAACAATCTCGAAGCACGCACCAAACTTGAAAGAGAATTTAATCGTTATCAACGCAGATGCAATGCGGATTGATGAACTACCTATAAATCCAACCCATTTGGTTGCGAATCTCCCGTATAACGTTTCAGTACCAGTGGTGTTGCATTTCCTAGAAACCTTTCCGTCACTCAAAGAAATTTTGGTCATGGTTCAGGCTGAAGTTGCCGACCGAATGGCAGCTGGACCAGGCAGCAAAATTTATGGAGTACCAAGTGTCAAGATGGCTTGGTATGGGGATGTAACTAAAGCAGGGTCTGTTGGCCGCAACGTTTTTTGGCCAGCGCCAAACGTAGATTCTGGTTTGGTGCGATTAGTCCGAAAAGATCGGGAATTTGATCCACAGTTACGCGAACTTACTTTTGCAATTGTTGATGCTGCCTTCGGACAGCGACGCAAAACCCTTCGGACTGCGCTAGGTAGCGTCCTTGGTTCGCCGCAAACCGTGGAAAGTATTTTGCAAGATACCGGAATTGATTCTGGGTTAAGAGGCGAGCAGTTGAGTTTGAAAGACTTTGTGGCTATCGCAAAGCAAGCCAAGAAAGTAACCTAAGTTCGTGACCAAATCTGTAACCGTGAGAGTCCCCGGCAAGGTAAACGTTTACCTTGGAGTCGGACCTCGTGAGTTTTCTGGTTACCACGAACTTGCCACAATCTTTCAGGCTGTTGGAATATATGACGAAGTCACCGTGTCAGCCGCGGATTCGCTAACGATTACTGGTCTTGGAGCATTTGCAGATCGAATTCCCACTGATGATACAAATTTGGCATGGAAGGCAGCTGAGTTAGTTGCTCGTGCCTGTGGTGAAAATCCAAATATTCACATTCAAATTGATAAATCGATTCCGATAGCCGCAGGCATGGCAGGCGGTAGTGCAGATGCGGCAGCCACACTTTTAGCATGTGACGCTTATTGGAATGCCGGAATCCCTCGTGATCAACTCGATGCCATGGCTGCAACATTGGGTTCTGATGTGCCATTTATGCTGCATGGTGGCTGCGCTTTGGGTGTTGTTCGCAACCTTCGACGAAGGATTATCAACTGCGCAGATTTATGAAAAGACAGATGATTTGCGTGGCCTGGAATTTGATGTGGAACCCGAGGTTCCAACCGAATTATTAAGTGCCTTGGCTCGAGGAGATGCGCCCGCTCTGGGACGATTACTCCATAATGATCTGCAGTTGGCTGCAACCACTTCGCGCCCACAATTAGGCCGAGTACTGGAACAAGGCATTGACTTGGGCGCATTGGGCGCAGTTGTTTCCGGCAGTGGTCCAACATGTGCATTTCTGGTTCGAGATGAATCTAGTTCGATCGATTTAGTCGTTGCGCTTAAAGCATCTGGCTTAGTTGATGACGTTTTACGTACTCATGGCCCAGTTCATGGCGCGCGAGTTATCTCGACGTCAAGATAATCTCTTAGACTCTGTTGAATGAGCGCATCAGATGAAGTCGACCGGATTGTCGACGCCTGGCAGCAAGAGCGGCCAGATTTAGATGTTGCTCCGCTGCAGGTGTTAAGTCGAGTTTCGCGACTTGCGCGATACCTAGATATCGCTAGACGAGAAGCTTTCGCTGCAACCGATCTTGAGCCTGGTGAATTCGATGTCCTTGCGGCCTTGCGCAGAGCAGGTAAACCTTATGCACTCACGCCTTCTGCTTTGATATCACAAAACTTAGTCACCAGCGGAACTATGACAAATCGAATTGATCGACTTGAGACGAAGAATTTAGTGGCACGCATGCCTGATCCCAAGGATGGACGCGGAGTTTTAGTGCAACTAACTCAATCGGGCAAGTCAGCTGTTGATCGGGCACTTGATGAGTTGTTAGCTCGTGAGAAATCATTACTGGCTACGGTTTCAAAAGTAGATCGAGAAAAACTAGCAAATGTGTTGCGAGATATAGTTTTGCCTTTTGATGAAGAATCAGCGGGCATAGAAGGCTAACTACAGCAAAAGTTAACTATCGAGTCTGCGACTAATCAATCTTGGATTGATCTCGAGACCAACTGCACCATTCCAAACCAAGTTGACTAGGTGCGCAATGACTTCGTCTTTTGGAGTATCACGTTCATCCAGCCACCATTGTCCGGTTAGCGCAACCATGCCTACGAACATGTGTGCATACATCGGTGCCATTTGAAATGGAAAGCCTCGTAATTTAAATTCTTTGGAAAGTAACTCTTCGACTCGTTGCGCAACATCAGAAAGCAGGGATGCAAAACTGCCGGTAGCTGTAGCTGAAGAAGATGCAGCTGGTGAATCTCGCAACAAGATTCTAAAACCATCAGTATTAGTTTCAATGTAATCAAAAAGTGCTGAGGCTGTCTGCTCTAAAAGCAGCCTGGGATGAACTGCAGTTAGGGCTTTTGTTATTGAGTTCAGTAGGTAAGTCATTTCACGATCGACAACTACGGCATAAAGACCGTCTTTAGATCCGAAGTGTTCGTATACAACAGGCTTTGAAACATTTGCGGTGTTTGCAATTTCTTCAACTGTTACGGATTCGAATCCCTTTTCAGCAAAGAGCATGCGGCCAACTTCAACGAGCTGGGCGCGACGTTCGTGGCCAGTCATTCGCACGCGGTCTGCATCAGACACTCGAGCGCGCCCAGATAAATCCAGGTCGTCCTCATGATCGTGTGTGATTGCCACGGAATTTCCTTTGTCTGATGTACTCGCTTTTAGGATACCGCGTGTGCAATTGTGCATGACCGCTTACAAAACCCTATTCGTTTTGGGAATCTTGGCCATTGGCGAATAGGATTTGCAGGCAGGCTGAGGCAAACCAAGGTCTGCATTCCCGGATCGTCTAATGGCAGGACAGCACTCTTTGGAGGTGCTTATCGTGGTTCGAATCCACGTCCGGGAGCAAGTTTGAAACAGTAAACTAGATTTGTGAAACCAACGGGCGCTCAAACTTCCCAGCCCGCAGCAGTTATTGTTCTGGCTGCAGGTGCTGGCACCCGAATGAAATCATCAAAACCAAAAGTCCTACATGAAGTCTTAGGACTAACTTTGCTGGACCACGTTTTGAACGCCGCAGCCCGGTTGGCTAGCAAACAGACTTTAGTAATCGTTGGTCATGGTCGAGATCAAGTTCAAGAGCATTTAACTAAATCTCATCCAACCGTTATTACTGCGGTGCAGGATGAGCAAAATGGCACCGGACACGCCGTGAAGATAGCTCTTGATGCACTAGGCGAACTCTCTGGCCCAGTTTTAGTTTTGGCGGGAGACACGCCGCTGCTAACCACTTCAGATATGCAAATCACACTTGACGCACTAGTTGGTAAGTCTGCTGCGGTTTTAACAGCTCACTTAGCTGATGCAACTGGTTATGGCCGGATAGTTCGAACTGCTAATGCTGATTTTGAAAAAATTGTTGAACATAGAGATGCTTCTGATTCGGAATTGATGATCTCTGAAGTTAACTCTGGTGTCTATGCATTCGATGCAAAGTTGTTGCGCGAAAGTCTGGCAAAACTAACAACTGATAATTCACAAGGCGAACAGTATTTAACTGACGTACTTGGTATCTTGCAAAGTGAAGGACATGAAGTAGCTGCGGTAGCTACTTCGGAAGAGAACATTCTTGGCGTAAACGATCGTCGTCAACTTGCCGATGCCGGCACAATGTTGCGAAACCGTATCAATAATGAATGGATGATGGCTGGCGTCACCATGGTTGATCCAAACACAATCTGGATTGATCGCACAGCAGTACTTGAGTCTGATGTAACGCTATTGCCGAATGTTTCAATCACTGGTGCTAGCACTATCAAAGGTGGTTCCACCATTGGACCGGATTGCTCTTTGCATGACACTGTTGCGGACCATTGCGCAACCGTAATTCGAACCACGGCAATTGGCGCAGTAATTGGTGAAGGTGCAAATGTTGGTCCATACACCTACCTTCGTCCCGGCACAGTCTTAGGTGCAGGCGCTAAAGCTGGCGGTTTCGTAGAAATGAAGAATGCCAATCTTGGCGTAAATGCCAAAGTTCCACACCTTTCTTATGTGGGAGATGCCACGATTGGCGAAGGCACCAACATTGGTGCCGCTACAGTCTTTGTGAATTACGACGGCCAAGAAAAGCATCACACTCAAGTCGGTAGCCACGTTCGCATTGGCAGCGACACCATGTTGGTAGCTCCGCTTGTCATTGGCGATGGTGCCTATACGGCTGCTGGTTCGGTAATTACAGAAGATGTTCCAGCTGGATCCATGGCGGTTGGCCGGGCTCGTCAACGCAACATTGTTGATTGGGTACTTCGCCGCAGACCCGGTAGTGACTCAGCTAAGGCAGCACTGGCAGACTCATCCCATAAGAACTCCAAGTAAAGGAAACTAGATGACTGGCATCACGCAGAATAATGCAAAGCGGATGGTTCTTATTGCAGGTCGGTCACATCCTGAGCTTGCGCAAGCGGTCGCCGATAACCTTGGCGTTGAGCTTGTTCCTACCCGTGCGTACAACTTTGCTAATGGTGAAATTTTCGTTCGATTCGAAGAATCAATTCGTGGTTGCGATGTATTCGTACTACAGACTCACACCGCCCCCGTAAATGAATGGATCATGGAGCACTTGCTTATGGTGGACGCACTTAAGCGCGCGTCAGCAAAGCGAATTACCGTGGTGGCTCCGTTTTATGGTTACGCGCGCCAAGACAAGAAGCATGCGGGTCGCGAACCAATCTCCGCTCGCTTGATGGCGGATCTTTTCGCTACCGCTGGTGCTGATCGATTGATGAGCGTAGATCTTCATACTGCTCAAATTCAAGGTTTCTTTGACGGACCAGTAGACCACTTGTTCGCACTCCCAATTCTTGCTGCACACGTTGGCCGAACGGTTGATCGTGACAAGATCACGGTGGTTTCTCCGGATGCTGGTCGCGTGCGAGTTGCAGAACGCTGGACAGATATTTTGAGTGCGCCACTTGCCATCATGCATAAACGTCGCGATCCAGATGTTCCCAATGAAGCCAAAGTACTTGAAGTTGTTGGCGATGTTAAGGGTCGAATCTGTATCGTCGTGGACGACATGATTGATACTGGTGGCACCATCGTTAAGGCATCTGAAGCTTTGTTCGAAAATGGTGCATCTGACGTAATCGTCACCGCAACCCATGGAATTTTTTCTTCACCTGCTTCCCAACGGTTACAGGATTCTGGAATTCGTGAAGTGATCGTAACTGACACGCTTCCAATCCCACCGGAAAATCAATTCCCGAACTTAACAATCCTGCCAATTGCCCCACTTTTAGCGCGCGCCATTAAAGAAGTGTTTGATGAAGGCTCAGTTGCCAGCTTGTTCGACCACGTCGGAGTATAAAAACTCCCGCTAAATCAAGGTTCTTCAAGTTAATTGTTCTCGCTCATTTTGGTCTTCAGTGCTGAACTGGGCTAATCTAGGAAGGCTCCTCGGCGAGGGCCCTAAAAAGCCGTAATCGACGAAGGTCCGTTGTGGAGCTATCCATAAATGACCTAGTACGAGGAGAAATACATGAGTGACGCATTAGTCGCAGAAGCCCGTTCAGATTTTGGTAAGGGCGCATCACGTCGCCTACGCCGTGACGGCAAAGTTCCAGCAGTGGTTTACGGACATGGAATTGCTCCAATCCACATCGCACTGGATGCACACACCTTGAGACTTACTCTTCGCAAGAAGGTGACGTCACTCGACATCGTTCTTAACGGAAAGACTGAAACAGTTGCACCTCGCGACCTTCAGATTGATCCAGTAACCCGTGGTATCGAACACGTTGACTTGGTTTACGTAACAGCTGCTGAAGCCGCAACATTGGCTCGTGAAGCCGCTGAAACACATGCACGTCAAGAAGCAGATGCCGCAGCAGCAATCGCATTGGCAGAGACAAAGGCTGCAGCACGCGCTGAAGCTGATTCTGCTAGCGATGCACCTGCAGCTGAAGCAGGCGCAGATTCTGGCAGTAACGAAGAGGCCAGTAACGATGCACCTGCAGAGGAATCTGCAGAGTAAGACCGTGTCAGATAACGGTGCGTGGCTTGTAGTGGGACTCGGTAATCCGGGTCCCACTTACGCATCTACGCGCCACAACATTGGTGCCATGGTCATCGATGAAATAGTTTTGCAAAATTCGGGAAAGTTAGCCAGACACAAACGCGCTCTTGCTGATGTTTGCGAAACTCGAATTGGTGACGCACAAGTAGTTTTAGCTAAGCCGCTTTCCTATATGAACGAATCCGGTGGCCCAGTCAAGGCACTAGCAAAGTTTTACAAAGTTGACCCAGAGCAAATCATTGTGCTTCACGACGAGCTCGACATCCCACTTTCAACTATTCGAGTAAAACTTGGCGGTGGGGATAACGGCCACAATGGTTTGAAATCGATCAGATCTGCAATGGGCAGTGGTGACTGGTTCCGGATTCGACTAGGTATTGGTCGCCCTCCCGGACAGCAAGACCCAGCCGATTTTGTTTTACGCAATTTTGCTAGCTCTGAAAGTTCTGAAGTTGAAGTCTTAAAGTCCCAAGGCTGCCAAGCTGTTGAAACTTTGATCGCTAAGGGTTTAGTCGAAACCCAGAATCTTTATAACTCATGAATGATCATGAGTTAGCCCGCAAGCTCGCTCGAGAAACTGGCACACTACTGGTGGGTCTTCGAAAGCATGCTGACAGCCTGCAAGAAAACAAGGATGAAACGCATTCGGTATTAGCGCAAGAAGTCCTTGGCAGCGAAGGTGATCGAGTCGCGCACGACTACCTTATGGAACAGTTTTCAATTCACCGGGCAAACGATGTAGTGCTCAGTGAAGAAGGTGACTTAGAAGTCACTCGGCTTAATGCGAAACGGGTGTGGATTATTGATCCACTTGATGGCACGGCTCAGTATTCAAGTGGTGGCGATGATTTTGCAGTTCATATTGCGCTTTGGGAGGCTAATTCACAAGCGGCAGGCAACATTAGCGTTGCCAGTGTTGCAGTGCCAGCTCGAAATGAACTTTGGTCAATGGATGAACCAGTGCAGCGCTATCAACCAAATGGTTCGCCGATTCGAATTTTGGTATCCCGAAGCCGGCCACCTCGCGAGATCGATGCGGTAATCCAGAAACTCGAAGAAGTATTTCCAGATCGAGGACCGGTGCAAGTGATTCCGATGGGATCAGTTGGCGCAAAAGTTGGTGCCATTTTGGCCGATAAAGCTGATGTGTATTTCAACTCTGGTGGATTCTATGAATGGGATTTAGCTGCCCCGCTTGGAATTGCTGTTCACAACGGACTTTCAGTAACTGATTGCAAGGGTAATCGGATTGATCTAAACAAAGTGAACTTAAAGGTTACTGATATTTTGATTTGCCGCCCAGAACTTACTTCCTCGATTGTTATGGCGCTGGAATACAAATGACTCTTAAGTTAGTTAGTGATGCAATCGGGAAAGACAAGATCGTTCAAGGTGCATTGACGGATTTAAATTCAGGGCTACAGGTTCGACTAGCAGTTACCAAGAGCGCGATTCCCTACGTCGCTGCCACAGTAGCAAAGACACGACCTGTGGTTTTGATTGCCGCCACAGAACGAGCAGCACAAGATTTGGCGAATTCACTTATCGATTTTGTGCCTGAAGAAAATATTGCAGTTTTTCCAGCTTGGGAGACTCTGCCACATGAGCGGTTAAGTCCAAGTAGTGACACCGTTGGACGTAGAATGGCAGTCTTGCGGCGACTTTCCCACCCCAATGAAGTAGCACCAATTTCAGTTCTTATTACTAGCGCCCGTGCATTCATACAACCAATCGTGGCTGGCCTCGGAGATGTGCCCGCTTTGAAAATTTCAACTGGAGATGACTTTTCGCTTGAGCGATTAGTTACCGAACTCTCTCGACTGGGATTTGATCGAGTTGATTTAGTGGATCGTCGTGGCCAGTTCGCAGTTCGTGGCGGAATTGTTGATCTATTCCCACCGGCTCTGGAACATCCACTTCGTGTTGAGTTCTGGGGCGATATGGTCGAAGAAATTCGCACCTTCTCGATTGCTGACCAGCGTTCGCTAGGAATTGCGGTAGATCAAATTTTTGCAACTGCATGCAGGGAACTCCTGATCACAGATGATGTTGCTGCAAAAGCTAAAAGTATGATCAGCGCCCATCCTGAGCTATCGGAGATGCTAGAAAAAATTGCAGCCGGAATCGCAGCTGAAGGTATGGAAAGTTTGATTCCAGTTTTAGTTCCAAAATTGGAAATGCTTGTTGATGTGATCGATGTAAAGTCCGTGATTATTGAAGCTGAGCCAGAACGGTTAGAAACTAGAGCATTCGAACTGGTGTCAACAAGTGCTGAATTCCTCGAAGCTTCGTGGAGCAATGCAACCGCCGGAAATGTTTCTCCGATCGACTTAGAAGCAAGTGCCTTTCGCGATTATCGAGAACTCCGGGAAAGCAGTAATTCGCATGCCTGGCTAGGTCTAACAACTTTGGTTGGACCTGACGATGAGTCACCAGATCTTGAAGCAACGCCAGACTATCGTTCTAAAATTGAAGACTTTGTTTCAGATATTCGAAAGTGGTGGAAATCTGGTTCGCGGGTTGCAGTATCGATGGCAGGCCACGGTTCAACTGAGCGCCTCGTTGCAACCCTGATGGAATTTGGTATCCCAGCTCGGCAAACTGAAGAACTAACTTCGGATTTAAAAGATGAAGTAATTGAAGTTACTGTCGGCCATCAAGAGTCGGGGATCAATGTTGTATCGGCCGGCCTGGTTCTGGTTACTGAAGTCGATTTGTTTGGAAGCAGAGACGCTTCTAAAGAAAATCGATCCTTACCTAGTAAACGCCGTGTGGTAATTGATCCGTTAACGCTTAAAAGTGGTGATTACGTAGTTCATGAACAGCATGGTGTTGGTAGATACATTGAGATGTCTCAGCGAACCGTAGCTAATGCCACCCGAGAATATTTAGTTATTGAATACTCAGCGAGCAAGCGTGGTCAACGTGGTGACAGACTTTATGTGCCAAGTGACCAACTTGACCAAGTAACTAGGTACGTAGGTGGGGAAGCGCCATCACTAAATCGACTTGGCGGTGGTGATTGGGCTGCCACTAAATCGCGTGCGCGTCGAGCAGTCAGACAGATTGCAGGTGAACTGATCCGTCTCTATGCAGCAAGGATGGCAAGTAAAGGTTTTGCTTTCTCGCCTGACAGTCCGTGGCAACGTGAACTTGAAGACGCTTTTGAATATGTAGAAACTCCAGACCAACTGGTAACCATTGATGAAGTTAAACGTGACATGGAAAATGACATTCCAATGGATCGATTGGTGTGTGGTGATGTCGGTTATGGCAAAACGGAAATCGCAGTGCGCGCTGCGTTTAAAGCAGTACAAGATGGCAAGCAAGTTGCGATTTTGGTTCCCACAACACTCTTGGTCCAGCAACATTTTGAAACTTTTTCTCGCCGATACGCGCAATTCCCAGTCAAGTTAGCGGCGCTGTCTCGATTTCAAACCGATGCTCAAGTTCGTCAAGTTATGAGTGGAATTACTGATGGCTCAATAGACATGGTGATTGGCACACATCGATTATTTAATCCTGAAGTTAAGTTTAGAGATCTTGGTTTAGTCATTGTTGACGAAGAACAAAGATTTGGCGTAGAACATAAGGAACATTTAAAGGCGCTTCGAACAAATGTCGATATGCTCACGATGTCCGCGACACCAATTCCTCGAACTTTAGAAATGGCTGTAACTGGCCTGCGTGAAATGTCGACAATTCAAACCCCACCTGAAGAACGCCATCCGGTGTTAACCACAGTTGGTCCATACGATGAAAAGTTCATTACTGCTGCAATTCACCGGGAACTTATTCGGGATGGGCAAATATTCTTTGTCCATAATCGCGTAGAAAGCATTAATCGCGTAGCTGGCAAATTAGCAGAATTAGTTCCAGAAGCTCGAATTGCGGTTGCTCACGGACAAATGAACGAAAACACACTCGAACAAATCATCGTCGATTTTTGGGAACACAAATATGACATCTTGGTTTCTACAACAATTATTGAAAGCGGTCTAGACATTCCGAATGCAAATACCTTGATTGTGGATCGAGCCGACACATTTGGCTTGTCGCAACTGCATCAACTTCGAGGCCGCGTTGGCCGAAGCCGCGAACGTGGTTATGCCTACTTCTTGTATTCACCGGATAAACCACTAAGCGAAAATGCGCATGATCGACTTTCTACAATCGCTGCTCATACAGATTTGGGATCAGGTATGGCGGTTGCCATGAAGGATCTGGAAATTCGCGGGGCCGGCAATTTGCTTGGCGGCGAACAAAGTGGTCACATTGCCGATGTTGGATTTGATCTATATGTACGACTGGTGAGTGAAGCGGTTGAAGAAGTTAAATCCGGTGGAACAGCAATTGTGGAAGACATAGTAAAAGTGGAACTACCTGTTGATGCTCACCTGCCGCATACTTATGTCCCAGAAGAGAGACTTCGTCTTGAGGCTTACCGACGCCTGGCAGATGCTAGAACTAATGAAGACGTCACGGGAGTGGTTGAGGAGTTAACTGACCGATACGGGTCGATGCCGATGCCGGTTGAAACTTTGGTTTCCATCGCCAGATTGCGAGTCTCGTTGCAGGCGGTTGGCATAACTGAAGTGATTGCAACTTCGAGCCATGTGAAGTTTTCCCCAGTCGAACTTCCAGAATCTAAAGTGCTTCGTTTAAACCGGCTTTATCCAGGATCGGTCATAAAGCCTGCAACTCGTACGATTGTGGTGCCTAGACCTAAAGGTGCCCTGATTGGATCGGCAAATCAGGCTGCTGATGTTGATCTCGTGGAGTGGGTTAATACCTGGGTGTCATCAACAGTTGCATCTTAGTAATAAAATTGAGAAGTTGGTTCTTGAAAGGAACATCTGTGAAACTTCGTTTAGTTGCAACTATGGTACTTGGCGTTGCATTACTAACCGGATGCTCCGATTCTCCAAAGCTAGCTGGCAGCGCTGTAGTAGTTAACGGCAAAGTAATCCCAGCCTCTGCCGTGTCGGATCGCGTTGACAAAGTTCGCAGCCAGATTCAAATTACGGATCCATCACTAATTAATGAAGTTCCGAGCCTGATCCAACTAAATCAGCGGGCCGTCGATCATTTTGTGCTTGATGCACTTCTAGACGAAGTTGTTACTCGTGAAGGTATCAAAGTTACCGAGCGCGATGTTGTCGCATATCGAGATGAAGTGTTTGCTCAATATGCAAAAGAGACAATCGAAGCACAACTTGCAGCTCAAAATGCAGTTCCTGCTGACGATGTAGATGGCTTCATGTACGAAATCTTGGTGCAGAGAGCACTTATGGAAAAATTGGCGCCGGGTGCCGACAAGCAAACTCGCACACAGGCGCTATTTGACTACTTAACAAGTTTGAGCCACGAGTTAGATGTGGAATTGAATCCTAGGTTTGGCAAGTGGGATCCAAGTAATCTCATCAGTACCCCGGGCGACCAGACACTGGCCGTTCCGCTAACTGTTTCAAAGGGTTAATTTGAGCACGGATTCACCTGTTGAACAACTAGTCCAGGTGATTGACCAATTAAGAAGCCCAGGTGGCTGTCCATGGGATGCTGAACAAACTCACGCGAGCCTGGCCCGTTATTTGCTGGAAGAGACCTACGAAGCACTTGAGGCTATGGATCAGGGCGATCTAGGTTCACTACGTGAAGAATTAGGCGACCTACTTTTACAAGTGGTTTTTCATGCTCGAATCGCCCAGGAATCTGATGCCACATTTTCACTCGATGCAATTGCGCAGGGTGTTGTCGATAAATTAGTTCGGCGTCACCCACATGTGTTTACTGATTTAGTTGTCTCGTCAACAGAAGAGCTTGAAGCAAACTGGGCCAAAGTTAAGCAAGAAGAAAAGCAACGCGAATCGGTAACTGACGGTGTGCCACTGGCAATGCCAGCATTACAACTTGCAACTCAACTCATCTATCGAGCTCGGAAAAGTGGAGTAGTTGCCGGAGACACCCAGGTTAAAGAAGGACTACGAAACTTAATTGGGGAAGTTACTGAGGAACAGATTGCTGCGCTGCTTGTAGCAACTTTAGAACTTGCTCGTGAGATAGACATTGAAGCGGAGTCTGTACTGCGCGCCGAAATGATGCGCTACCGCAGCAGAGTCCGAGAATCTGAAGGCCTTTAACTGACGGCTTTTTAAGGGTCTATGCAAAATCGCTAGACTTTGACTTACGGCGAGGGAGCCTCGCAGTAAATTTTTGAATCTTTTGGAGTCATCCTGTGTCAAGCATTTCTGATGTTAGAGCTCGCGAAATTTTGGATTCTCGCGGTAATCCAACCGTAGAAGTTGAAGTTACCCTTGATGACGACAGTGTTGGTAGAGCAGCAGTTCCATCAGGTGCATCAACTGGTGCATTTGAGGCAGTTGAATTGCGCGATGGCGACGAGCGCTATTTAGGTAAAGGCGTGATCAAGGCAGTCATCGCAATCGAAGATGAAATCATGCCTGCTGTTATCGGGTTTGATGCTACCGACCAAAGATTTATTGACGACACGATGATCGCGCTAGATGGCACACCAAATAAGGCTCGCCTGGGTGCAAATGCAATTCTGGGGGTTTCCATGGCAGTTGCTAAAGCTGCTGCTCAATCTTCTGGATTACCTTTGTATCGTTACATTGGCGGTCCAAATGCTCATCTACTTCCCGTTCCAATGATGAATATTATTAATGGTGGTGCACATGCAGATAGTGATGTGGACTTTCAAGAATTCATGATTGCTCCAATCGGTGCTGATTCTTTCCACGATGCGCTAAGAATGGGCGCAGAGGTTTACCACTCCCTAAAGAGTGTTTTGAAATCTAACGGACTTTCGACGGGATTAGGTGACGAAGGTGGATTTGCCCCTAATTTGCCAAGCAACCGCGCTGCGCTAGAACTGATATCGGAAGCAATCACAAAAGCAGGATTCAAGTTAGGTTCTGATGTAGCGCTTGCAATGGATGTTGCAGCCACTGAGTTTTTCAAAGATGGCCTTTACCACGTAGAAGGAACTGCTCGATCTACTGAGCAGATGATTGAGCTTTATGCACAGCTTGCAAAAGATTTTCCAATTGTTTCAATTGAAGACCCACTTGCTGAAGATGACTGGGATTCCTGGGTGCACTTTACTTCGGTAATGGGAGATCAAATTCAAATCGTTGGCGACGACCATTATGTTACAAACACCGAGAGAATTGCCAAGGGAATTGAACTCAAGTCGGCAAACGCACTTCTCGTGAAGGTAAATCAGATTGGTTCGCTTACTGAAACTGCTGAATCAGTTGAAATGGCACATCGTGCAGGATTTGCCACGATGATGAGCCATCGTTCTGGTGAAACGGAAGACACAACAATTGCAGATCTCGCAGTTGCATTTAATTGTGGTCAAATCAAGAGTGGGGCGCCTGCCCGATCCGATCGAGTTGCCAAGTACAACCAGTTACTGCGGATTGAAGAAGATCTTGATGAAACGGCACGATACGCCGGACGCAGCGCATTCCCTCGTTTCAAGGGCTAAGCACGGCACAATTAAGACGTGGCCTCTTCTCCAAGGATTTCTCCCAGAATAAATGCGCGCGCAATTGCAATGATCCTCGCGGGCGTATTTATCATGCTGACTTTGGCGGTTCCCCTGCGTGCTTTGATTCAAGAACGACGTGATATCAAAGTTTTGGAACAACAAGTTGTTTCACAGCAAACCAAAATTGATGACTTAAATAATCGTCGAGCGCGTCTTGCCGATCCCGCTTATCTGCAAGCACTAGCTCGGGAACGTCTCAATTATGTGTTCCCAGGCGAAATTGGCTTTGTTGTTCTCGATGAAGAAACCAGTACGGCGATCACTGGTGTTCCCGGAGCTCTAGTTCCTAATGATGATTCATCGTGGTACACAAAATTATGGAGCAGTACCAAGCTTGCAGACAATCCGCCAGCAGCCAATGATCCATTAGTTGTGCAATCCGACGATTTACCTCAGTAACACAATGCTGACCCCAGAAGATTTTGCAGCAGTTCGTGCCCAGCTGGGCCGGGATCCAAGAAGCGTGATTGAGGTGGCACATCGCTGCTCATGTGGTCAGCCAGATGTTTTAAAAACGTCGCCTCGCTTGGACGATGGCACACCATTTCCAACGCTGTATTACATGACTTGCCCGAAGGCCACAGGTGCAATCGGAACCCTTGAAGCAAATGGCGTTATGAAAGAACTTGCTGATGCATTAGCTGCAGATGCTGAATTAGCAGCAAGTTATGAAGCTGCTCATGAAATCTATTTGCAAGAGCGCGAAGCAATTGAACACGTTGAAGAAATTGCTGGAATCAGTGCGGGCGGAATGCCCACACGAGTGAAGTGCTTACATGTTTTAATTGGACACTCACTTGCAGCTGGCCCAGGCGTCAATCCACTTGGGGATAAGGCGCTAGCAATGCTCAAGGACTGGGGACAAACGGGACCATGCGGGGGTGAAGACATTGAGAGTGGCAGCAATTGATTGCGGTACTAATTCAATTCGGTTATTGATCGCTGATATCGAAAATGGAAAGCTAACCGATGTAGTGCGAACCATGGTTATTGTTCGATTAGGTGAGGGTGTTGACAAGACAGGGGAATTTTCGCAAGCGGCTCTGACTCGAACTTTTGCCGCGATCGATACTTATGCAACCTTAATTGCAGATCACAAACCTGAGCTCGTTCGATTCGTAGCAACAAGTGCAAGTCGAGATGTTTCTAATCGTGACGAGTTTGTAGCTGGAATTTTGGCCCGACTTGGAATCGAACCCGACATCATCAGTGGAGACGAAGAAGCTGAACTTTCATTTTTGGGAGCCACTGCTGATTTATTGAACTTTGACGCAGCACCAGTCGCGCCCTATCTAGTAATTGATATTGGCGGCGGCTCAACCGAATTTGTTCTTGGTACAACCAAGCCAACTGCCGCCATTAGTACAAATGTGGGCTGTGTGCGGATGACTGAACGTCACTTGATTAGCGATCCAGCAACAACGGAACAAATTGCTGCTGCGACTGCAGACATAGACGCTGCAATTGATCAGGCATACCTAGCTGTCCCAATTTCGCAAGCCAAAAGCCTGATTGGTCTAGCTGGCTCGGTAACAACTGTTGCTGCCTTGGCACTAGGCCTAACTGAATATGACTCAGTAGCAATACATGGCAGTCACATTTCAGCTCAAGATGTGCATCGAGTCACGCAAGAACTATTGACCATGACGCGGGCGCAGCGGGCAACGTTAGGACCAATGCATGAAGGCCGAATTGACGTAATTGGTTCGGGAGCATTGGTGCTTGACCGAATTATGGCTCGGACTGGGCTGTCTGAAGTAGTGGTTTCGGAACGGGACATTCTTGATGGCATTGCCCGAGCCTTAGTATCCAACCCCAGTTAGGAAGTTCTGGCATTACCTGTCAGGATTAAGCGGTGGAAAACACCAAGCCCCTGTAGCCCAATCGGTTAGAGGCACACGACTTAAAATCGTGCCAGTGTCGGTTCAAGTCCGACCAGGGGTACCAGAAATAGGTGTTTAGAAGGCTAGATTTGAGGGTAGAAATACTCACAAGTCGATTGTCACAAGACATTCAACGGGAGGAATAGATGAGTAATCCAGTATTAGTCCGAGCAACTGGCGAAACCTTGAACCCAGATGCAAGTGGTACAACCGTTGCACCAATCAGTGGCGCCCGAATGACGATGGATGATGTCATCGTCAAAACTGGGATGCTGTTTGCAATTCTTTTGGTTGGGGCTTTTGTTGGCTGGTCAGTTCCGAGCCTAACTTTCCCGGCATTGCTTGTAGGACTGGGACTTTCCCTAGTTAACATCTTTAAGAAAGAAGTTAGCCCGGCTTTAGTTTTGGCTTATGGCGCTGCTGAAGGTGTCTTCCTCGGTGGCATTAGTAACTTGTACTCCGCGGCCTATGCCGATACTGCCCCGAATCTAGTGTCACAAGCGGTAATTGGCACGTTTGTCGCTTTTGGCACAATGTTGTTCCTCTACAAATCCGGAATCATCAAAGTTAATGGCAAGTTCAAGAAGGTATTCATGGTTGCCATGGTTTCCTACTTGGTCATCGCTGTAGCGTCCTTGATTTCGAGCTTCTTTGGCGTCGGTAGTGGCTGGGGCTTTTATGGAGTAGGTGGACTCGGTTTACTGCTTTGCGTAGCTGGCGTAGGCCTTGCCGCATTCTCATTAGTAATGGACTTCGAGTTGATCACCCAAACTATTGCAGCAGGTGCACCTGAGAAAGAATCTTGGCGCATGGCTTTTGGCTTAATGGTGACGCTGGTTTGGTTATACCTGGAACTGCTTCGCCTCCTAGCAATTTTGCAGGGTCGCGACTAATCAATTTCTCGTTAAAAGTAGGGGTTGGCTTAGGTCAACCCCTACTTTCATATGCGAAAAGACTAAATCCTTGGCAAAGTAGTTCTATGACTGAAACGCACCTAGTTTTAAACACCGACATCCGTGGCCCTTGGCCTACTGGAACTGAAGTTATTTACTTTGGTATGGGTTGCTTCTGGGGAGCTGAGAAAAAGCTTTGGAAAATTCCAGGTGTCGTAAGTACTGCAGTTGGCTACATGGGTGGAACTGCTAATGACCCAACATATCCAATGGTGTGCACCGGAACAACGGGTCATTCCGAAATTGTTTTGGTTGCCTACGATCCATCGCAAGTTTCTATGTACGAACTCTTAAAGTGTTTCTGGGAAAATCACGATCCAACTCAAGGTAATCGCCAAGGTAACGACATCGGCACGCAGTACCGCAGTGCGGTTTATTGGACCACTCCCGAACAAGAAAACTGGGTAAAGGAATCTCGAAATGCCTACAACAACGTTTTGGTTGGCAAGGGTTTTGATCCAATAACCACTGAACTAGCACCAGCATCTGAATTCAAGTTCTGGTACGCCGAGGAATATCACCAGCAGTACCTGATTAAAAATCCAAATGGCTATGACTGCCATGCACACACTGGAATTTTGCTGCCAGAAATTGCAACTCTAAGTAATTAAGTTTTCCGAAACTTTTGGCTTTCGAGTTTCTGGCATAAACAAAACCAACACAGTTGTCGCACTTGCCACCAAGAGACTTGCCGTAAATGGCCAAGCAAAACCGCCTGTTGAATCTGCTAAGAATCCGAACAACAGCGGTCCAACAATGATTCCAAGATCGCTCATCATTTGGTAGGTGGCAACTACTGGTCCACCTTTGCGTCCATCAACCACATCGCCGACAACTGCAGATGGAGCCCCACCTAGAAATGCGGCGCTCACACCCATGGCAACCATGGCTGAATAAAACCCGAGCAGAGTTTCACTTGCTACCAGACAGAGCATCGCAACAACAAGAAATAGGGTTCCAATAATCATCGAAGGCTTGCGACCTTTGGTATCTGTCATGCGACCAGCAGGTAGCAATAACGAAGCTTGAACCACGCTGGTTGCCAAGAAACCATAGCTTGAAGTAGCGGGACTTTTTTGGAGAACCGAAACGACAAATAGTGGAATTAGTGCGGATCTAAGTCCAAATGAAGTCATACCATTTGAAAGATTTACTACAAGTGCTGTCCAGTACGCACGTATTCTAAGTGCTGCGCGAAGTGCCATGGCTGGTTCTTGCACTTCCGAAGATTCGGAGGTGTCCTTAGTTGGATGACCAAGACCTTTTGGAAGTGCGAAGTACGCCGTGAGCGCAGCCAAACTGAGCGTGGCAGCGTAAACAAAAAACGGTGCCCGGATACTTATTCCAACTACTAGACCGCCAACAGCTGGACCAGCAAGCCCACCGAACAAGAATCCACTTTGATAAGTGCTGGCAGCGCGACCACGATGTTCTGAATCTACAGTGCGCAAAAGTAAGGACATTGAGGAAACTGTGAACATTGCGGAACCAGTTCCTCCAAGACCCCTAAGAAAAATTAGTTGTTCAAAGGTTTGGGAAAATCCGGCGAGCGCACTTGATGTTGCAACAATGCTTAGCCCGATCCATAAAACGCTTCTTTCTCCAAATTTATTAACTAACCAACCGCTAGGTGTAGCGCTAACAAACCGCATCAAGGCAAAAATGCTAATTACCGAGCTTGCTGCAAATGCGGATACTTCGAAGGACTTAGCAAACACCGGAATAATTGGGGCAACTATCCCAAAACCAAGAGCAACACAAAATGCAACTGCTGTTATTACGGCAACTTCTCTTGGCAGATCTTTAAAGTAGCGATCGAGTAATTTGCGCATTTTTAGTAGTGAGTCACAATTTCAAAACCATTTGCAACAATCCGAGCCAAGATCTGTTCACGATGTTCAAAGCCACGAGTTTCAAGTTCAAGTTCAACATCGACTTCGCTAATTGCTAATGCTGGGTTCATTCGGGTATGTGAAGTTTGAATGATGTTTGTTCCCAGCTCAGCCACGCAAGCCAAAAGTTTTGCGAGCGACCCAGGTTGATCAGTCAACCTGACTTGTACCATCAAGAATCTGCCTGAGGCAGCAAGGCCAGTTCGCAAGACCCGACTAAGTAATAGGGGATCAATGTTGCCGCCGGATAGCGATGCAACTACTGGTCCGTCAAAAGAATCGGGATCATCCAGGATGGCGGCAACAGCTGCGATGCCTCCGGCCTCAACCTGTAGTTTGCTGCGTTCCAAAGTTAGTAACAGGGCACGCGCCAGAGAAGATTCACTAACAGTTCTAATTTCATCAACATGCTGCGCAATGATTTGGAATGGCACGTCACCAGGTTTTCCAACTGCGATACCGTCAGCCATAGTTGACATTTTTGGCAGCATTTGTGGCGAGCCTGCAGCAAGAGAAGGTGGGTAGGCAGCTGCCATTTCGGCTTGGACGCCAATAACTTTTATGTCCGGCCGCAAACTTTTAATAGCTAGTGCAGTTCCAGCAAGCAATCCACCGCCACCAGTGCAGACCACGACTGTTTTCACGTCAGGATTTTGCGCCAAGATCTCCAGACCCATAGTGCCTTGTCCGGCGACAATGTGTTCATGGTCGAATGGGTGAATAAAGACCGCGCCTGTTTCATTCGAAAACGCACTGGCAGCCATTAGGGCTTCGTCAATTGTTTTGCCATGAAAAATTACATCGGCGCCGTAGCCAAGTGTCGCTTGGTATTTAGGCAGTGTTGCACCTTCTGGCATGAAAATCGTTGCCTTGATTCCAAGAATCTGAGCGGCAAGAGCAACGCCCTGGGCATGGTTTCCTGCACTAGCTGCGACAACGCCGTTTCTGCGCTCGGATTCAGATAATCGAGCAATGCGGTTGTACGCACCACGAATTTTGAATGATCCAGCTCGTTGTAAATTTTCACACTTAAATGTGACATCAACTCCATATTTCTTTTCGATCCAGCCAGCATTAATGGACGGAGTCTTTTTAATTACGCCATCTAGCAACTTGGCTGCGTCTTTGATGTCCTCAAGATTTACTGGCTGCACGGGTCAATATTGGCACGGCAGAGCGCAACAATCTAATTGTCGAGTTTCATGAGGGATTCAGCCCATGGTGAAAGACAAGGAGTCTGTGGCCACTTTCATTGGTAAGTTAGGGGTAGAAGTAAACACCTTTAAGGATTTAGGCACATATGACTCTGGCAATTAAAGCATCAGGTTTGGCAAAAGCTTACGGAGATGTGATTGCACTCAATGGAATCGATATTGAAGTTGAGCAAGGTACGGTACTTGGATTACTAGGTCCAAATGGTTCCGGCAAAACAACAACGGTAAGAATTCTGGCAACTTTGCTTCAGGCTGACAGCGGCTCTGCAAGCGTCGGCGGCTTTGATGTTGCAACTCAGCCAGACGAAGTTCGCAGCGTAATCGGTCTGACCGGGCAGTACGCAGCAGTTGATGAGTATCTAACTGGGCGCGAAAATCTAGAACTTTTCGGTCGACTTTTTCACTTGAGCAAATTTGATGCCGCAAAGCGCGCAACCGAACTACTTGATCGGTTTGATTTGTCGGATGCAGCTGATCGTGGAATTAAAGGTTATTCAGGTGGAATGCGTCGACGCCTCGACTTGGCAGCGTCCTTAATTGGTCGACCAAATGTTTTGTTCTTGGACGAACCAACAACCGGCCTTGATCCGCGCAGTCGTCAAGGTATGTGGGCAGTAATTGAGGACCTAATTTCCGAAGGTACTACTGTGCTACTCACAACTCAGTATTTAGAAGAAGCAGACCAATTAGCTAACCGCATTGTTGTGCTTGATCATGACCGCATTGAGATCGTATGTGAGTCAGCCCAAGATGTGGCGAGGGCCGCAAGTTTGATTCAAGAATTTGGATCAGCACCAGCCACATCTGAAGAAGTCGTAAAAACAGTCTTACTGCCAGTGGCAGGCGGTTCAACTGCGATCGTAAACATTGTTAGAAAGCTTGATGAAAATAAAATTGCAATTGCAGATATTGCACTTCGCAGGCCAACACTTGATGACGTATTCCTAAGTCTTACTGGTCATGCTACGGAAGCCGATGAGGCAATTTCAGCGCCTGCCAAGGGACGACGAGGACGAAAGGCTAGGAGCTAATCATGAGTACTTTGACTTCACAACCAACAAAGGAATCGACTGCCCCGCGCCCACGCTTTGGCTGGTTGATTACAGACAGCATTTCGGTTTCGCGTCGGCACTTACTTAAAATTACGCGCGTTCCAGAATCTTTATTCTTTGCATTGATTCAGCCAGTTATGTTCGTTTTGCTTTTCGCCTTCGTCTTTGGTGGCGCAATTGATGTTGGTCCTGGCGGAGCACAGTCCTACCGTGAGTATTTGATCCCAGGTATCTTGGCGCAAACCGTTATGTTTGCTGTCGCTGGAATAACAGTTGGAATCACCGAAGATGCCAGCAAGGGAATCATGGACAGATTCCGTTCCTTGCCAATGCGACCAGGTGCTGTTCTTACTGGACACACGTTGGCATCATTGCTACAGAATATTTTGGTTATCGGAATTCTTTCCGTAACAGGTTTAGCAGTTGGCTGGAGAATCCATAATGGCTTCTCAGATGCGGCATTGGCTTACCTGATGTTCGCTTCATTCGCCTACGCAATTACTTGGGTTGGCGCTTGGATTGGCCTTCACATGCCTAACTCTGAAGTTGCAGGCACTGCAGGCTTAGCTTGGATTTTCCCATTTACTTTCGCATCAAACATCTTTACCCCAGTTGCCACGATGCCCACTTGGTTGCAACCATTCGTGCTGTGGAATCCTGTTTCATGTTTAGCGCTTGCAGCTCGCAAGTTGTTTGGAAATCCAACACCATTACTTGGTGATTCATTTCCTGAGAGATACCCAGTACAGCTTTCATTTGCGTACTGTTTCTTGTTGCTAGCAATTTTTGCGCCACTTGCAGTACGAGCCTTCAAAACTCGCAATAAGTAAGACTAAGGAACGTAAAGTTCAGCCGCAACAATAACGATACGAAGCGTTTTGCCGGATGGTGTTTCGTAAGAAATCTCCGCACCAACTTCTTGGTTAAGCACCGCTGCGCCCATCGGGCTAGTTGGTGAATAGACATCAATTGAGGTGTGTGCCGCTTCTTCGCGTGATCCCAGCAAAAAGGTTTCGGTGTCATCCAAATCTGGAAAGTTAACTGTGACAACCATGCCTTGCGAAACTATACCTTCTTCAATTTCAGGAGTTCCGATTTGCGCGGCTTCAAGCATCTTGGTTAGTTGGCGAACCCGGCCTTCATTCTTGCCTTGCTCTTCACGAGCTGCGTGGTAGCCACCATTTTCTTTTAAGTCGCCTTCTTCGCGAGCCGCCGTAATACGTGCCTTAATCTCCTCGCGAAACTCGCCACTTCGATGCTCAAGCTCAGCTTTGAGTCGATCGAATGCCTCTTGAGTTAACCAAACTTCGTTCATTCGATAGACATTACGCGCATTTAGCTAGTTGGTGCGACTCCAGGCGAGACTTGGTCTGGAATTTTCACACCTGGCGGGAAATTTGCCGGAGGAACCCTCATTTTTTGGGAATTTGAGCAACCTAACACTTCAGCCAAAACGGCTTGGCCATTTGTGGTTAATGGATACGTAATCTGCTCGTATTTGTTGCCACCAGCGACGGTAACTGTTGCATATCCAACATCGGCTCGGTAGTTATCCTGAGCCCGAACTACGCAATAGGTAGTTAGTTCAGGACCACGAGCTAGTTCCCAAGTCACATTTACTTGTGTTGGTGAAACTACTTCAAAGGTGAGTAACTGGGCGCTGACACTTGGATTCTGTTGACGATAGGTTGCATAAGCCAAACTTCCAGAAACTAAACCCGCAATCAAAACACCAACGAGCACTGGCACGACACGCCTACGGCGCACCCCGTACCGAAGTTGGATGTGGGCTGGGAGATCTCTATTGTTTCGCATTCTCCCTCCAGAATACGACCTTCGAAGGGATAGTGGAGAATAGAGGTATGCCAGAAATTAATGTAGAGATGCCTGTAGCTGGCGAGCCACTTCGACTTCTAGCGGTACATGCCCACCCCGACGACGAAGCAAGTAAAGGTTCAGCTTCGACAGCAAAGTATGTTAGTGAAGGCGTACAGATAATGGTTGTGAGTTGTACCGGTGGGGAACGCGGCGACATTTTGAATCCGGGTTTTGAGCTTGGTGAGAGAAATATTTCTGATGTACGAAAAGTTGAGATGCAGCGGGCAGCTGAAATTCTTGGCGTCTCACATCGTTGGCTTGGATTTGAAGACTCTGGCTGGCCAGATGGCGATCCGAAGCCGCCCTTGCCACCTGGTTGTTTTGCTGATTTAGCGTTAGAAACGGTAAGCGCACCGTTAGTAGAGATAGTTCGCGAATTTAAGCCTCACGTGATTACTACCTATGACGAAAACGGTGGCTACCCACATCCTGATCACATCCGAACACATGAAGTCTCGATGTACGCCTGGGAAAAAGCTGCAGATCCAAATTATGAAACTAACCAAGAACCTTGGGCTGCAGCAAAGCTTTATTATCACCATGGATTTTCAAAAGCACGGGTTCAAGCGATGCATGATGCTTGTGGCGCTTTGGGTATCGAATCTCCATATCAGGAATGGTTGGATGAATGGGAAGACGAAGACTTGGTGACCAATCGTGTTACTGCGAGAATTGATTGCGCAAATTGGTTCCCAGTTCGTGAAGCCGCGCTTAAGGCTCATGAAACTCAAATTGATCCAAATGGCAGTTGGTTTGCAATTCCGAATGAAAATCTGGCTGAAATTTGGCCAACTGAAGATTATGAACTTGCTATTTCACGAATTGGTGAAATTGTGGAAGAGACAGACTTGTTTGAGGGACTTAGGGGAGCGTAGATGTTTAGATTCATTAATTCGATTGCTGGAAGTTCGCCTGAGCCATTTCCGTCCTCAACCGAATTTGATTCCTCTAAAGTAAATCCAGGACCGCTAGGTGGACTGGTTTTCTTATTCCTAACAATCGCAGTTGTAATCTTGCTGTTCAGCTTCAATCGACACATTAAGAAAGTTAATTTCGAGCAGGACGACTCCGAACAATAAGTGATTATGAATCGGTACTTTTCACCTCGCCTCCTGGCAATACATGCGTTAGGTGCAGTTTCGGTGCTCGCATGTATTGCACTCGCCAATTGGCAGTGGGATAGAGCCCAGGCTTACGTTCCTACGATAAATTCAGTCCAAAAATCATTTGAAGAACTTAGTCCGCTTCGGGATTATTTGCCAGCGTCCTCAGTAGGGATTCCAACTACCGTGACCGGCACCTGGCAGCCTGAGGAACGAATTTTGATGCCAGAACGAATCCTTGATGGTAAGTCGATGGTAAATCCAAATCCTGAAACTGAAGTAATAGCTGAGTGGGTTGGCCCAATCGGCTATTGGGTTGTCGACATCATGGAATTGGCAGATGCTTCTAGTTTGGGTGTGGTTCGTGGGTTCACTGAGAATCCTGATGAAATTGAATTAGCGAGTGGACAAGCCACGGTCACTGGAATTATGCAGCCAAGCGAAGATGTGCCTGGATTGAAGTTAGTAAACAAAATCAAGCCGCTTACCACTAAATTGATCGTGGCAAATTCTAGAACTATTGCGCATGACGGATATTTAGTATCGAGCGAGAACGACGGACCACTAATTGCGGTAAACCCAATCTTTACCGAACCAGTCGTTAGTGGACTGAACTGGCGAAATGTTGCCTATACATTTAATTGGATATTCTTTGCCGTAATTGTGGGGATGATGTGGATTCGGGTAGCACGCGACGAACTTGAATTCGCGCAAATTGCTAAACATGATGCAGACTTAGGACATGACAATGAATCGTGAAGATTTTGCAAAGCAATGGATGTTCTATCGGATCATGGCGGTAGTGGTCGGATCAGTGCTTCTCGTACTGACGATTTTACTTATTTCGGTTCGTGGCTTAGGAAACCCAGAGCCATCATTTTATGTAGCAGCTTGGACTGCGCACGGATATTTGTTTCCGGTTTATGTTGTAGCAACTTTTATGCTTTCCACGAAGTTGAAATGGTCGTTCGGAAAAACTATCTTGATTATGTTGGCTGGAACTATCCCACTGATGTCCTTTATTACCGAACGTCGGGTTGCGAAGGAAGTTTCCTAAATCTAGTGATTAGCGCCAGCGGTGTTGGCCTTCTGGCTCATCCGCCCAAGAACGCTCATCTTCAAGTGGCTCAACATGCGTTGTAATGATTGCATCTGGTAGCACAGCAATGATGTCTGCTTCTAAGTTTTCAGATAAGTCGTGACCTTTTTGAATAGTCCAGGCTCCCGGTACTAAAACATGCATTGATACAAACCTTTGGCGTCCAGCTTCGCGAGTCTGTAGCGCATGGAACTTAACTTCATCACTTTCATACTTGGTAAGCACTTGCACGATCTTTAGGTGGTCATCATCAGATAGTGCCTTATCCATTAGCCCTGCAGTACTACTTCGCAGCAAGTTAATCCCAGTGACAATAATGTTAAGTCCCACGGCCATTGCGACAACACCATCGAGGCGATCCCAGCCCGTTACAACAACTAACCCGACGCCGACAATCACACCAACAGATGTCCATACATCGGTCAGCAAATGCTTTCCGTCTGCTACCAAAACGGGTGATCGATGAAGTTTTCCAGCCCGCAACAAAATAAGTGCCGTTCCACCATTAATCAAGGCAGCAATTGTTGAAATCGTTAATCCCCAGCCGATTTGCTCGAGTGGGCGAGGACTAATGATTCTTTCGATTGCAGTGTAAACAATTATTAAGGCAGCTAGCAGAATCATAAAACCTTCGATTGAGGCAGAAAAGTATTCTGCTTTACCTCGACCGAAGTGATGCATGGCATCTGCTGGCTTCATTGCTGTGCGAAGTGCGAACAAGGCAATTACAGCAGCGAAAATGTTAACTGTGGATTCAAGAGCGTCGGAAAGCAAGCCCACAGAACCAGTAGCCCACCAGGCGGCAATCTTCATTCCAAAGACCACAATGCTTACGACAATAGACATCCAAGCAAATTTTGTGAGGTTTACTGGTGTGTTGCTCATCGTTGATGTGGTCATGAAATCATTGTGTCAGATGGCGCCCAGCGCAAGCGGGAGCGTTGACGTTATGGCTGATGGATTGGAACCTGTTCAGGTCTGCCGTGCCGCTGCTTAGGTGGCTTACGAATCCCAGATGCATAAAGTGCCTCAAGAATTTGGCGAGTACTAACTTCGGTAGCGCCAGCCGAAATGGCAATCTCACGCATATGCTCGGGAACATCAAAGTGATCACCTTGAAAGCCCCGATCCGGCAACCCTAATTCAGACGCGAATTCTTTGAGTTCAGCAACTGAAGTATCGCTGACCATATGGCACCATAACCAGTCGCGCCAGGGCCACTGCGCTTGATCAATAAGAATCGCCAATTTAGACAGACAATTATTCGGTAATACCAAATCGGGAATGAAGTTTGCGAAGCGGCTTTGGCGCCCACCAGTTCCAATCACCAGCTACGCGCATCAATGCCGGAACAAGTAAGCCTCGCACAACAGTGGCATCAAGCAGAATTGCAAAGGCAATTCCGAGCCCCAACATCTTGATGCTGGTGACGCCACTTGTCATAAAGCAAGCAAACACAATTGCAATCAGAATTGCAGCTGCGGTAATAATGCGACCAGACTTTTGAAGACCTGAGCTCACTGACGTAGTGGTATCTGCTCCATTGTCATGCTCTTCTTTAATTCTGGATAAAAGGAATAGTTCGTAATCCATAGACAGACCAAACGCCACAATGGCAACCAGCACCAAAGTAGAGGTATCAAGGGCACCGGTTACTGTGAAGTTACCAACGAGCCACATGGCATTGCCATCTTGAAATACCCAAACTAAAACACCAAGAGTTGCCCCCAGACTTAACATGTTCAAGATCACAGCTTTGACGGGCAGAATTGCGCTTCCAGTAAATAGGAACAAGATGATCAGTGTTGCGATCGTGAGCCAACCCAATACGGTTGGCAAGTTATCCGAGATACCCGCCTGTGAATCTGTGAATATCGCCGCTTGTCCACCGATCAAGGTGCCATCAGTCGGAGGTTGGACTGCGCGAAGTCTCAGAATCAGATTTTTAGCATCCATGTTTCGAGATTCAACATCGGTGTAAAGCGTAATTCGATGGTGAGAAGCCGAAGATGCTACCGCTTGTTCAGCAGCTAACGGCGTCACTGTGTCTCCTTCGATCATGGAGTCACCCGTATATGCGCTCATTACATTTGGATCGGCAACTAAGGTTTTTGCATAGTTATCGACTTCAGCAAGAGTGGCTGAAATCGGAACCAATACTTCGACTGGAATCTGACTTTCAAACCGCTCGCGAATTTGATCGGAGGCAATTGCTGCTGGATTGCTTGCTGGTAAAACTCGATCGTCCACTTGACTAAATTTTGCATTCAACGCAGGTGAGGCCAGCGCAACCAGCAAAGTCACGGTTCCGACGATTACCAAAATCGGCCGCCTCATTACGGCAGTAGCAAGTGTGGACCAAGCACCAGATTCTTTTGGCTTGAGATCGCCACGGCGAATTTTAAACTTATCTACCTTGTGACCCAGTAAAGCAAGAGTTGCAGGAAGTGCAATTAAAGAAGCCAAAACTGCGAATAAAACGACACTAACTCCGGCGTACGCGAATGACTTTAAGAAATATTGTGGGAACAATAACATCGAAGCTAAAACTAAAGCGACTGTTATGCCTGAGAAAAATACGGTGCGACCAGCCGTCGCAACAGTTTTCACAACCGAGGCAGCAACATCGTTAGTTCGAGCCAATTCTTCTCGGAACCTATTAACAATTAGTAGTGCATAATCAATACCTAATCCAAGCCCCAATCCAGTGATTAAGTTCAGGGCAAATACTGAAACATCAGTGAATCTTGTTATTAAATAAAGTACAAAGAAACTTCCAGCTATAGAACCTAGGGCAACAACCATTGGCAACCCGGCTGCCACTGCCGCCCCAAAAACAAACATCAACATCAAGACATTTAGTGGAATTGCAATCGCTTCGGCAATTTTCAAGTCATGCTTAATCTGACCATTTATCGCCTCGTATAGTACTTCGATTCCACCCACATATGCGCGGGTGCCGGCTGATTCTTTGTCATAGGTATCTTGAATGTTCTTTGCAGTTGCTGCGGCTTGTTCCGAGTCCAGATTTTTGCTGAAATAAACAAGTGCTAGACCGGCATTGCCATCAAAACTTTTTAAGCTTTCCTGACCAGTATTCCAATACGAAACAATGGATTCAATATTTTCTTCTTTGGAAACTTTCGCCAGTAAATCGTTAGCAGCGGTTATGGATTGTGGATCATCAATACTCGCTAGGGTGTCAATGACCAAGATCGCAGAAGCGTCACGAGAGTCAAAGTCTGATTTCAGAATTTGATCCACAGCTGCAGAGTCGCTTCCTAGATCGTCATAACCCTGACTTTTTAACGAACTAAACATCCCCGCACCGATGACACCTGCGACAAGCACCGAAATTAGGTAGCCGACAAAAACACCTTTTCGGTGTCGGACCACAAATTGGCCAATAGTTTCAAACACAGGAACGCCTTAGATAGCTAACGAAGATGTTGTAAATAAGTTTACTTACTTAGTTTACTTTCGTGGTTTTAGCCTTTGAAACTAAAACTCCTAAGCGTGAGTCGCTAGTTTTCACTCGATAGGAAACCACCAATTTGTTGGCCCCAGTCGCGCGGCTGAGAGCCCATTTGCCTGATGCATCAGTTTTGACTTTGGCGATTTTCTTCCAAGCACCGTTGCCAATTTTTCGCTCTACGGTTAATACCACTCCGGCTAAACTTGGGCTAACGCCGCCAGTGAGCATGAACGTTGAGTTGCGTTTGGCTGATTTTGGTGCACTCAAAGAGATTGAGCCTGCGATCACGACTCTATTAGTAGAAGTCTTTATGGTGCCTTTTGAGTTTGTGGCAACAATCCTCAAGTCATGATTTCCAGGAGATGGTCCCGTCCAGATCATGGACCATGAGCCTTTTATGTTTGTTGTTGCGGTTGAAATAGTTTTCCATTTACCGCCAATTCGAGATTGCAACTTAATCCTTGCACCAAGTTGTGCAGGGAATATTTTTCCTGTGAATTTGAAGTCACTTGGCGGGGTAACTTTTTTCGGCCAATTAACTTTAGAAACAGAAGTCAAAAGTTTTGCAGTCGCAGTTGTAGAACCAGCGATAGTTGCAATCCCGGGTGTGATGGCAGAGATGTAAGTTGACTTCGTTCCAAGAACACCTCGTAATTCATCAGGTGTAATTGGTTGGTTGGGCGCTATTGTTAGCGCGGTGATATTTCCAGCTGAGTCTGAAATATTTAATTTGCTAATGCCACCACTTGGGTAGTTCCCAGTGACGGTCATTGACCAAACATCAGGAATATCGAGCCCTTGTGCCCGAAGCTTTGAGACTAAAGTTGCTTGATCAATCGTGTCAGTCCAGGCTGAATTACTGTTATTGACGCGTGGGTCTTGTGACCAATGGTCATCAACACTCACGAGATATGGAAAAGCAGATCCCCAAACTTCGGAAGTGGGCTGAGATTTACCTCCTGTGGAAGAAGAATAGTAAGTAGAGATAACTGAACCGTTGTAGCGCACAACATATGCAGTAGTCGATGCCTTAGTTGGATCGTTAGTAGATGGCGTATTCGGATCGACAATAGTTGCGTTCACGGCGGCTAACCAACGATTTCCACTCGTGGCAATTTCTTTGCTGTAGCCAACGAAAGCTTGATCTAGGGTCGTGGCATATATCTGACAGTAACATCCCTTGCGAGTGGATATTTTTCGCACTGCGTACGATCTCGCAGCAATAGCTTGCGCTTGCATTGCAGCATCAGTCCACGAGGATGGAACTTCACCAAGGCCCCATAAATATTCATCTGATAACCGCAAAGTATTTACGACAACCAAATCAACTATTGCATCATCGTAAGTACCTGAAGTTAGCTCTAAAGTTCCGTATCGGTACCTACTCGAGCACGCGTTAGGGGCGCAGCTCGCTACTCCGAGTGCCGTGATCGCAGAAGTGGCATCAACACCGGACTTGACTTGCACAACTGTGTCAACATTCGTCCAGTTCAAAGTAACCACGGATCCGGCACCAAGGACTACGCCATTGGATGAAACTTCAGTTAATCCGTTTATTGTTGTGAAAGTTGCGGCTACACCGGGGGCAACTGTAATCGGAGTACCGGCGTCGATAACAACATTAAATCCACCGCCTGTGGTAGCGCCGGGTACAAACTCACCCCGGACTGCAACAAATTTGCGGTCTTGCAAAAGTCCGACTCGGATATCTGAATTGGGTAATGCAACTGCATCAACAGTTGTTCCGGTGTAGTAATGAGTAAGAATTTGGGCCGCAGTAAAACCGTCAAGCCCCATACCTTGAGCGCCGTATTGACTCATGCCAACCCCATGGCCAAAACCTGAACCTGTGATAGTGAATCCAGCGGGAACTTGAACCACATCGGTTGCGCGGGCGGGACCCATTGATCCGCTGAGCAGGCAAGCGACAACGGCTGAAGTAATGAAGGATTTGCCGAGTTTATTCATTTTCTCACGTTCGGTGGGGGAAGCTTCCTTTCGAAACTAACACAATAAAAGCCTGTAATTAAGGAAGCGCTGTCCAAATATTAGACATATAAATGGGGAATTCTTCTTCATAGGTATTGATTTCAAGTCGGTGCAGGTCGTGACTTACGATTAGAAGAGCGCAATCGTGCAAATCTGACTTATAGCAAGGACTTATCTGTGAGTGTTCTGGACAAAATTCTTCGTGCTGGCGAAGGAAAGATTCTGCGAACTCTTGAGTCACTTGCAGCTCAAGTCAATACATTAGAAGAGCACTACGTTGCGATGTCTGATGACGAGTTACGTGGACTAACTGCGGACTTCAAACTTCGAATCTCAAACGGCGAAACTCTGGACGATCTATTGCCAGAGGCATTTGCTGCAGTTCGAGAAGCCAGCAAGCGCACGTTAGGTCAACGTCATTACGACGTTCAATTAATGGGTGGCGCCGCACTTCACTTAGGCAACATTGCTGAAATGCGAACTGGTGAAGGTAAAACCCTCGTTTCAACTTTGCCAGCATATTTAAATGCTCTTTCTGGCCGTGGTGTTCATGTTGTAACAGTTAACGATTATTTAGCTGCTCGAGATGCGCAGTGGATGGGTCGCGTACATCGTTTTCTAGGTTTAGAAGTTGGCACGATTCTTTCAGAGATGAATCCTGAACAGCGCCGCGCTTCTTACAACGCAGATATTACTTACGGCACAAACAATGAATTTGGTTTCGACTACCTTCGCGACAACATGACATTGAATCCAGCGGATCGAGTTCAACGCGATTACAACTTTGCCATAGTCGACGAAGTTGACTCGATTTTGATCGATGAAGCCCGAACCCCACTTTTGATTAGTGGTCCAGCAGATGTTGCAACGAAGTGGTACGCCGAGTTTGCGCGCCTTGTTCCTCGACTATCTGCAGAAACCGATTACGAAGTTAATGAGAAGAAGCGAACAATTGGAATTTTGGAACCAGGTGTTGAGAAAGTCGAAAACTGGTTGGGTATCGAAAATCTTTATGAATCTGCAAACACGCCATTAGTAGGTTATTTAAATAATGCAATTAAAGCCCTTGCATTATTTAAGAAGGATAAAGATTACGTCGTAATGGACGGCGAAGTTCTAATTGTTGATGAACACACTGGTCGAATCTTGGCCGGACGTCGTTACAACGACGGAATGCATCAGGCAATTGAAGCCAAAGAAGGCGTGGAGATTCAAAACGAAAATCAAACTCTTGCCACAATCACAATTCAAAATTATTTCCGCATGTACGACAAGCTCTCGGGCATGACCGGTACGGCGATGACTGAAGCTTCAGAATTCCAACAGATTTACAAACTCGGCGTAGTTCCAATCCCAGCCAACCGCCCAGTTCAGCGCATTGATCAATCAGATTTGGTTTACCGAACCGAAGATGCAAAGTTAAAGGCTGTAATTGCTGACATCGAAGCGAAGCATCGCATTGGTCAGCCGATTTTGGTTGGAACAACCAGTGTTGAAAAGAGCGAATTAGTCTCAAAGTATTTGACTCGTTCCGGAATACCTCACGAAGTATTGAACGCCAAGCAGCACGATCGAGAAGCAACAATTGTTGCGGAAGCAGGTCGTAAAGGTGCAGTAACTGTTGCAACAAACATGGCTGGCCGAGGTACTGACATCATGCTGGGTGGTAACCCAGAATTCCGTGCTACCCAGGAACTTGAACGTAGAGGCTTGGATCCAGTTGAAAATTCCGTCGAGTATGAAGCCGCTTGGGCACCTGCGCTGGACGCAGCAAAAGCAGCCGTCGCGTCTGAACACGATGAAGTAGTGGCAGTAGGTGGACTTTATGTTTTAGGAACTGAACGTCACGAATCACGTCGTATTGATAATCAGTTACGTGGCCGATCTGGACGCCAAGGCGATCCAGGTGAAACTCGCTTCTATTTGTCGCTTGAAGATGACTTAATGCGTCTATTTAAAGGTGATATGGTCAACTCCTTCTTACAGCGATTCAATGTTCCAGATGATGTTCCAATTGAAGCCAAGATGGTTACGAATTCAATTCGTTCGGCGCAGACCCAGGTTGAAGCTCAAAACTTCGAGATTCGCAAAAATGTTTTGAAGTATGACGAAGTCATGAATCGACAGCGTCAAGTTGTTTATGGGGAACGCTCTCGTGTGCTTGATGGCGAAGACATTCAGGATCAGATCAAGTCGTTTATGAATGACACGATTGCTGCATATGTTGCTGCTGAAACTGCCGAAGGTTTCCCAGAAGATTGGGATCTGCAAGAACTGTGGAAGGCGTTGTCTGCGCTTTACCCGATCGAGATTTCGATCAATGACATGGTGAAAGCCGCAGGTGGAGATCCAGGAGATCTTTCTGCCGAATTCATGACTGCTACTTTGCAAGACGATATCAACCGCGCTTACTTAGCGCGCGAAGCTGAATTACAGCCTCCAGTTATGCGCGAACTTGAGCGCCGAGTTATTTTGTCGGTTCTTGATCGCAAGTGGCGCGAACATTTGTACGAGATGGATTACTTGCAAGAGGGTATTGGCCTGCGCGCCATGGCACAACGAGATCCGCTTGTTGAGTACCAACGTGAAGGATTCGATCTGTTTGTTTCAATGATGGATGCCATAAAGGAAGAATCTGTTGGCTACATGTTCAACGCTGAAGTCACTGTTACTCCGCATGTTCACGAGGATGGCGAAGCAGATGAAGTTGAACTTGAAACTAAGGGACTGGCTGCTCCACAATCTCCGACAGCACTTCAATACTCAGGACCAAGTGAAACGGGAGAAGTCAAAACCACCTCAGTTTCAGGTGATGCTTATTCAAATGTTGGCCGCAACGAACCTTGCCCATGTGGCTCGGGTAACAAGTACAAGAAGTGCCACGGAGCAGCTAGTTAACTATTCCGGCAGTACTTACTCAGCCGTTTCTATTCCGGCAGTGCCCACATCAAATTTGTCGCACGCCATCTTCCATCCAAACCTTCTAGTCGTAGTGCCAGTGCGAAGGAACGATTTGGAGTTCCAAAGACTGAACTAACTTCGGCAACACCATCATCCGTTTCATGCACATGGATGCTTCGAACTCCTAGTCGCGGCATTTTGTTGCGAGAAATTTGATTTT
>RGDC01000011.1 GCA_009918005.1 Actinomycetota bacterium
TTTCTTAACCGGAGCTTTTTTGGCTGGGGCTTTCTTAACCGGAGCTTTTTTGGCTGGGGCTTTCTTAACCGGAGCTTTCTTCGCCGGAGCCTTTTTGGCTGGTGTCTTTTTGACTGGGGTGGCCTTCTTGGAAGTTGCTGCTTTTTTTGCGGCTGGAGCCTTTTTGGCAGCACTTGCCTTAGTTGGCGATTTCTTAGCTGGTTTCGCAGCCATGGTATTCCCCTTTAGTTAAAGCCTAAGTTTTATGGACTAAGTCCCTAGACTCTACCGAGTCGGTTACATATTGCTCGCTAGAAGGTACGTTAAAACGCTAATAACTGCAATTTTTGGCCAAGTTTTGGGCACTTCTAGGATCAACACACCAGGCTGGCCACCCCAATTCACTCGTGTGCTTTCGCAATCGCGGAGCGCAATCGACCTTACAAAATGGGAATAATGACCTTTTCCCACTAATCTTTACTATTAGTCGGCAAAACGATGATGAAGACACATTGCGCAGCCAACAGCACCAAATCAGCGAATTGGGGACGGTGTAAGCCCAAAAAGGTGTTGTTTTGCGCAGTATCACTTCTGAGTTGCCTCGAAGAACAGCAGTTTCACGGAATTAGATACCCGGTGTTTAATCCTCGGAATTTTGCCAAGTAGAACGAGCAGTTGACTACAACTTAAGTGGATTTTGCGTCGCAATGGCAAAGTCAACAAGGGTGGTACCGCGGGAATGACCCAGAAATCATCTCGTCCCTTGAAGTCAGAGTCACCAAAAGGTGGCTTTGATGTTTGACGGCAAGATATTTGACTGCAAGCGATGAGGAATCTGATGGCATACCGCGACGTACCCGCGAAAATTGATCTTCCAGCGATGGAGCACGATGTGCTTTCGTTTTGGAAAGACAATGACATCTTTCACAAATCACTTGCGCGAACTAGCGATGGCCCCCGTTGGGTCTTTTATGAAGGCCCGCCAACTGCAAACGGAATGCCGGGTACCCACCACGTAGAGGCTCGAGTATTCAAGGACATCTTCCCGCGCTATCGCACCATGAAGGGCTATAACGTTCCACGCAAGGCTGGCTGGGACTGTCATGGATTACCAGTTGAGCTCGCTGTTGAAAAAGAATTAGGTTTCACCGGCAAGCAAGATATTGAGAAATACGGAATCGCAGAGTTCAACGCGCGCTGTAAAGAATCTGTTCTTCGCCATGTCGATGAATTTGAAAACATGACATCACGCATGGGCTATTGGGTTGACATGGATCAGGCCTATTGGACTATGGATGAGAAATACATCGACAGTGTTTGGTGGAGCCTTAAGCGGATATTCGATAAAGGGCTTTTGGTCCAAGATCACAGAGTTTCGCCGTATTGCCCTCGCTGTGGCACCGGGCTATCTGACCATGAACTTGCTCAAGGATATGAAGATGTCGTCGATGCCTCGGTTTACGTTCGATTCCCAGTCACCAGCGGTCCCCTGACAGAGAAATATTCTGGTGTGTCACTTCTTATTTGGACTACAACTCCATGGACGTTGATTTCAAATACCGCAGCTGCTGTCAATCCTGAAGTTGATTACGTAGTAGCCCAAACTGCCGTAGGTGAATACCTCGTTGTGGCCGAAGCCTTACGCGAAAAAGTTCTTGGTGAAGATTCAAAAGTTTTGGAAACCTTAAAGGGTCGAGACCTCGAAGGAACTCAATACCAAAGGCCATTTGACTGGGTAACTTTTCCAGAAACCGAAGCGCCAGTGCACACAGTTTTATTGGCAGACTTCGTAACTACTGAAGATGGCACCGGAGTGGTCCATGAAGCACCTGCCTTTGGTGCTGAGGATCTTGCGCTTTGTCGTTCTTACGGATTGCCAGTGGTTAATCCAGTTTTACCTAACGGAACTTTTGAGTCTGACATTCCAGAAGTTGCTGGAGTATTTTTCAAGGCTGCTGATCCACGGTTGGTGGAGTTGCTTGAAGAAAAGGGTCTTCTATTTAGGCACTTGCCTTATGAGCACTCGTATCCACACTGCTGGAGATGTCACACTGCGCTGATCTATTACGCGCAACCATCTTGGTACATCAAAACAACCGAGATTAAGGACCAGCTCCTCGCGCAAAATGAAAAGACAAATTGGTTCCCAGACACGATTAAAGCGGGTCGATTCGGTGACTGGCTGACAAATAATGTTGATTGGGCGCTGTCTCGCAATCGGTATTGGGGAACACCACTTCCAATTTGGCGCTGTGAAGAAAACCATTTAACTTGCGTTGGTGGACGATCTGAACTTGCCAAACTCGCCGGAGACGCATCATTAACCATCGATCCGCACCGTCCATTCGTAGATGACGTTACATTTTCCTGTCCTGAGTGCAATAGCACTGCCACACGCGTTCCTGAAGTTATTGACTGCTGGTACGACTCTGGTGCAATGCCATTCGCACAATGGGGATACCCAGAAAATAACAAGGAAACCTTTGAGGCGAGCTATCCAGCGGACTTTATTTGTGAAGCTATCGATCAAACACGTGGTTGGTTCTACACCCTCATGGCAATTGGAACTCTAGTTTTCGATGAATCTTCTTACGAAAATGTTTTATGCCTTGGTCACATCCTTGATGAAGATGGCCGAAAGATGAGTAAGCACTTAGGTAACGTACTCGAACCAATCGGATTGATGGACGAACATGGAGCTGATGCGCTTCGTTGGTTCATGTTAGTTAGTGGATCACCTTGGTCTGCACGCCGGGTTGGACACGGCACCATTGCCGAAGTTGTTCGCAAAACACTTCTTACATATTGGAATACTGTTGCATTCCAAAGTCTTTATGCCCGCGCAGGCGAATGGGATAGCAGTACTGCGTCACTTGATGGACTAACTGATTTAGACCAGTGGGCAGTTTCGCAGGCCACTCGCCTAGCTCGAGATGTTGACCAAGCACTTGAACAATTTGATACCCAACGTGCTGGCCGCTTTATTGCTGAGTACGTAGACGACTTAAGCAATTGGTATGTGCGTCGTTCGCGTCGTAGGTTCTGGGATGCAGATCATGCAGCGCTAAGTTATGGCACCGTTCACACCATTTATCACTGAACGAGTATGGCAAGACTTGTACACAACTTCAGAAACTGAATCAGTGCACTTAAGTGCTTGGCCGCAATGGTCAGACGATCAAATCAGCGATACTTTGCGGGATCAAGTTGATTTAACGCGCCGGTTAGTTGAACTTGGCAGATCAGCGCGCGCCGCTTCCGGCGTTAAAACCCGTCAGCCACTTCAGCGAGCATTAGTAGCAGCACCGGGTTGGGATTCCTTGCCAGAAGGACTTCAGGCGCAGATTAGAGATGAAGTTAACGTACTTAGTTTGGAAAGCCTGTCTGGGACTGGTGAGTTAGTTGACGTTAGCTTAAAGGCAAACTTCAAGACTCTCGGAGCCAGGTTTGGCAAGAGCACACCTGAGATTGCTGCTGCTGTAGCTGTGGCCGATGCAAATGCCTTAGTTGAGGCATTGCGTTCCGGTTCAGCAAAAGTTTTTGCCTCCGGATCAGAGTATGAGATTGGCCCAGATGATGTTGTCGTAACCGAAGTGCCACGCGAAGGCTGGACCGTAGCTAGTGACTCTGGTGAATCACTAGCGCTCGATTTAGCTTTGACTCCGGAATTGATTGGCCAAGGCATTGCTCGAGATGTGACGCGTTTGATTCAGGATGCCCGCAAGTCAACAGGGCTAGACATTAGTGACCGAATTGTCGTGACTTGGGAATCAGATAACGAAACTACGATCTCAGCACTGACCTCACATGCTGAACTCGTTGCAAGTGAAGTGCTAGCCACAACGTGGTCGCAGGGATCAGTTACAAATCCAACAGCGAGCGATGAGGAACTTGGTCTAAAGGTTTTGATTGCAAAAGCCTAAACATACAAAAAGAAGGCCTGGGGAAATCCCAGGCCTTCTTTTTATTAATTCTTAATCTTCGGTTACCTGACGGTCACCGCTGATGTTCTTTGATTCAAGTTCACGAAGCTGACCTTCTAGGTAACTACGTAGGCGACCACGGTATTCGCGTTCGTAAGCGCGAAGTTCTTCAACTCGACGCTCCATGGCAACGCGTTGTGATTCAAACTCACGAGTGATGTTTGCCACGTTGGCTTTTGCCTGACTTACAAGTTCCTCAGATGTGGACTTTGCGGCACCAAGCAATTGCTCAGATTCGATTCGGGCTGAAGCTACGGCTTCATCTGCAGTACGTTGCGCTAATTCCAGGATGCGAACTGATGCCAAGCCTTGCTCAGCTGGTGATGCAGTTGCTGCTGCGGTAGCTGCTGCTGCCACACCTTCCGACTGCGCTGCCGCAAGTTGGTCTTTAAGTCCTGTTACTGCAGCCAGGCTGGCAGCCAATTCTGATTGAGAATTTGAAAGTTGGAGCTCAAGTTCGTTAACGCGGGCTTGAGAATTCTTGAGTGCTTCATCACTTGCAGCGGTGTCATCAGAAACAACAACTCGGGCGTCTGAATCTTGAAGGGCTTTGGCGGCTTGATCCAACTCACTCTTAAGGCGCGCATTCTCGTCACCAAGTGAACGAATCTCTTCGCGGATTGATTCCGGCACTTCGCCTTTGGCGGTTGCGCGAAGGTCTTCTACTTCACGGGTCACTGCAGATAGTGACTCTTCGATTTCATCTAGAAAATTGTCGACCTCATCAAGGTCATAACCTTCTTTGAATCGAACTGTTGTGAACTGCTTGTTTCGCACGTCTTCAGGCGTCAAAGCCATAATGAAAACCTTCCGTCTTGATTAATGTCCGAGATTATTGATACATCCCTAACCCCGTGCCTTCTAGATTAGAGATAAAACCGCAGAAAGTGAAACTCAAGCCGTAGTTTCATGGGATTCTATGGCGAATCTTATGTCCTTAAAATCGGACATCTTCGGCTCTAGATGGAAGCTAGGATTCCACGAGTTATCGAGATAGCGAACAGCAAGATTATGAATGAGAGGTCCAGGGAGACGCTGCCGATTCTCAGACTTGGAACCACTCTCCGGATTGCTTTAAGCGGTGGATCGGTGAGGGTATAAACCGTTTCGGAAAGTAGCAACAGCGGGCCTCTGGGGCGCCAGTCCCTGGCAAACATTGCCACATATTCCAGAACTAATCTGGCAATCAAAATCAAGACATAAAGATTTAAAAGTGACGATATAACGGTTGCAACTGAAGTCACGATAGTGAAGATTTAGCTTTGATTGAAGAATGGGTCTTCGCGCAGTTGCGCGCGTGCAGCAGCGCCTATGTCAACGTTTGCCGGTGACAAAAGGAATACACCCTTAGTTACCTTTTCGATACTGCCATGTAATCCGAATGCCAGACCTGCAGAAAAATCTACAATCCGACGAGCGTCCGCTTCGTCCATGTCACTCAAGTTCATGATTACTGGTGTGCCAGAACGAAACTCTTCACCGATACGACGGGCATCGTTGTAAGTGATTGGGTGCAAAGTTGTGATGCGGTAAACATCAGCTAGTGGCGCTGCGGTGCGAGCCGGAGCAACGTATGAAGCCTGCGGGGACTCGTTCACGTGACTGTATGAAGGCGTTGACATGACTGGACGTAACGGAGTCTGCTCTTCATAGCCCTGTAGATCAGCGTCAGCATATGTTCCAAATTCATCGGCGTATTCGCCGCCATCGACAAGGCCAAGGTATTCAGCCATTTTTCGCATTGCGTTAGCCATGTTGTTCGCTCCTTGCAGGGGTAAGTAATACGAACTTACCCTTGAAAACCCCGATTTCCGAGGATAGATGAGCCAATTCGAAGGTGTGTCGCGCCATATTTCAAGGCAGTTGCAAAGTCACCGCTCATGCCTGCCGAGATCCAACTTGCGTCCGAAACTGAGCTTTGAACTTTGCTGGCATATTCCTGCAGCTGTGAAAATGCCTGATCATCATTTCCGGCCAGTGGCGCGACTCCCATGACGCCACGAAGCCTTAGACCATCACAATTGGAAATCAGCTCGGCCAGTTCCATCATCTCGTTTGGCAGTACACCGCCTCGATTTTCAGTTGGATTCGGGTCAAGGTTTATCTGGATTAAAACTCCAAGTGGAATTTCTCGATCAACTACTGCTTTGCGCAAGGCCGTTACTAAATCTGTCCGGTCTACGCTGTGTACTACGTCAGCCCAGGCGGCAACACTTTTTGCTTTGTTTGTCTGTATCTGACCAATTGCATGCCAAGTCAAATTATTTGCTTGCACTGCTTCATGCTTTGGCTTAGCCTCTTGATCACGATTCTCGCCAACGTCGGTAACGCCCAGTGCAGCTAATAAATCAACATCGCTGGCTGGCCAGGTTTTTGTTACAGCGATCAAGGTGACGTCTGCACGATTTCGGTTCGCAGCAAGACAGGCATTTGAAATGGCCTGCTCGACTTCCTGCAAATTAGTTTGCAGTTCCAGACTTCGCTCCATAGTCACCACTCTATGATTCCAAGTTCAGGGAATTGCTTATCGCAATGACTAATCCGCCACGACCAGTTGGCTTCCCGGCTGCACTTCGGTAAGAAAACATGTCAGGATTTTCAAAAGTGCACCCAGTTAATTCATGAACTTCTCCGACCTGTCCAATCAGTACTGACTTAACACCGGCTGTTAAGTCCAAATTTCTGGGAGATGAAATTGCTTCGGGAAATACTGTTCGAAACAGTTCAACGCGTTGCGTTGGGACTTCGTAACACGTAGCACAAATTGCCGGACCAATTACCGCTTGGGTATTACTGAGGTCGGCACCATTTGCTACAAACTCATCCAGAAGTGATTGCATTACATTTGCCAATACCCCACGCCAACCAGCATGACCAACGGCAATCACTCGATTTACTGGATCGATGAGACCAAACGGTACGCAATCTGCAGCCAAGGCAACCAGAGCAAGTCCAACCTGTTTGGTTACTAGTCCATCACCTGGGTTAGCCATACCTGACTCGGACACGAAATGAACTTTGCTTCCGTGCTCGGCATTCATAATCGAAATTTTGCTCGCCGAAACTAGTTCCTTGGCAATATCTAGATTTGCTGCAACACATTTTGCGTCGTCGCCAACATACGAAGCTAGATTCAGCGAATCAAACGGCGGCCGACTGACACCACCGGTTCGATTTAGTGCAATTGCATGAATGCCTTCGATTGAAACGCGGCCATAGACCGGCGTACTCATGAGAAATAAAGACAGTCTCTAGCGAAGGAAGTCCGGCACGTCTAGGTCGCCATCATCTTCAATGTCATTGACGATTTCACTTTGACCTGATGTTTTAGGAGCATCGCCAAATAGGTTTTCAAAGTTATCATCTTCATCTGCAACCGCGGCTGAGCCAAAAGCTCCATCGGAGAATGAATCTGGCGTTAGTGGAATTGACGGAGTTTCACCATCACGAGCTAAATCAACTGCAACTTCAGCAGCCAGTGGGGTCTCGTCTAGAACTTTCTTGGACATTGGCGAAGTCGATCGATTCGATGGAGGTGCGCCACCATCGAAGCCAGCTGCGATTACCGTGACTTTAACTTGATCACCTTGAGTGTCATCGATTACTGCACCGAAAATAATGTTTGCATCCGGATGAACTGCGCTTTGAACCATTCGAGCTGCTTCGTTGATTTCAAACAAACCTAGGTCACTACCACCAGCGATCGACATTAGAACACCGCGGGCGCCTTCGATGCTGGCTTCGAGTAGTGGACTTGAGATTGCTTGTCGAGCGGCTTCGATTGCGCGATCAGCGCCACGAGCAGAACCGATACCCATAAGTGCACTACCGGCATCTTTCATTACGCTTCGTACGTCGGCGTAATCAAGGTTGATAAGTCCTGGTGTCGTGATCAAATCCGTGATGCCGCTCACACCCTGCAGCAATACCGAGTCTGCGTGGCGGAAAGCGTCGATGACGCTAATGCCGTTGTCTGCAAGTTCAAGTAATCGATCATTAGGAATAACAATTAACGTGTCGACTTCACTGCGCAATAAATCAACACCTTCATCAGCCTGAGATGAACGTCGCTTACCTTCGAAACTAAATGGCCGAGTCACAACACCTATGGTTAAGGCACCCATGTCGCGGGCAATCTTGGCCACGATTGGTGCGCCTCCAGTTCCGGTGCCACCGCCTTCGCCAGCCGTAACAAAAACCATGTCAGCGCCACGCAAAACTTCTTCGATTTCTTCACGATGATCTTCGGCGGCTTGACGACCTACCTCAGGATCGGCGCCGGCACCAAGTCCGCGGGTAAGGTCCCGGCCTATATCCAATTTGACGTCAGCATCACTCATCAAAAGGGCCTGAGCGTCAGTATTAATAGCAACAAACTCGACGCCCTTAAGGCCAGCTTCAATCATGCGATTGATCGCGTTTACGCCGCCGCCGCCAATACCAACGACTTTGATAACTGCTAGATAATTCTGTGGAGCGGCCATGGTGTTTGCCTTTCTAGACAAGCTTGTGGTGTCGAAGTAACAAACTCTCAACCTCTTCTAGAGCGTTAAAGATTTGCCAACTTAGAGCAGGTATAAGTTACGGCCAATGCTTCAAAAACAATGTGATTTGCGTTTGGCGTGTCGAAAAAAGTTGCGCCCTATTTCACGGTGGGTGCGTCTGGAGCACTCACATTGATGTTTGTGTAACCCTTTTCGATCAAGACTTTAGCGACTTCTACTTTGTCGACTGCCCGCTCACCGGATCCCATGGTTACCACTACCCCACTGCCTAGCGTTGCGACAACACTGTCTTGGGTTGGTGCACTCAAACCAGAGACAGCCCAATCTGCTGGGATTGCCGCTAAAACTTTAATTGCGTTTGTCATGGCAGGACTGTCCGGCTGCGCCGAAATCACCAAAAGTCCAGGTGGTGGCGCCGTAACTGTTCCAGCGTTTAATCCCTCGTCATCAATTAAGTTGAAGCCGCTTGCCGTTGCTGCAACTGCGATTGGGGTTCGCTCAGTAACTGTAATCAATATTGAATGCGGCCACCCTCGTTCCACAATTGCAACTTTTATCTCTGGCAATGTCTGAAGTTGTTCCGAGATCTGACCAGGATCTATCGACATTAGTGAGTTTCCAATCGGAACTGCCGCAGCCGCAGAGATTTGTTCAACCGTCAATCTTGAATTTCCAGAAATTGTGACTTCTTGAGCGATAAACCACTTTGATTGATACAAGCTCCACCAGGCGACCGCAGAAAGAATTACCAACAACCAGACCAGCCAGGGTCCTTTTGATTTACGCATCTTTTTTGGAGCAGCTGAGCGAACGGTTTGTGACATTACTTTGCTTCTAACATGCTGAGAATCTCTGGACACATCATGCCGATGTCTCCCGCGCCAAGAGTTATAACTATGTCGCCCGGCTGGGCCTGAGCTACCAGGTGGCCCGGGACTTTTGACCATGATGGCTCGAAGATGACTTGCTCAGGCGACAACGGGACATTGCTCGCCATTGTGCTGCCGGATGCACCGGGAATCGGAACTTCGCCTGGTGCAAAAACCTCTAGCACTACAACGAAGTCAGCTAGCCCCAATGCTTGTCCAAACTCTTTTGAAAATAGTGCAGTGCGGTAATAGTGGTGCGCTTGGAAAGCTGCAAGTACTCGACCTCGTCCAACTACGGTTCTCGCGGCACGCAATACCGCATCAATTTCAGTTGGATGATGGGCGTAATCATCGAAAACTCGAACACCTGAAATTTCACCACGAAATTCAAAACGGCGATGAGTTCCGGTAAAGCTTTGCAATCCATCAACACATTGTTGTGAGGTGCATCCTTGTGTCAGAGCTGCAACAAAGGCGGCAGTAGCGTTTAACGCATTGTGAACGCCAGGTACCAGTAACTTAATTGGCCCATGTGTTTGCCCCTGATAAGAAATGTTGAACTCAGAACCAACAGTTCCTGATGGGAATAGGGTCAGCACTGCATCGTTGTCTTCACTTTGCCCGTATGTAATAACTTTTGCACCAAGTGCACGCGCACGCTGAGTAACAGTCTTGGCGCCTGGATCATCACCACATACAACAGCGCAGCCATTTCGATCTCCGGTGCCAACAACAAAGTCGACAAATGCTTGTTCGACTGCTTCATATGTTCCCCAATAATTAAGGTGGTCTGCTTCCACATTCGTAACAATTCCAAGTGTGGTTGGCAAAACTAAAAATGTGCCATCACTTTCATCTGCCTCGACCACAAAGAGATCACCAGAACCTTGATGCGCATTACTACCCGACTCATTCATTTCTGAACCAATAACAAATGAGGGATCTCTACCAGCATTCTGCAAAATAACGGTAACCATAGATGTGGTCGTAGTTTTTCCATGGGTTCCAGCGACGGAAATGGCAGTCGAATCTTGCAGTAGTTCCGCTAGGGCGATCGCTCTGCTTACTACCGGAATTCCAAGTTCATTTGCCTTAACAACTTCTGGATTGTCGGCACCTATTGCTGTAGAAATTACTAGACACGATGGCTGGGTACCAGAAAGGATTAGATTTTCGGCGTCATGACCAACAAAAACTTTACCGCCAAGTGGTTTAAGCGCTTGTAATCTACGAGAGTCTTTTGCATCACTGCCGGAAACTTCAATACCTCTAGCCAGTAATACTCGAGCAATCCCACTCATGCCGGCACCGCCAATACCAACAACATGGACTCGACCTGTCAAGTAATTCAAGATTTGGCCTTTCCTGCCACCGACAAAACCAATTTAGCAAGGTCAGCTGCAGAATCTTTGTGTCCAAGAGATGCACTTGCGTTCGACATTTCACTTAACTTGGTTGCGCTCGAAACCACAGGCAAAATCTGGTCACGCACAAAATCTGCAGTGAATTCGAGATCAGAGATCATGATTGCTCCACCTGCTTCGACAACTGGTGCAGCATTTAGGCTTTGTTCGCCATTTCCAATTGGAAGTGGCACAAAGCAGGCCGGCAATCCAACAGCAGTTAATTCTGCAACTGTCATTGCACCCGCTCGACCAATCACAAAATCGGCAGCCGCATACGCTAAATCCATTCGATCAATGTAATTTAGCGGGCGATAACTTTCCGATTCAGCATCTGGGAAATCATTTTTTAACCCAACAGAGTGCAAAATCACGATGTCACCAAACACATTTTCTTTTAAGCACGTTTCAATTACTGAATTTAGTTTCACTGAACCTTGAGAGCCACCAAAAACTAAAATGCAAATCGCCTTGCCGTTGATACCAAAGTGCGCTCTTGCTTTACTGCGAACCGCTGCACGATCAAGCGTTTCGATGGCTTTGCGCAATGGAATGCCAATCAATTGAGCACGTGGCAAACTGCCGGGCACTGTTTCAGCAACTGCTTCGGCAAATCTGGCACCGACTCGGTTAGCTAGTCCAGCTCGAGCATTTGCCTCGTGAACCACGATTGGCACTTCGCCGCGAGCGGCCAAATATGCGGGAATAGATACATAGCCACCAAATCCAACAACGACATTTGCCTCTAATTCGTGCAGCAAATCTCGAGTCTGCTTAATTGCTGACCTAAGCCGCGTTGGAAGCGTTACTAGATCGCCGCTGAATTTTCTCGGAAGCGGTACTGCGGGAATGAGTTCAAGTTTGTATCCGCGCGCTGGAACTAAATCAACCTCAAGTCCCCGAGCCGTTCCAAGTACTGTGATATTTAGGTTGGAATCAATGGTCTTTAACTGATCGGCCAAGTTAAGTGCAGGTTCAATATGGCCAGCAGTACCGCCGCCAGCGAGAACTATGTTCACGCCAATTTCCAAGTCATTATTTTTGTTCCTGAAGGTACGCCTCATGTTTTGCAAATGACATCAAAATTCCCATTGCGAGCAACGTTGGTATCAATGAGGAGCCGCCATATGAAACTAGTGGTAACGGAACGCCAGTGATTGGCAGGATACCAAGTACGGCACCGATGTTTACCAGAGCTTGAGTGACAATCCAGGCAACAATTCCAAGTGAGGCGATTTGAATGAATGCTTCATTTGTATTTCGGGCAATTCGTAGGCCCACAATTGCAATTGCAGTGAAAATAACAAGCACCAAAATGGTTCCAATGATTCCAAGTTCTTCGCCAAGTACTGCATAGATAAAGTCAGTATGTGCCTCCGGTAAAGTTCCCCACTTTTCGCGTGACCCACCGAGGCCTACTCCCCACCAACCACCGGAACCAAGCGCCTGTTGACCGTGAATAACCTGGAAGCCAGTACCTTGAGCGTCAGCATAAGGGTCTAGCCAGGATGTGAATCTTGCCATTCGATAAGGAGCTGCAATCGATAAAGCAGCAATTCCGGCCAGACCTGCTGCACCCATAACTAAAAACCATTTTCTTGGCGCGCCAACAAAATAAAGCAACGAAGCCATAATTGGCATCATTACCATCGCGGTTCCCAAGTCGCCCTGGAGTACAACTAGCAAAAGCACTGTTATTGAAACTGGGAGAACCGGTATCAGTAGATGATTTCGCTGTTCAAGCAAGTGATACTTGCGGTCCAAAATATCTGCGCCCCACATAATGATTGCAAGTTTGGCAAATTCGGATGGCTGAATTCGAATTGGACCACCAAAGTCGATCCAATTTTTCTGTCCATGCACTGCCGTGCCGATTAACAAAACGGCAACAAGCATTACGCCAACGGTAACCATAAATAGTGGTGCCCATCGTCGAATGGCATCGACATGCATTTTTGAAACAGCTATCATCAAGAAAACGCCAATAACGGCAAAAATTAACTGCCTAGTTGCAAGTGCCCAAGAATTTCCATTATTTTGCTGGTAAGAAAAAACACTTGACGCTGAAGCGACCATGACGATTCCAAGCGCCAGCAAAAAACCTGTTGCTCCTAGCAAAATTTGATAATGCAACATTGGATGCGCGAGGCGCTCCGACATTCCACCACTCGGAGTATTTTGGTTCACTGGTCTAGTTGTCGTCATGATTTAAGTCCCTTCACGGCTGCAGCAAACGCATCGCCGCGTTCTGAGTAATCCTTAAACATGTCCCAAGATGCACATCCTGGTGCCAAAAGTACGGTGTCCCCTGGTTGTGCTGACTCGGCTGCGAGCGCCACAACTAACTCCATTGCATTAGTTTCCTTTGTCGTAACGCGATGAATTGGGACATTCGGAGCGTGTCGCTCAAGGGCACCAGCAATCTGATCTTGGTCGACCCCCAAAAGCACAACAGCCCGCATTCGATGCGCATTATCAATAACTAAATCATCAAAACTCTGGCCTTTTGCCATTCCGCCAGCAATCCAGACAACTGAGTCATATGCAGTCAATGAAGTCGCAGCCGCATGGGTATTTGTCGCTTTTGAATCATCTATGTAGTCAACATTTGCGACTTGGCCAACGTGAGCAATTCGGTGAGGTGCTGGTTGCCACGAGCGCAAGCCATCGCGAATTGCACGAGCTTCTACTCCATGGGCTCGAGCTAACGCGCTTGCTGCCAGCGCATTTGAAATGTTATGCACTGCTGGAATGGCTAAGTCGGAAATTTCAGCAAGTTCTAGTGCGGCTTCTCTACGGTTATCCAGGAAGGCTCGATCAACCAAGAATTCTTCAACAACTCCGAGCATCGAAATGTCAGGAATTCCGGTTGAGAAGCCGATTGCGCGACAGCCCTCAATGACTTCTGCTTGTTCCACCATTCGAATAGTTTCTGTATCAGCAACATTGAAAATCGCAGCTACCTGACATCTTTCATAAATTTTTGCTTTCGCATCGCGATATGCCTCAAAAGTTCCAAACAAATCAATATGATCTTGAGCAAGATTTAGACAAACTGCGGCCTGTGGTGAAATCGAATAAACGAATGGCAGCTGAGGTGCACCTACTTCAATTGCTAACACATCCCAAGGAGTTGGGTCCATAACAACTTCGACAAGTGAGCGGCCAATGTTTCCAGCTGCCACGGTGCGCTTTCCGGCTGCGAGCAAAATCGATTCCAGCATCAAAGTTGTTGTAGTTTTCCCATTCGTTCCAGTTACCAGCAACCAAGGTGCCGGATGTGCTGGGTCGCGAAGTCGCCAAGCGAGCTCCAACTCTCCCCAAATTTGAACCCCAGCGGATTGTGCTGCCGCAACGATGGGGGCTTGCGGAGATACACCTGGAGATAGGACGAGCAAATCAATGCCATCAGGAAGTTGGGTGTCATCCCCCATTTGAATTTCGGCGCCAAGGATTTCCAAGATCGTAGCTCGTTCTTTTTGGCTGACTCCTGAAGTTGCATCAATTACAACTACGTTCAGAGTACGTCTAACACCCACGTTATCCAATTTTGTTATTCCCGCAAAAATATTTGGAGATGCGGATTTAGCCATAACTTTTACTGTCGCACCCATTCCGCATAGAACAGGGCCATACCTGCTCCAACACATAGCCCCTGAATAATCCAGAAGCGAACCACAATTAACACCTCGGGCCAGCCAATCATTTCAAAATGATGATGTAACGGTGCCATTCGCAAAACTCGACGTCCGGTTAATTTGTAAGATCCAACTTGGGCAATTACCGAAAGCGTGATGAGAACAAATAATCCGCCGATTAAGCCAAGTAGTAATTCAGTGCGAGTCATCAAAGCCAGTGCTGCCAACGCTCCACCTAAGGCCAGGGAGCCAGTGTCTCCCATAAAGATTCGAGCTGGACTCGAGTTCCACCATAAAAACCCGAAGCAGGCACCGGCTGTAGCGGCAGCGAAGACTGCCAGGTCTAGCGGGTCGCGCACGTCATAGCAACGGGGAATATCACCCCAGAAACAACTTTGGCCATACTGCCAGATCGACATTACGGTGTAGGCAACAAATGACAAAAGTGCTGCACCAATTGCTAGCCCATCGAGTCCATCAGTTAAGTTCACACCATTCGTGATACCTGTAACTAAGAACCATATCCAGAGCAAGACTAAGGCTGAAGGGAGAATCCAATCTGTGTCTCGTACCCATGAAATGGCATTACTAACTGGAAGATTTCCGCCTTCGTCGGGGAATTGCAAGGCAAAGTATCCGAATGAAAGCGCAGCAACAGCTTGTCCAAGTAGTTTCGTTCGGGCGCGGATGCCAGTGCTTCGTTGCTTAAAGATCTTTAGGTAATCATCAGCAAGGCCAACCAAGCTAAGTGCCAACATCAAATAAATTGCTAAGAGTCCAGATGCCGTTACTGGCTGTCCTAAGACTAAATGCGCCAGGAAGTACGCAAGTACAACGGAGCCAACAATTGCTACCCCTCCCATGGAAGGGGTGCCTCGCTTACTGCCGTGTTCTGGATAGTTAATGTCGGGTGTTGATTCCCGAATTGCCTGAGCAATTCCTCGATTACGAAGCAACTTAATCAACAATGGAGTGCCAATTAGTGAAAATAATGCGGCTAACGCACCAGCTAGCACTACAAGCTTCACTGTTGGCCCCACTTCGCGCGCAAAAAGTCTTCAATTTGATCGGCAAGCACTTCGAATTTTTCAGCCCTTGAGGCCTTGAACAACAAAATGTCACCAGAGTTAACTTGTTTAACAATGTAGTCGCAAGCGCTATCAAAATCGGGCAACCACACCGAATTTTGGAATCCACCAGCAGTGTCATTACCCGACTCAGGGTGCGACACAGATCCTGGCAATCCATACGACTTGGCTGCAGCACCAACTGCAACTATGTGAGTCACGCCCAATTTCGATGCCAAATTTGCGATCTGAACATGGATCGCGTCACTAGCTTCGCCTAATTCATGCATCTTGCCCAAAATTGCAAATGTTTTTCCAGTTGCTGGGATCGCAGTTAATGTTTCCAGTGCAGCCTTCATTGATTCTGGATTGGCGTTGTAGGCATCATTAATACTTGTGACATTTCCCGGCAACTGATGAACTTCCATTCGCCATTTGCTCTTCTGTTTAAGTATTGTCAAAGCCCGTGCAATGTCTTGAATTTCCATACCAATGGCAAGTCCAACGGCTGATGCCGCCAACGCATTAAGAACATTGTGTTCACCAAGAATTGGAATTGATGCAGGAACCTTGTCACCCCGGTAAACCAAATCAAAGTTGTAGCTTCCATATGCAGACAATTGCAAATTCTCAGCTCTGACATCTGCACCCTGAGACAGTCCGTACGTAAAGACAGTCGCCTTCGTCAAGGTACGCATTGCAATAACTCGATCATCATCAGCATTTAGTACTACGACTCCGGTTGCAGGAATTGCACTGACAAGTTCAGACTTTGCTTTCGCTATCCCCTCAATGCTGCCAACTTCACCAATGTGCGCCCGCCCAACGTTAGTGATCACACCGATGGTCGGTTGAGCTATATCGCATAATCGCGAAATATGTCCAAGGCCACGCATTCCCATCTCAGCGACTAGATACTTGACGTGTTGTGGCGCCGATAACAAGGTCAGTGGAAGGCCCAGTTCGTTGTTTAGGGATCCCGCGGGTGCGTGGGTGACACCAGCATGAGAAAGGACTTGCCCAATCATGTCTTTGGTTGAAGTTTTACCGGATGATCCCGTAATACCTATGACTTCAATTCCCTGCATTAAAGATCTGACATGCGACGAAAGTTTTGCGATTGCGTGAATTACTGGATCGAGAGAATCTGGAGATTCTGGTACCAGCACATGATCACCTGCTACAGATTTGGACGTGATCGAAGCAACAGCACCAATTTCCATTGCTCGATCAACAAAATCGTGTCCGTCAACTCGTTCGCCAATGATTGCTGCAAACAAATCACCTGGTTTTGCTGTCCTGGAGTCGATCGAGATACCAGTGATTTGTGTGGCAGCATTGCCAACTAGCTTGCCGCCAACAACTTCACAAACTTTTCCAAGAGTTAGGTCAAACATTTTCGGACTCCTGCCTGACTACGATGCGATCGTCAAACGGAAATACTTCACCAGAAATCTCTTGGCCAGTTTCATGTCCCTTGCCAAGTATCGCAATTACATCTCCATCTCGAGCAAGCTTCAGAGCTTGGAATATTGCTACCCTGCGATCGGCAACTTCAAACACTTGTGCCGTGCCTTTGCCAGCTCCATCTAAAACTGATTTGCGGATCTCTGCAGGTTCTTCAGATCTTGGGTTGTCGTCAGTAACAAAGACAATGTCGGAAAGCTCGGATGCAACCTTCCCCATCAAAGGTCGTTTAGTTGAATCTCTATCGCCGCCACAACCTAGTACCGTGATGATCTTTTCTGGCTTGGCATCTCTAATCACGGTTAGTACCGTTGCTACTGCATCTGGGGTATGTGCATAATCTACGAATACTGTCCCAGCGCTCGCTATCGAAACTTTTTCTAGTCGTCCAGGAATTGGTTGAACCTTACGAAGCGAGTCAAGGATTGCATCGACTGGTAAACCGAGAATTTGACCCACAACTAAAGCGCAAGCAGCATTTGTTGCATTGAATGAACCCAACATATTTATAACAAGTGAAATCGAATCAAAATTCTCTACATCTATTTTCTGGGTAGTTAAGCCGCTTGAATTGGAAATCGCTGGTGAAGTTTTCCAGTCACCGTTTCTGCCAATTGTCACTACCGGAATTTGTGATTCGGTAGCAAGTTTGACTCCCCAATCATCGTCAGTGCAGATAACAGCCTGTCTAGAAAATTCAGAAGTAAACAATAGTGCTTTAGCGGCGAAATAGTTTTCCATCGATCCGTGAAAATCTAAATGATCCTGTGTCAGATTTGTGAATACTGCAACATCAAACTTGATTCCAGTAACTCGATGTAGTGCGAGTGCGTGGCTAGAAACTTCCATAAAGACATGGGTAATTCCACGCTCAACCATTAGTGCCAAAATTGCATATAGGTCAGTCGATTCAGGAGTAGTTCTAGCACCTGGAAGGTATTCATCGTCTAGGTATGTGCCAAGTGTTCCGATTACTCCGACATGTTTTCCAGCATCTCGAAAAATGGATCGAAGTATGTGCGTAGTTGTGGTTTTGCCATTGGTGCCAGTCACACCCGTTAAAACCAATTTAGATTCTGGATTGTCATATATTTTCGCTGCAATTAATGCCATGTCTTCTCTGGCATTTACTAATTCCAGCACCGGCAGAGCTTGTTGCTTAGCGATTTCGGCGCCAAATGAATCCGATGCAATCGCTGCGGCTCCATTTGAAATTGCTTCGTCCATAAAATCGATGCCATGGTTATTCTCACCACGCAGTGCAACATATAGGTCGCCCGGTTGTACAGATCTTGAATCGTGAGTAATTCCAAAAACTTTGATGTCGTTTGAATATTTTCCCGAAACTAATGAAGCAAGTTGAGAAAGCTCTGAACCATTGGTCTTTGGGCGAGTCACTTGGCTCACCACTCAACTGGAAGTTTTGGCGGCTTTGTTGTTGACGGTGGAATCTTGCGATGTGCAAGTGCATAAGTCATAACTTTCTTAAATACCGGACCAGCTACAACACTTCCATACGTGCTCGTCTTTGGATTATGAATACTTACGCTCATAACTAATGCAGGCTTTTCTGCGGGGGCCATCCCGATGAATGAAGATGTGTAACCGCTATATCCGCCAGTATTTTCGTCGTAACGGTTAGCAGTACCGGTCTTTCCACCAACACGGTAACCCGGAATCTGCATATTTTTTCCAGTGCCATCTTCTGAAACCACAGTTTCAAGCATTTCCCGAACAGTTTTTGCAGTTGCAGCACTGACAACACGCACACCTTCTGCCGTTTGGCTAGGTTCATAAGCGCCTTGAGCGTTGGAGTATCCAGCAATCAACCGTGGCAGCATTCGGACACCATCGTTAGCGATAGTGGCAAAAACACTTGTTGCTTGAACTGCATTAACTGACAATCCTTGGCCAAAAGCCAAAGTTGGAAAAGTGGTATCTGACCATTCATTTTCATTATTGATGTCAGGTAGTTTTCCACTGCTTTCACCTGGAAAATTCATACCAGTGGATTGGCCGATTCCAAATTTCTGCAAGTAAGAATAAAGTTTCTTTTCCCCAATTGACTCGGCTGCCAGAATTGTTCCGATGTTACTCGACTTAGCAAGCACTCCAGCAAGTGTGAAATGTTCGGTTGGGTGGTCCTTGTAATCCTTAAATGATGTGCCACCACGACTCAAGCGATTTTCTATGGTGTATTTGGTTCCAGGATTAGCGCCACCTTCTTCAACTACCGATGCCATTGTCATGACTTTGCTAGTTGAACCTGGTTCAAATACGTCAGTAACAGTGGTATTTCGTTTTGCCTTGTCGTCAGTAGCAAACGGATTATTTGGATCAAAAGTTGGATAGGTAGCCATTGCCAGGATGTTTCCAGTTCCAGGTTCCATGATTACGGCAACGCCACCTTCAGCTCCAGTTGCCTTAACTTGTGCACCTAAAGATTCTTCTAGCATCGCTTGTAGATCTGAATCTAAAGTCAAGCGAACCGAAAGTCCATCTACTGGATCTATGCTTTGACGTTCACTTGCTGGAATTTCACGACCGTTGACACGTTCAACTGTTAACTTTCCATCCGTACCCATCAGCTGTTCGTTGAGACCGAATTCAAGTCCGCCAAGTCCCGTACCCTCGGCTCCTACATATCCAATTACCGTTGCCGCTAACGATCCATTTGGATAAACCCGGTTTGTTGTTGGTTCGCTAAAAACACCTGGAATTTCTAGTGCAGCCACAGTTTTCCAAGTTTCAGGTGTTATTCGTTTTGCAACATACGAGAATCGCGAATCAACAGTTAGCGATGCCACAAGTTTTTCAACGGGAATTCCCAAAATTGGTGACAGGGTTGCTGCCGTTGCGGCTGGATCCGTAATCAACGTTGGATCGACTGTTACATTGCGTGCCATCACAGTTGTTGCTATTGGAACACCGTTACTGTCGGTGAAGTTTCCACGTAGGGCTGGAAGCGTCAGAGTTTGAAGTCTGGAATTCTGGGCGGTAGCAGCAAGTGCTGGACCGCGAACTACTTGAAGTTCAACCAGTCTTGTCATAAAAAGGGTCATGACAACTAGAAAAACAATTGTGATGAATCGAATTCGTTTCTTAGGACTTTCAAGCTCGACCATAACGGGTCCAGATGGAACATATTTCTGATTGGAAATTTGTGGTCGCTGTGGACCTTGTGGGTTTGGGCGACGCTGCGAAGTTGGGGTATTCACTTTGCCACCTGAGGGGCGGCAATAACGGGCTTACCTAAGATTTTGCGATCTGAAAGCCGAAGAAAAACTGGAGTTTGGGCGGGTACCATTCCCATAGTTTCTGCGACAACCATTAGGTTTGCTGGAGATTCTCCTGCTGCAACTGCACTTGCAATTGTCTGCTCTTCTGCCGTCATTTGGCTTAACTGAACTTGCAATGCGTGCTTTTGGAAAGATGCTTGAGCTGCCAGGGTATTCACGTACAAAAGTGTCATCATGCCGGAAACGATCAACCCAATGATCACAAACAGGAAGGTCCGACTGCTGGCTCGACCTTGCGGTACACCAACAGGTATTGCCTGTGCGATTGGTGAAACAATTGGCTTCACGATTGGCTTTACTAATGCAAGCCTTCGCATGGTTTTGGATTTGCGAGAGATCGGAGCTAACGCAGGTGTGCGTGCGGGCATAGCGCTCATGCAGCCACCCCGATTCGTTGAGCGGCACGTAACCGAACGGATGTTGCCCGAGAGTTTTCCGTAATTTCAACTTCGCTCGCTGGTTCTGAACCACGCGTAAGTAACTGAAGCCAAGGTTTGTCAGATTCAGGAATAATTGGCATCTCGATCGGAGTCTTTGATTCAGATCCAATACGCAGAGCATTTTTAACAATGCGATCTTCAAGTGAGTGGTACGACAAGACCACAATGCGTCCGTCTAAAGCTAAGCAATCAAGTGCTGCCGGAATTGCTCGCTCGAGTACCGCCAATTCATCATTAACTTCGATCCGAAGCGCTTGGAAAGTGCGCTTTGCAGGATTGCCACCGGTGCGACGAGTTGCAGCCGGAATGGCATCGCGAACTACAGTTACCAGATGTTCACTATTTGTAAATGGTTTGATCTCTCGCTCACGAATAATTGCATTCGCAACGCGAACTGCAAATCTTTCTTCGCCATACTCGCGCAAAATCCGAGCTAAGTTTGCAAAGTCATAATTGTTAACAATGTCTGCAGCGGTTTGCCCCGTCGTGCCATCCATTCGCATGTCTAGCGGAGCATTTCGTGAATATGTAAATCCACGCTGATCTTTATCTAACTGCATCGAGGAAACACCAAGATCAAACAAAATACCTTGCACGTGTTCGATGTTTAGGTTTGCTAATACTTCTGGAATCTCGTCATAAACCGCCAGAGCAAAATCAACGCGAGGTGCAAACCTGGCAAGTCGTTCTTGTGACATAGCCAGAGCTTCTGGATCGCGATCGATTCCAATTACGCGCAAGTTGGGAAACTCAGTTAGCGCAGATTCAGTATGTCCACCAAGACCCAAAGTTGCATCAACTAGAACTGCATTGTCAGCACTGATTGCGGGAGCAAGTAGGTCCAAGCAGCGCTGACGCAGAACTGGCTCGTGAGTAAATGTAGTCATTACGCCACATCAAATCTTGTTACTGCCTTTAGTCCCTGGCCGTTGGAGAGCCTGGCACCGGGGAAGGTGCGCCAGGATCGAGTCAACGGCCAGAGGCCAAAAGCAGCATCATTTACTGCCACTGCTGATTTGTTCGAAATCGAATTAGTGAAACTCATGGCATTACGTCTTCATCAAGTGAAGCGAAACCTGGTTCTTGTGCCTCTAGGTATTGAGTCCACGCGACAGTTGCCCAAACTTCAATTCGGGTGTCAGCACCAACTACAACTAGTTCACGATCTAGTCCAGCCCATTCCCGAAGTGGTGCCGGGATCGTGACTCGACCTTGCTTGTCGGCAGAATCATCAAAAGCAGATGAGAAGAAAACTCGCGTGTAAGCGCGGACCTTTTCGTTGTTCTGAGAGCGACGACGCAAGCTCTCGGCGTATTCATCAAACTGCTCGTTTGGCCAGATGACGACACATCGCTCTTGGCCCTTGGTCATGACTAAGCCGTCAGTCAAAGGTTCACGGAATTTAGCCGGCAGGATCAGGCGGCCTTTTTCGTCCAGTTTTGGGGTGTGGGTTCCTAAAAACACCTAAGTCACCACCTAAACCAATGGCAACCCTTCCCCAGGTCACCTCGTTCTCCCAGATTACTCCCTTTTGCTCCACTGTCAACCCAATTTTGACCCCAAATTTCACATCTTTAACAAATATTGACTATTTATTCAATGTTTTAAGGGTGGAGGAAAATGGGGCAATTAAAGAAAAATCAGTCTTTTTTGAGTTATCCCCGAGTTTTTGCCTGAATTAAGGCCTTTATAGAGTCAAGTAACTGGGGCATATTTGCCCCAGTCGTTATCAGGGAGCTGAAATGACCACCTCAGTGCAACAGCGAATGCGCGAACTTTCCGGAAGCAATTACATCGCCAACCAATGGCAACCAAGTTCTGGCAAACTCATCGACTTGATTGACCCAGCAACCGAGGAGGTTGTCGGGCAATTTGCGAATGCCACTAAGTCAGAAGTTGATGCTGCAGTGGCAGCAGCAAATGCAGCCCAGAAACTGTGGTGGGCCATGAGCGCTCTTGATCGCGCAAACGCAATGCACCAAGTTGCTGATCGCATGATTGAAGGGAATCGAATTGGGAAGGTGGCGCGGCTGCCTCCTCATTTAGGTACTACGCCGAAATTGCAAGGCATGAACAAGGACGCATTGCCGGTCCCGCAATCGCTGGCCAAATTCACATGGTTATCAAGGAACCGGTTGGTACGGTTGTCTCGATCGTCCCTTACAACTTCCCGCTTCTTCTAGCTGGCTGGCAAGTAGCGGCCGCACTAGCTGCTGGCAATGCCGTAATAATCAAACCTTCAGAACTAACTTCGTTGACATTGCTCTACTCGATGGCAGCATTCGATCATCTGCCAAGTGGGTTAGTTCAAGTTTTAACTGGCGGTGCTGAGACCGGTCAGAACCTAGTTGGACACGAAAACACCCATGCCATTGCATTCACTGGAAGTGTGCCGGCAGCTAAGGCAGTAGCTACTACTGCAGCATTGCAATTCAAACCTGCCTTGATTGAAGCCTCGGGCAATGATGCATTTATCGTGATGCCTTCCGCGGATATAGATACTGCCGCGCGGGGCGCAGCTTTCGCAGCTTTTCTTAACTGTGGTCAAGTTTGTACTTCCGCTGAACGTTTCTATGTTCATGAAGATGTGTACGAGGATTTCGTATCGAAACTTGCAACACATGCACAGCAACTGCGCGTAGGAAGCGGTCTTGAGTTAGTAGACATTGGACCGATGTCTTCCAAGCGCGAACTTGAAAGGTTTGAAAAGATCGTGAATCGAGCGATCGAACAAGGCGCTGAAGTTGTTTGTGGCGGATCTCGATCCACGAACCATTCAACTGGATGGTTTTATGAACCGACAGTTCTTAGAACATCTCATGACATGGAGGTTATGCACGGCGAATGCTTTGGTCCACTTGCCCCAATTTGCAAGGTGTCGAGTCTTGATCAGGCAATCGCATTCACAAATGACTCTGAACTTGGACTGGGTGCAAACATTTACACAAATGATCTAGAGGAAACCTTTCGCGCAGTAAACGAAATCGAAACCGGAATCGTCTGGGTAAATACTCCGCTGAACGACAATGATGCGATCCCATTTGGTGGCAGAAAACTTACTGGTACAGGGCGCGAGTTGGGCGCAGAGGGACTCGAGTTATTCAGAAACTCAAAGATGGTAATGATTGCTCCAACTGCAGAGGCAGACCCGGAATGGTTCCCATATCCAGATGACGACACTTACGAGGCAACTACTAGCTAGTTGGCGCGACTAGTCCAACTGGACTGGTGCAAATGATGTTTCGATCTAAAGCGACCCCATCAACGGTTGCCACAAACTGAACCATGTCTGGGGTTTTGCCACCAAAGGCACTTTGATTGCAAGCTACTTTGGCTGCCGCTACGCCACTTTCA
>RGDC01000101.1 GCA_009918005.1 Actinomycetota bacterium
TCGCCCACCAAGTCGACGCACGCCTGCCACAGCCCGGGCCGTCGTTGATGGCTCGATACCCAAAATGACGAAGCCACCAGCCTCAATTTGCTCACCTAGGTAATCAGTTGCCATATCCCCGACTAATGCCACGTCATACGAGATTGCTGAGTATCCAGACTGACGAATGAGGTCAAATGGAATTTCATCTGCACAGCTATGAATAATTGTTGTGCCCGAGTGCGCACTTCTAACAGACTTCAAGGTGTCACCTACAGTGCTCGGCTCAACAGCAGAATACGCAGCCCAGCCACTTTGCGTAGGGACCGATCCGCGCAAAACATCTCGAAGTAATGGTTCATCAAATTGAAGTGCAATCTGTGCCTGTGGGAGTCTGCGAGCAATATCAGCAACATGACTCTCAACTGCACCAACTAATGCTTGCGCTAGATCGGCAACGGCACCAAGGTCGCGCAGTAATTTTTCACCCGATCTGTTTTCGATACTCGCAGCTAATGTCCATGGTCCAACTACTTGAATTTTGAAGTCGCCGTCAAAACCTTCGTAAACAGCTTCCATCTCATCTAAGTCATGGCTCATGAAGGAAGTGGCGCGCAACATGTCTTTGCCTCGAGCACTTGTTAGTCTCCAGCCAGTAGGAACTGTTGAAACCGAAAAGTCACTAGAGATTTGAGAAATCAAACCCATAGTTCGCCCGATCATTTCAGCACCAGGTCCGCGTTCCGGTAGTTCAGCTAAGTGCGGGAAATCAGGACAGACGTCACGAATAGTTACCGCAACTTCATGAACATCGGTGCCAGGCCAGGCTCCGACACCAGTTACGGTCGCAGGTTGCACTAAACAGAAGCCGAACGACGTGAGCGAGAAACTGTCGCGCTTCCAATCACGCGAGTTCCGTCATAGAAAACTGCAGCTTGACCCGCTGCTAAACCACGCAAATAATCATCAAGCTGAATTGTCACTAAGCCATCGTCGCCAATATGAAGTGAGCCAGGTAATGCATCTCCGTGGGCTCGAATCTGAACATGGATTCGGGTTCCATTTGCGGGCACTGGGCCAGCCCAACGTGGCTTAATAGTTTCAATCAAGTCAATATCCAGAAGTACCGGTGGACCAACCATGACAACGTTGTTCTTTACATCCACATCAACTACGTACCGACGTTCGCCATCCCCAGTTGGATTACCCAGCGCCAGGCCGCGTCGTTGGCCAACGGTAAATGCGTGAGCACCAGCATGGGTACCAACTTTGTTTCCAGTTTCGGCATCGACTACAACACCAGGCACAGATTCAATCTGTCTGGATAACCAGCCCGCTGTGTCTCCGTCTGGAATAAAGCAGATGTCGTGACTATCTGGTTTTGCGGCAACTAAAATTCCGCGTCTATCTGCCTCGGCTCGCACTTCAACTTTTGTGCTGTCCCCTAGCGGAAACATAGAATGAGCAATCTGGTCAGCGGTTAGGACACCTAAGACATATGACTGGTCTTTCAGTGGATCAATCGCCCGATGCAACTCTGGACCATTTTCACCCTGGAATATCTGGGCATAGTGACCCGTGACGACTGCATCAAAACCAAGTGCCATGGCTCGCTCTAAAACGGCCTCGAATTTAATGCTCTCGTTACAGCGTAAGCAAGGATTCGGTGTGCGACCAGCTGCATATTCCGAAATAAAGTCTTCAATGACTTTTTCTTGAAACTCTGAAGACAAATCCCAAACATAAAACGGAGCACCAAGCATATCGGCGGCTCGGAAGGCATCATTAGAGTCTTCGATAGTGCAGCAACCACGCGCACCAGTTCGATGACTTTGGGGATTTCTAGAAAGCGCAAGATGCACGGCGGTCACATCGTGCCCAGCATCTACTGCTCGAGCGGCTGCAACCGCTGAATCTACGCCACCGGAAAGTGCTGCTAATACTTTCATCAGACACGCACCGGAGCAGTTGTTAGCTTTGGAACGCCAGCACGTTTTGCTCTCTCAATTGCACTTGGGAGAACTTCGATGAGTTTGTCTACGTCACTCTGGGTAGTTGTGCTACCAAGTGAGAAACGTAAAGTGCTACGCGCAGCATCATCGTCTGCTCCCATCGCAAGCAGTACGTGTGAAGGCTGTGGAACTCCGGCATTACATGCCGATCCAACTGAACATTCCACACCTTGCGCATCAAGCAACATCAGTAATGAGTCACCAAGGCATCCAAGGAAAATAAAGTGAGCATTATTTGCTAAGCGATCTTTTTTTGCTCCGGTATAAATTGCCTCAGGTGCTATTTCCATTACCCGTTTAACTAAATCATCACGTAGTGCAGTTACTCGAGCCACAGTTTCTTCTCGACGCGAAGTAGTAATTTCAAGTGCAGTTGCAAAACCAACGATTGCTGGAGCGTCTAGCGTTCCAGAACGAACATCGCGTTCTTGTCCACCACCATGAATCAAAGGAGTGACATGGCAATCCCGGCTGATAATTAATGCGCCAATTCCATGTGGGCCACCAACTTTGTGTCCGGAGATTGTCATTGCGCAAACACCGAGCTCAGAAAAATTAAGGTCCAACCAAGCTGGTGCCTGAACTGCATCAGTGTGAAAACGAATTCCAAATTCCCGCGTGACAGCTGTTAGCGCCGCTATGTCATTTACGGTTCCAACTTCGTTATTCGCCAAAATAACACTCACAACGCCAACGTCTGTTGGATCATCACCTAAGGCTTCGCGAAGGGCTTCGGGGGTGATTCGCCCTTCGGCATCTGACTTGATCCAGGTAACATCAAAACCTTCAGATTCTCCAAGCCAGCGCACTGGATCAAGTACCGCATGATGTTCGGTGCTTCCAGCAACTACGCGCTTGCGACGAGGATCTTTATTTCGTTGATCCCAGGCAATTCCCTTAACGGCAATATTGTTTGCTTCGGTGCCACCGGCAGTAAAAACAACTTCAGCTGATCCACAGCCAACTGCGCGCGCAACTAGTTCCCGCGATTCCTCTACGGCTCTTCGGGCTTTTCGGCCAGAGGCATGCAGGGATGAAGGGTTGCCAGGCTCGCTAAGCAACTTCGTCATGGCCGCAACGGCCTCCGGAAGCATTGGGGTCGTCGCAGCGTTATCTAAATACGCCACACCCTCATTCTAGATGAGTTCAGCAGACTGTGGATTTTTCAGTTTTAGGAAAAATTCACTATTTAGTGACTACTTACGGGCTTTCACCCGAGCAGTTAGGTCTGGAACTACCGAATGCAGGTCGCCAATAACTCCGAAGTCAGCTAAATCAAAGATTGGTGCATCTGCATCTTTGTTAACCACGACGACAGTCTTGGATGTTTGCATGCCGGCACGGTGCTGGATTGCACCTGAAATTCCATTTGCAACATAAAGCTGAGGTGAAACAGTCTTTCCAGTTTGACCAACCTGGAACTGATGCGGATACCAACCTGCATCAGTTGCGGCGCGGGATGCTCCAACTGCAGCGCCGAGTGAATCTGCCAATGGCTCGATTACGCTTGCGAAGCCTTCGTCGCTTCCGACACCACGTCCCCCTGAGACCACAATTGCAGCTTCAGATAAATCTGGGCGACCACTCTTTTGTACTGAAACTCGGTTTACAACTTTGGTTGCACTTGCCGCAGCACTCACTTCGACTGCTACATCAACGCGAACTGCTGAGCCACCTGATTGCACGGGAGCGATTGAGTTTGTTCGCACTGTAATAACTGGGATTCCCTTAGAAACTTTAGAGTGAACAATCGTTGCGCCACCAAATACGTTTTGGGTTGCAACTACATCAGCAGAAACTGCAACTGCATCGGTAATAACACCAGAGTCAATTGCAACTGCTAGGCGTCCGGCAATTTCTTTTCCACGCGCAGTGGAAGGAAGCAAAATTGCCCCCGCGCCCTTTGACTTAGCTACATCAGCCAAGGCGCTTGCGATTGCTGAACTTGGGTGGTTATTAATTTCACTCGACTCAAGAAGAGTGATTGAAGCAGCGCCAAATTTATTTAACGTTGGCGTCGCAGCGTCTAACTCCTGTGAAGTTCCAGCAATTACCGCGTGCGCGTTTCCCAATGAACGAGCGAGTGTTAATAGCTCTCCGGCGGTCTTTGCTGGCGCGCCATTGGTATGGTCAATAAATACAAATATTTCACTCATCAGATCAACCTCTTCTCTGCAAG
>RGDC01000102.1 GCA_009918005.1 Actinomycetota bacterium
CAGAATTTAGGCGATCGCTGCCTAGGTCGCCAGCAGTGCGATCTGGCCAAACAACTAAGTGCTTGCCTACGTGTGCGGTGCCATTCACAACCGTTGCAACAGCAACTGGTTGATCAGCCTGAACGCTGGCATATAGATCAGGAAGCTCTGGCCAAGTCTCAGATGAGATTTGCTCCACGAAAACTTCCAGAATGCCACCACAAGTTAATCCGACTGCAAATGCATCATCATTACTGATGCCATATTTTTCAAATTGCGGCACACCATTGGCAATAACTTCGCCAGCCATCTCGTACACGGCACCTTCGATGCAGCCACCACTGACTGATCCAACTGCTTCACCTGCAGCATTAACCATCATTGAGGCACCAGCTGGTCGGGGCGCGGATCGCCAAGTGCGAACCACAGTTGCCATGGCAGTGGTGTCGCCAGATTTATATGCGGCGATTAAGTCGTCGAGTACTTCTTTCAAGGGGCTGTCCTATGTTTAGGGCGAATAGCTAGGCGTGATACTAAATGGTGATTTGTCGGCTTTCCCCAACCCTAAGGCAGATCGAGCCACGGCACTATCTGGCCTGCTTCGGCGCCCCCGGCTGGGAGTACAGCGTAACCATCAGCCTTAACAAAACCACGCAGCATTGATGAATCTAGGTGCTCCAGTGGTGTTGCGATATTGGATACCAACGAGCACAGGGCAAGGCGAACTTCTCTAGCCGGGCCTTTCAGGTCTGTGCTGATTTGGCAAGTTTCTAGCGCCGGTAAATCTTGGCCGTTTGCTCCAGATATAAATGGCACAGCCAAACTTAATAAGCCAATCACTGCCGACTGCGGATTGCCGGGTAAGCCAATCAGAAATTGGTTGCCAATCTTTGCCATGAGTTGGTGGTAACCAGGTCGAACCAAAACTGCATCGATAACAAATCTGCCACCGGCATCAACAATTGCGTTATGTAGGTGATCAACAGGACCAGCAGCAGTGCCACCCGTTGTAATTATCAAATCCGCCTTTGAATTGGAGATCGCAGCAAAATGATCTTCAAGAGTGTCCGCAACTAGTTTTACTTGATTTAACTCCGCGCCGATGTAATCAATCCACAATGGCAGCTGTGGACCGAGTGAGTCTCTAACTTTTCCATCGCGCGATGGCCCAGAACTCAACAACTCATCACCGAATACAAAAACATCGACAACTAGTTTTCTAAAGACTTCTAACTTGTCATGTCCACCGGCAGCTGCAACACCGATGATGGCTGGCGTTAGCTTTGTACCTTTTGGAATCAGCACGTCGCCAGAATTGGCCTCGTACCCACTTGGCCGTACGTCGTGAAAGTAGGGCAGAGCGCCAGTTGCATCGAGCAATCCGGCCGCACCATTAATCGCAACGACTTTGTCGCCGTCGACCTGACTTTCTTCATCCTTAAGTGCAGCTGTTGCGCCAGTTGGCATGACTGCGCCAGTTGCAATGTGGACACATTCACCTGTTGCAAGCTTTTCAACAAACTCATGGCCAGCGAGGGCATCGCCAACGCGCTGCCAAGGACCCGGACCACTGACAGCCCAACCATCAATCCGGGAAGCTGCGAATGGTGGCATGTCTCCGAGGGCAAAAACATCTTGCGAAAGCACATGGCCAGCAGATTGCTGCAATGGCAAAGTGACTGAGTTTATTGGTGTGGCACTTTGGTGCGCCAATACCCGCGCGTGTTCCCAGGTGACTTCGAACTCAGGTCCGGTACTCATCCCTCTATTGTTCTAGATTTTCATAATGCGAGACGGATAGCGCTTAAAACCCATTGAATACTGGTCTGCGCTATCGCAATCCGAGAAATCCCCCGATAATAAAGGTATGTCGAACGTCTCGGGCGCCTTTGTGACCACAGATCTGATATCGGTATCAGACTTGGCTACTTTGGTGCGCTCAAATACCGCCGGAGCGGTAGTCACATTTTCCGGTGACGTGCGCGACAACGATCATGGGCGAGAGGTTTTGTCCCTTTCCTATGAGGCTCACCCATCCGCTCAGGCCCTCCTGGAAAAAGTAGCTGACCAAATTGCAAAGCAATACGACGTTTTGAGTGTTGCGGTGGCGCATCGTCATGGTGACATTGCGATTGGCGAAGCAGCCTTAGTTGCAGCTGTATCTGCAAAACACCGCAAAGCAGCCTTTGATGCCTGTGGCGCATTAGTTGATGAAGTTAAGGCACAAATTCCAATCTGGAAACATCAGGTTTTTGCAGATGGCACGGATGAATGGGTGAACTGCGCATGAGTAAGTTGATTGACACTTTCGGCCGCGTTCACCGCGATATCAGAGTTTCGCTAACAGATCGTTGTAACTTGCGCTGCACATATTGCATGCCACATGACTTTGCGGCTTGGATGCCAACCGAAGATTTATTAACAACCGATGAGTTAATGACAATCCTTGAAGTTGGAATTGATGCTGGCATCGATGAAGTTCGACTAACTGGTGGAGAGCCGCTACTACGACCAGACATTGTTGAAATTGTTGCTCGCATCAACGGCCTTCCGAATCCACCAAAACTTTCGCTCACGACAAACGGCATTCGCCTGGCAGCACTTGCTCAACCACTAAAAGATGCTGGCTTAGAGCGAGTCAATGTTTCATTGGACACTTTGAGCGCCGAGCGTTTCAAGTCGATGACTTATCGGGATCGCTTTGATGACGTCCTTAAGGGTTTGAAGGCTGCGCGCGATGCCGACCTAACACCAATCAAAATCAACACGGTGTTAATGCCTGGTGTTAATGACGATGAATCAGTTGGCTTACTCAAGTGGGCTCTTGATGAAGGATTTAAACTTCGCTTTATCGAACAGATGCCACTAGATGCCGGCGGCATTTGGGATCGTTCGACCATGGTTACTGCTGATGATGTATTTCATGCATTGAATCCAGTTTTCTCACTTACACCAGTTGAAGCTCGTGGGTCAGCGCCGGCCGAAGAATTCCTAATTAATGGTGGACCAGAAACCGTTGGAATTATCGCAAGCGTTACTCGACCGTTCTGTGGATCGTGTGATCGACTTCGCTTAACTTCGGATGGTCAATTGCGTTCCTGCCTCTTTGCCACCAGTGAAATGGATCTACGTTTAGTGCTTCGTGAATCCGATGGAACAGCTGAAGAAAAGCGTGCCGAAATAGCGTCTCGATTTGGCAAAACTGTTTTGGCAAAACTTCCAGGGCACGGAATCAATGACCCAAGCTTTATCCAGCCAGCAAGGCCAATGTCAGCGATCGGCGGGTAGCCGATGGCTGACATCAATAAGCGTTGCCGGTACGAGTGCGGTACGCACGAAGCTATCGGCGGTTAGAAAATGGCGGTTAGTTCGTGGCTGTAACGGTTAGATTCTTTGCGGCAGCACGCGCAGCAGCTGGAGTAAATGAAATCACTTTGGATTCTTCGTCCGCGATGCACATCTTGGATCAAGCAGCAGCGCTGCACCCAAAACTGGGACAGGTACTTCCACAATGCAGTTACCTACTGGATGAAGTATCTCTGCGAGATTTAAGCGTTGTAGTTTCTGATGGTTCAACACTTGATGTTTTACCGCCATTTGCGGGTGGATAGCCTTAGATATTCCGTATAAACGGAGTTTTCTAGTTGCAAAGACCGCGAATTCGGTAAATACTCGGACTTATGCCCAGTTATCGGATTTCCGAAGCCGCAGAACTACTTGGTGTCAGCGATGACACAGTTCGTCGCTGGATTGATACCGGTCGGTTAACTTCAACTCCTTCCGCCGGACCACAATCTGTTGATGGGAAGGCATTAGCCGAACTCGCAATTGAAATTTCTAAAGAGTTACCGGATGAGCGCAAGAGCCAGGTCAGTGCACGCAATCGTTTCGTCGGATTAGTCACTCGAGTGGATATTCAAGGTGTTGCCGCAATTATCGAGATTCAATCCGGATCAAATCATTTGGTCAGCATGATCACCGCAGATAGTGCTCGTGCGCTACAGCTTGAAGTTGGAAGTAAAGCCGTTGCATCAGTTAAGTCCACTGACGTAGTTATTGAGAATGGATAGTTTGCATGAGAAAAACTTTTAGAGCAATTACATTCCTGGTTGCCGTAGCAGTGTTGTCGGCGT
>RGDC01000103.1 GCA_009918005.1 Actinomycetota bacterium
CCTCCGCGCAGTCTTTGAGCAGGCACACCCAAGGGCTTAAACCCTTGGGTGCATAAACAACGTCGCGAGCGTAGGCAATAACCGCACTCGCTTTTGCACTAGCGAAAGTGGATTCAAATATTGCTCACCTCTAATCAATCCCCAATGCAAACAACTAACTGAAGTTTGAGTTGAACAATGACTTTCGCCCGGTGAGAGCGTTCCGATCACCTCACCAACTCGAACTTTTGACCCAACGATCACCGAAGCAGCAACAGGTTCATATGTAGTGCGAATCGAACCATGACTAATTACGACGACACTTTTGCCAGCGACAAGACCTGCAAAGGTGACTACGCCATTGCCGGCCGCAAATACCTGGTCCTCACTTAGTCCAACCAGATCAACCCCGCGATGGCCAGGTAGCCAATTCTGTGGGGGTCGATCAAACCCCAAGCTGAGCTTGGCTGGCTTAATCGGCCAGTTCCATTGGTTGGCTGCAAAAGCAGGACTGGGGTGGGTAATTCCAACAGACAACGGGGTAACCAAGATGAAAATGGCGAGTATTCGGCGAAAAATCAGGGATTCCATGCGAGTAGGATCGCTAATGTTCCCACTCCACCCAATTCCAAATAGTCAGCTGTGGAATGGCCAAGGCTGTGGTTTTAGCGCCACCAAAACCCCCGTAAACTAAGGGATGCGCCTAGCAATAGGTGACTTCACAGGTTCAACAAAGTGAATCGATAGACCATCGGTCCTGGCAACAGGCGGTCTCCGACACGAGAACCAAGGATGACTTCAACCGAAGTCATACAAACCGCAATGAGGTTGGTTAACGCCAGCCTAAGAAATAGGAGTACAACCATGGCCGTCGTATCGACGCGACAGCTGCTGGATAACGGTGTTCACTTCGGACACCAGACCCGCCGCTGGAACCCAAAAATGAAGCGCTTTATTTTCACCGAGCGCAATGGTATTTACATCATCGACTTGCAGCAGTCACTTGCTTACATTGACCGCGCATACGAATTCGTACGCGAAACCGTAGCTCACGGTGGCACCGTTCTTTTCGTAGGCACCAAGAAGCAGGCTCAAGAAGCAATTGCAACTGAAGCAGCTCGCGTTGGAATGCCATATGTAAACCACCGTTGGTTAGGTGGAATGCTTACGAACTTCCAGACCGTTTCAAAGCGAATTTCTCGCATGAAAGAACTAGAACAAATCAACTTTGATGATGTCGCCAGCTCAGGTCTAACCAAGAAAGAACTACTTGTGCTTCGCCGCGAAAAAGAGAAGTTGGAACTAGTTCTAACCGGTATTCGCGATATGCATAAACTTCCAAGCGCAATTTGGGTTGTTGACACAAACAAAGAACACATTGCTGTTGGTGAAGCACACAAACTAAACATCCCAGTGGTTGGAATCCTTGATACCAACTGTGATCCAGATGTTGTAGATTACCCAATTCCAGGAAATGACGATGCACTTCGCGCTGTTGGTTTACTAACTCGCGTAATTGCAGATGCAATTGCTGATGGCTTGATGGCCCGTGCTGGCGGTGCAGTTGCTGGTGCACCTGCAGACGCAGCAGTTGAGCCACTTGCTGATTGGGAAAAGGAACTTCTAACTGGATCTGCAGATGCAGCCACAGTTGATGCACCTGCTGCAGATGCAACTCCAACAGAGGCACCTGCTGCTGAATAAGCCTTCGTAACTGCGGGTAGTCAAGTGCCCGCAGTTACAAAAATTTCGTACTGACCCCAAAACATAAAAGGAACTAATTCATGTCTATTTCAGCCGCGGACGTAAAGAAACTTCGCGACAATACTGGCGCCGGAATGATGGAGTGCAAAAAAGCACTTGAAGAATCAGCCGGTGATTTTGATAAGGCAGTAGAGATTCTGCGAATCTCTGGAGCTGCAAAAGCCGCAAAGCGTGGCGCAGAGCGTGAAACATCAGCAGGCATCGTGGCCCAAGATGCTGGCGTTCTTGTGGAACTTCTCTGCGAAACCGATTTCGTTGCAAAGAGCGAAGACTTCATAAAGCTTGGCGATGAAATTGCTGCTGCAGTTAAGTCAGCCGGCGCTAAGGATTCAGTCGCTGCTGCTGCACTAACAATTGGTGGTGGCAAAACTGTTGAACAGGCAGTTGCTGACATGGCTGTAGTAATCGGTGAAAAGATCGAACTTGGCCGAGTGGCTAATCACGAAGGTGAAGTAGCGGTTTACATGCACCGTCGCTCCGCAGACCTACCACCAGCAGTTGGCGTACTAGTTTCTTATTCAGGATCTGAAGAAACAGCTCGAGCTACAGCTATGCAGATTGCAGCAATGCGCCCAACTTACTTAACCCGAGATGAAGTTCCGGCTGAAGTTGTTGAAAACGAAAAGCACATTGCACTTGAGACTGCTAAGGAAGAAGGAAAGCCAGAAGGTGCTCTGCCAAAGATTGTTGAAGGTCGCGTGAATGGGTTCTTCAAAGACAATTGCCTTCTTGAGCAATCCTCGGTAATCGATAACAAGAAGTCTGTTAAGCAGGTTCTAGACGAAGCTGGAACTACCGTAACTAGCTTTACTCGAATCGAGATTGCTGGCTAACTAGCATTTCCAAGTCTCTTTAGGCGCTACTTTCTGACTGTGATCCAGCCAGTGGGGTAGCGCCTAAAGTATTTTTTGGGGATAGTTTTCGGGATGCAGGTTTTCGGGGGCAATGCAGACATTTAACTGCAAGTAAGGCAGGATTAGATACGTGAGCGCATCTGAAAAATTAGAAATCTGGCCCGGTGTTCCACAAGGTGGCTGGAAGCGAGTGCTCTTAAAGCTTTCTGGAGAAGCATTTGCTGGCGAAGGAAAACTTGGTGTCGACCCAGATGTCGTAAATGATATCGCTCGCCAAATTGCTGCAGTTGTTGAATCTGGTGCTGAAGTCGCTGTCGTTATCGGTGGTGGCAATTATTTCCGAGGCGCTCAACTTGCCGAACGTGGCATGGATCGCGCCCGCGCGGACTACATGGGCATGCTCGGTACGGTAATGAATTGTCTAGCTCTTCAGGACTTCCTAGAGAAGCAAGGTGTTGCAACTCGAGTGCAAACTGCAATTCCAATGAGCCAAGTTGCTGAACCTTACATTCCAGGTCGCGCGGTACGTCATTTAGAAAAAGGCCGGGTAGTTATTTTTGGTGCAGGTCTTGGAACTCCATACTTCAGCACCGACAGCTGCGCTGCCCAGCGCGCACTGGAAATTGGCTGCGATGTTGTTTTGATGGCCAAGGGTGTTGATGGAGTTTACGATGACGATCCACGCACAAATTCATCAGCCAAGCGCTACGAAAACTTAAGTCATGATGATGTGCTAACCCAAAATCTTAAAGTTGCAGATGCCACTGCAATAAGTCTTTGCCGTGACAACGAACTACCAATTGTGGTTTTCAACTTGTTAGTTGATGGAAACATTGCACGCGCAGTTCGTGGAGAAAAAGTCGGAACCCTGGCAAAGGCAACAGAAGTTACCCGCGAAGAGTTCACGACGATTCGCGCTGGCCGCGCCAATGCAGCTCTGTTTTCAAAAATCATGGTTGATTATTACGGAACCCCAACTCCGCTGCAGCAAGTAGCATCTATTCAAACTCCAGAACCACGCGTTGCAGTAGTTACGCCGTTCGACAAAACTGCTCTTGGCGCAATTGAACGCGCAATTCGGGATTCTGATTTGGGTGTTAATCCTTCCAACGACGGTGCAATTGTCCGAGTGCCGTTCCCACAATTAACCGAAGAGCGCCGTAAAGAATTCATCAAGGTAGCTAAGGCTAAAGCTGAAGATGCTCGCATTGCGATACGCAATATTCGTCGCAGTGCAAAAGAAGCGCTAGAAAAAATGGCAAAAGATGGCGACGCCGGAAAAGATGATGTGGCTCGCGCCGAAAAGGCTCTAGAAGATTTGACGACAAAAGCTGTTGGCCACATTGATGACATGCTTAAACACAAAGAAGCTGAACTTCTAGAGGTCTAGTCCATGACTTCT
>RGDC01000104.1 GCA_009918005.1 Actinomycetota bacterium
TGGAATTGAATCTGGGATTAAGCCACGCGCTTTATGGGTATCGAGTTCAGTTGCTGGAATACCTAAAACTGGAGAGATGTCAGGATGAACGTTCATTGAAACTGAATTTGCTTTGCCATCTTCTTCAAGCCAGGCAATAGTCATCGCACCCAGCAGGCAGGCAGCAACGTTGTCAGGATGACCTTCAATTGCATTTGCCATTTGCAGTAACTCATCTTCACTGGCACGGGCATAAGTTAACTCACTTGCCAGAACGAGCCCAGCAACGATTGCTGCGGCGCTTGATCCCAATCCCCGACCTTGTGGGATTGCATTCTTGCATTCGACATGAAGTCCAGTTACTTCAGTTCCAAATGCTTTACAGGCATCAATGATTGTCTTAGCAATTAAATGGGTTTCATTTGTTGGAAGTTTGTCAGCACCTTGACCAGTTACAACTACGGTTACTTTGTTGTCGTCAGTAAATTGCGCGGTTACAAAGTCACGAATTTCTAGTGCTAATCCGAGTGCGTCATAACCGGGGCCAAGATTTGCGCTAGTTGCGGGAACTGAAACTGAAACTATGCGAGACATTAGGCAAGACCTAGTGCAGCAGCAGCTGCCTTAACATCAACTGGAACGACAACTGGATCCTTGGCACTTTCCAATGCCCACTGCGTGTCTTTCAAACCATTTCCAGTAACAGTGCAAACGATTGTTGATCCAGCATCGACTAGACCGCGACTCGCTTGTTGCAACAATCCAGCAACTGAAGCAGCACTCGACGGTTCAACAAAGAAACCTTCTTTATCCGCAAGGATTCGATACGCATCCAAAATTTGATCATCAGTTACGGCATCAATGAGTCCACCGGAATCATCGCGGGCAGCAACTGCCAAATCCCAAGATGCCGGTTTTCCAATTCGAATTGCTGTTGCAATAGTTTCTGGCTTTTCGATTGGATGGCCGGCAACAAATGGTGCGGCTCCTGCTGCCTGGAATCCCCAAAGTTGTGGAAGTTGAGTTGAAACTTTGTCATGGTAGTACTCAGTGAAGCCCATCCAATATGCAGAAATGTTTCCGGCATTTCCAACTGGCAAGCAATGTATGTCGGGTGCATCACCTAACGCATCAACAATTTCAAATGCCGCAGTTTTTTGGCCTTGTAGTCGAGTTGGGTTTACCGAGTTAACAAGTGCGATTGGATAGTTTTCAGCTAGGGCACGTGCAATATCCAAGCAATCATCAAAGTTGCCATCGACCTGCAAAATTGTGGCGCCATGAATTACTGCTTGAGCCAGTTTGCCCATAGCAATTTTTCCTTGCGGTACTAGAACCGCACTCTTCATTCCCGCTTTAGTTGCATAAGCTGCTGCTGAAGCACTGGTGTTTCCAGTTGACGCACAAACAACGGCCTTAGCACCATTTCTTGCAGCATCGGTAATGGCCATAGTCATACCGCGATCTTTAAAGGACCCAGTTGGATTCATACCTTCAACTTTTAGGTAAACCTTGGCACCAGTTAGTTCTGACAACGTGCAAGCGTAAACAAGTGGGGTTCCACCTTCGCCTAATGAAACGATGACATCATTAGGTGCGATTGGCAGCCTGTCTCGATATTCCTCAATGACTCCACGCCAAATATGAGCCATAGTTAAGCGCCTGCACCTTCAACGCGCATAACACCTAGAACTTCACGAACTGCGGTCATGTTTTCGAGAGAATCAACGGTTGCACGCAATCTACTCTCGGGCGCTTCGTGAGTTCTGATAATCAAACTTGCGGCATCGCCTTCACCATCTTGGCGAACCGCTTGAATAGAAACGTCATGCTTAGCAAATTCATTTGAGATTGCGGCAAGTACACCGGATTCATCGGACCTCAAGGTCTGCATAAATACTCTGGGCCGGACCAACGGATCCAGTAATTCGGTGTCGAGCAGCTGCAACAACGTCGCCCACTACTGAACTTGCAGTTGGCGCACCACCTGCGCCGCGGCCATAGAACATAACTTGACCCGCTGCCTCAGCTTCCACAAAAACTGCATTGAATGCGTCTCGCACGCTTGCCAACGGATGAGTCAATGGAATCATCGCTGGATGAACTCGGACAATTACGCCCTTGTCGTCTTCGGTTAGTTCGGCAATTGCAAGTAGCTTAATTACGTAACCCAGTGACTTAGCTGCCGCAATGTCATCCGCGGTGACTTTTGTCATTCCCTCACGGTAAACATCATCTGCAGTTACGTTTGTGTGAAAAGCCAAACCCGAAAGAATTGCCGCTTTGGCTGCGCTGTCAAAACCTTCGACGTCTGCAGTTGGATCTGCTTCGGCGTAACCAAGGTCTTGGGCTTCTTTGAGTACGACGGAATAGTCGGCACCATCGTTATACATTTTCGACAAAATGAAATTTGTTGTGCCATTAACAATTCCCAGAATCTTTGTTACTTTGTCGCCAGCAAGTGACTCACGCAGTGGGCGAAGTAACGGGATTGCACCCGCTACTGCAGCTTCGTAATAGAGATCTACGCCGGCTTCTTCGGCTAACTTGTGAAGGTGAGCACCGTGGGCGGCAAGTAATGCCTTGTTTGCAGTAACGATTGATGAACCATTTGCAATTGCAGACTCAATTAAAGTCTTTGCTGGCTCGATTCCGCCAATAACTTCAATGACTATGTCTGTGCCGGATGCTGCGAGTCCAGCAGCATCTTCGGTAAGTAGTTTTGAGTCAACACCAGGACGTGGTTTCGATGCATCACGAACTGCAATTCCAGTTAACTTAAGTTCCCGACCAATTCGGGCAGTTAAATCGTCTGCGCTTTCGGAAATCAATTGGGCAACAGATGCACCCACAGTTCCGCCACCAAGTAGTGCAACTGTTAGCGGGGAACCCATTTCTTCTCCTTGTTAATAGCGCGCATTAATACTGTGCAAGAACTGGCTAAAACCGTTGCTCCTGTGTGGTCTAAGTCTGGCAGAAACCCTTGAAACTAGCCAAAAGAAGGGATTTGGTGTGTTTGATCAAATAGGCTTTAAACAAGGTTTCTAACAACGGGGTAATAAATGAGAAATTCAAAGTCTTTTGTCATGCTGTCCAAAGTGCTAATAATTCTGGGCACTTTTGCGATAACGCTTGGTGCATTTGCTGGAATCGTGAATAACAATCTGCTGAATGGCCCGAAGTTAGCTGACCATATTGAGAGCATTCGTCACGATCCCGCTGTAATTGCCAAGATGAGCGTTCAGCTAACTGACGTAGTAATCGAAAAGGCACCAAATGCTGCACCTTTTCGGCCAGTAATCGAAAATGCTGCGTCAAAGATTCTGGCTAGCGATGCACTTTCCGAGCCAATTCGTGGCGCTGCAGTTCAGTTGCGCGACGCATTTGTAAAAGGCCAAGCACTAAAGCTTGAATTTACTAATACCGCAAATGTTGCGATTGAAAAAGTAAATATGTTTGCGCCCCAACTTGGTATTGAACCAATTGCCGAGCTGAGTTTAGAACCACCTGCAGGAAGTATTTTGGCAACAATCAACACGCTGCAAAAAGTTTTGAGGATCTCTGACACTCTTGCGCTTTACTTACCAATCGCGGCAGGAATCATTTTCTTGGCTGTCATTTTGCTCGCACCTTATCGTCGCCAAGGCGCACAGCGCGTTGCAAAGTCAGTAATGATTTCAGGAGGAATTATTGCTGGAATTAGTGGCGTAATTTGGCTTGCCACAAATATCTTTGGGCGCGATCCCAACATTGGAATTTATTTGATTGCTTCATGGAATCAATTTGATGCAGCTTTCTGGATTCCGGCTGCAATTCTTATCGTTGCAGGCGGAATGGCATACACCTTGCTTGGAGGAGTTTTGCCAGATGTTGATGTGCCAAGTGAAGTTGCGAAAGCTTGGAAAAAGATTTGGACTCGTCCGGCAAACGTTTGGGTTTCATTTGCTCGCGCCATCATTCTGGTCGCACTCGGTGCCTTCATAGTGATGAATACTCAGGTTGCGTTACGCGGTTT
>RGDC01000105.1 GCA_009918005.1 Actinomycetota bacterium
GGTAAAGCCAGACGCGGTTAGACGACTAACTGACAGCGTGGAAACTGCGTTACGTCTTTCTAGCGGTTTAGTAACTCTAGAATTTGTGGACTTACCGGAGGATGACCCAGAGCGGGAACGCATGTTCAGCGAACACTTGGTTTGTTTGTTCGATGGAAATCAATTCGAGGAGCTAGAACCTAGATCCTTTTCCTTCAATTCGCCGTTTGGGGCTTGTCCAGAATGTACGGGTCTTGGTAACAAGATGGAAGTTGATGCCGAGTTAGTAATTCCCAACCCAGACCTAACGCTAGAGGAAGGGGCTATCGATCCATGGGCGTCAGGCCACATTTTCGATTACTTCTTCAGATTGACCAAGGCTTTATCAAATGAGTTGGACTTCGCACTCGATGTGCCCTGGAAGAAGCTTCCGCTTAAGGCTAGAAATGCGTTGCTCCACGGCAACGACCACGAAGTTCAAGTTAAGTACAAGAACAGATACGGTCGGCAGCGCACCTATTCAACAGGTTTTGAGGGTGTAATTCAGTACATCGAGCGTAAACATCAAGAATCTGAAAGTGATTCCAGTCGCGAAAAACTAGAAGGCTACATGCGGGAAGTGCCATGCCCCGCTTGCGCCGGAGCCAGATTAAAGCCACTCTCTCTTGCGGTAACTCTGAATGAAAAAAGTATTGCCCAGATTGCGGAACTGCCAATCGGCGAATGCGCCGAGTTCTTGAAGAAACTTGAACTTTCTCCAAGAGAACGAGCGATCGCAGATCGCGTTCTTAAAGAAGTTAATGAGCGTCTGGCATTTCTGATTGATGTAGGACTTGACTATCTATCGCTGGAGCGATCGGCAGGTTCGTTAGCAGGTGGCGAGGCTCAACGTATTCGCCTAGCTACCCAAATTGGTAGTGGTTTAACTGGTGTTCTTTACGTACTTGATGAGCCAAGTATTGGTCTGCATCAACGAGATAATCACAGACTGATTGAAACTTTGATCCGCCTGCGAGACTTAGGTAACACATTGATCGTGGTCGAGCACGATGAGGATACGATTCGAACCGCAGACTGGATCGTGGACATCGGTCCAGGGGCAGGCGAGCATGGCGGACATGTAGTTTCAAGTGGTTCTTATGAACAACTTCTGGCCACCAAGGAATCGATCACTGGACAATACCTATCCGGCAAACGAGCGATCGAAGTTCCGCAAATCCGACGACCAATCGACACCAGCCGATTGCTTACGATTCATGGCGCAAAAGAACACAACTTAGCTGATGTTAAAGTCGACATCCCACTTGGAGTTTTTGTTGCGGTTACCGGAGTGTCAGGTTCCGGTAAGTCCACTCTGATTAATGACATTTTATATAACGTTCTTGCCCGCGATCTAAATGGCGCCCGAACTGTTCCAGGTCGCCACAAGAAAATTGATGGTGTTGATCAACTAGATAAAGTTGTGCATGTTGACCAAAGCCCAATTGGCAGAACTCCACGATCAAACCCAGCAACCTATACAGGCGTTTTTGATCATGTACGCAAACTGTTTGCTGAAACTCCCGAAGCCAAAATGCGTGGATATCAGCAAGGTAGATTTTCGTTCAATGTTAAGGGTGGTCGTTGCGAGTCGTGTTCGGGTGACGGCACACTAAAAATCGAAATGAATTTTTTACCGGATGTTTATGTGCCTTGTGAAGTTTGTCATGGTGCTCGGTACAACCGAGAAACACTCGAAGTTCATTACAAAAACAAATCCATTTCTGACGTGCTAAATATGCCAGTGGAAGAGGCTCTGGAATTTTTCGCGAGTATCCCAGCGATTGCCCGACACCTTAAAACGCTTGTCGATGTTGGACTTGGTTATGTCCGGCTTGGGCAACCAGCCACAACCTTAAGTGGTGGCGAAGCTCAGCGTGTGAAACTTTCATCAGAACTTCAGAAGCGGTCAACTGGCAGAACGGTTTATGTCTTGGATGAACCCACTACAGGCTTACATTTTGAGGATGTTAGGAAGTTATTGATTGTGCTTCATTCTTTGGTAGAAAAAGGAAACACGGTAATCGTAATTGAGCATAATCTAGACGTGATCAAGACTGCAGATTGGATCATAGACATGGGTCCAGAGGGTGGATCTGGTGGGGGCAAAGTTGTAGTGACTGGCACACCCGAACAAGTAGCGACTCATGCAACAAGCCATACGGCAAGATTCCTAAAGCCACTTTTGGAATTACCTGGTTCGAAACCCTCTAAATCGCTGCCGCCGAAGAAAATTGGGACAACGGGAAAACAGCAATTGCCAGGTAAGAAGTCTCCAGCTGCAAAGACTGCTAGCAAGTAGCACTCGTGGAGAGCACGGATAAGCCATCTGAAATTCCAACAAGTCCTGGGGTTTATAGATGGCGAGATGCCCAAGATCGCGTTATCTATGTTGGGAAAGCGAAAAATCTTAAGAGTCGGATCAACTCCTATTTTGGAAATGACCTGCATCCTCGAACTCAAACCATGGTTACTACTGCGCGCAGTTTGGATTGGGTAACGGTACGCACTGAAACTGAGGCTCTGCAACTTGAGTATGCGTGGATCAAAGAATTCGACCCAAGTTTCAACGTTAGATATCGCGACGATAAGAGTTATCCGTACCTAGCGTTATCGACCCAAGAAGAATTCCCGAGGGCTTTTGTATATCGCGGGGATAAGCGCAAAGGTGTCACATATTTTGGTCCTTATGTTCAGGCCTGGGCAATTAGGGACTCGTTGGATCACTTATTGCGAGTTTTTCCGGTGCGAAGCTGCACATCGGGGGTGTTCAGAAATGCCAAGGCTGCTGGCCGACCGTGTTTACTTGCACACATTGACCGGTGTAGCGCACCATGTGTCGGCAAAATTGACGAAGTAGGACACCGCGAATTGGTCAAGCAACTTATGTCGTTTATGTCAGGTAACTCAAAAGACATAATGACGGAGATCACTCGTCGTATGAATGAGGCTTCGATCGCACAGGATTATGAACAGGCCAGTGTGCTTCGAGATGATTTGGCGGCTCTTGAACGAGTCCTAGAAAAAAGTGTTGTCGTCTTGCCAGATGATACGTTCGCGGACATTGTCGGATTGCATCACGATGATCTGCAGTCGGCAGTCCAGGTGTTCTCGGTACGAAGTGGTCGAATTGTCGGTCAGCGGGGATTCATAATGGAAAACCCAGTTGATGCAACAAGTGAATCACTAATGACGGATGCTTTGATGCATATTTACGCGACCGTCACTAAGGAAGAACTTCCAACGGAAGTTCTGGTAAGTCACGAACCTGAAAGTGCCAGCAGTTTGGCGGAACTATTGGGCAAGATTCGAGAAGCTCAAATAAACGTTCGGGTTCCGGCTCGAGGCGATAAAAGAATGCTTATGGAAACTGTCTTAGTTAACGCTGGACAAGCGCTCGAACTTCATAAAACAAAGAGATCAACGGATTTAGTGACCCGAAGTAAGGCACTTGCAGAGATGCAAGATGCACTTGGGTTAATGGATGCTCCATTGCGAATTGAATGTATCGATGTTTCACACATTTCAGGTACCAATGTCGTTGCATCACTTGTGGTTTTTGAGGATGGGATTCCAAAAAAGAAGGATTATCGGCAGTACATTATTGAAGACCCTCGAGACGATACTGCTTCTATCGCGCAAGTGGTTGCGCGGAGATTTAAAGACCACGATGAGAAGCGTCCTTATCGCCCGAATTTGCTCGTGATTGACGGTGGTTTGCCGCAAGTGAATGCAGCGGCAAGGGCCTTGGAATTAGCTGGCGTAAGCAATATGCATGTTGTCGGCCTAGCCAAGCGCATGGAAGAAATATGGAAGCCAGGAGCTGCTTTTCCAATAATCCTTCCGAGGAGTAGTGAGGCGCTTTTCATGCTTCAGCGAGTG
>RGDC01000106.1 GCA_009918005.1 Actinomycetota bacterium
TAAAAGTTCTGCCCCCCGACGTAAACGAATCGGATGTAGATTTCACAGCGATAGGAACAGATATTCGATTTGGCTTAGCAGCAGTTCGAAATGTTGGCGTCAATGTCGTCGAGTCGCTCAAAGTTAGTCGAATCGCAAAAGGAAGATTTACTTCATTTGGTGACTTCTTGGGGAAAGTTGATGTACAGGTTTGCAATAAACGTGTTATCGAATCCCTAATTAAAGCCGGAGCATTTGATTCGCTTGGCCATACTCGTCGCGGGCTATTTGCCGTGCACGTGGAATCCGTAGATTCAGTTCTTGATACCAAGAAAGCTGAGGCCATAGGGCAGTTCGATCTATTTGGTACCTCGAATGACCTTTCTGATGAATCAATCGGCGGTATTGAAGTAAACATTTCCGCAGATGAATGGGATAAGAAAACTTTGTTAGCGCAAGAGCGCGATATGCTCGGTCTATATGTAAGTGATCACCCACTCTTTGGCGTTGAACATGTTCTGGCAATGAGTACTTCAATGCCAATCTCGGGAGTTGCTGATGCGTCAGATGGAGCGATCGTAACTCTTGGGGGATTAGTTAGCAGTGTTCAGTTAAAAACTACAAAACGAACTGGAGATCGTTGGGCAATTGTTGCTCTTGAAGATCTCGAAGGCGTTGTAGAAGTAATGGTTTGGAAAAATACATTTACAAAGTTTGCGACACTTCTAAACGATGATGCCATTTTGTTAATGAAGGTAAGAATTGACAAGCGTGACGATGAAGCGCCGAGAGTTGCCGCACTTGAGATCTCAGTTCCTGACATTAGTTCCAGTTACTCCGGTCCGGTAAATGTCTATATCCCGGAAACGAGAGTCAACGCTGCCGTGATGGATTCTTTGCGGCAAATCCTCAGCGCACACCCAGGAACTACCGAAGTACATTTGACAGTGGTCCAGTCAGACAAATTTGTCTCCGTCAAGACGGATGACAAATTACGAGTAGCTCCGTCACCTTCATTATTCGCAGACTTGAAAGCTTTGCTAGGTGCTGCCTGTTTAGAGGCGCCAGTTTTACAAACTAGTTAGACCGCTATTTCTGCAAATACTGCAGATAAAAGTGCCGCCAAATCCTTTGGCGATAGCTCAACGTCAAAGCCGCGCCGACCGCCACTGACAAGAATTGTTTCAAAATCCGCAGCGGACACATCAATGACAGTAGTTAGTAATCGTTTTTGACCAAGTGGACTAATGCCTCCGACGACATAGCCAGTCAGCCGAGCTGCCTGTGCCGGATCAGCCATTGTTGCTCGTTTGGCACTAAGAGTTCGGGACAGTGACTTCAGACTCACTTGTTGGTTTACCGGAACTATTGCAACGACAAAGGTTTCATCGACATTGGCAATTAAAGTCTTGAATACTCGATTTGGATCAACGCCAAGTTTCTCAGCAGCCTCAAGCCCAAATGACGGTGAATTTGGATCATGAGAGTATTCGTGTGCGACGAAAGTAACTCCTGCGGAAGCAAGCAATTTAGTCGCTGGAGTACCTGTGGCCATAGCAACAAATCCTATGCCAACTAAATCAAGTTAAACTTTGAGTTATGTTGTCAACCTTAGATTTACGCGGTGGCTCCCGAAGGGCGTCCGATCTGCGAAATCTCGTGCCGCGGGCGAAATTTGACCTTGATTCTGTTGTTGAGCAAGTCCGTCCCATAGTTGAAGATGTTCGAGTCCGTGGAGTTGCTGCTGTTCAAGATTGGTCAGAGAAATTTGACGGTGTTCGAGCACCACAAATTCGAGTTCCGCAATCGGTTATTGATAAATCTTTGGCAGACCTTGATCCAGAAATTAAGGCTGCACTCATCGATGCAATTGCGAGAGTTCGAATAGTTCACGAACATCAACGCCGAAATGACACAACAGTCACAGTTGCGCCAGGTGGAACTGTGACCGAGCGCTGGCTACCAGTGCAGCGGGTAGGGCTCTATGTTCCAGGTGGAGTTTATGTTTATCCGAGCAGCGTGATTATGAATGTTGTACCAGCACAGATTGCTGGAGTGAAATCCCTAGTTGTTTGCTCGCCGCCACAGAAAGACTTTGATGGCTGGCCACACCCAACGATATTGGCTGCTTGTGCGTTACTCGGTGTTACCGAAGTTTATGCAGCGGGTGGTGCGCAAGCGATTGCACTATTGGCTCATGGTGCTACCGGTGATGTCGAAGTCGAACCAGTTTATTTAGTAACTGGTCCGGGCAATATGTATGTGACTGCTGCCAAGCGGTTATTGAAAGGCTTAATTGGAATTGATTCTGAGGCGGGCCCAACTGAAATTGCAATCTTGGCTGATGATTCTGCCAATCCAGATTTTGTCGCTGCCGATTTAATAAGCCAAGCCGAACATGACGAAGTCGCAGCATCAGTACTTGTTACTGATAGTGAAGAATTAATTAAGAATGTCAGCGCAAGCTTAGAGCGCCTGGTTCCATTAGCGATGAACAAGGATCGAATTCGGATTGCACTGACGGGTCAACAAAGCGCTTTCGTTCTAGTTGATGATTTAGATCATGGCCTAAATGTTGTTGATGCTTATGCTGCCGAACACCTGGAGATTCATACTCGAAATGCTGCAGAAGTCGCCCGACGCGTCAACAATGCTGGCGCAATTTTCGTAGGTGATTGGTCGCCGGTCTCACTAGGGGACTACGCAGCTGGCTCTAATCACGTTTTGCCTACCGGTGGGTGCGCCTGCCATTCCTCTGGCCTTTCGGTGCAGTCATTCCTGCGCGGAGTTCACTATGTTGAATACAGCGAAGCCGCATTAAGCGATATTGCCCAAACAGTAATCACGCTTGCCAATTCGGAAGGCTTGCCGGGCCACGCAGCAGCGATCGAAATCCGATCAAAATGACAAAGCTACCTATTCGCAAAGATCTAATTGGGCGAACTCCGTATGGTGCGCCGCAAATTGATGTGCCAGTGCGCCTAAATACAAATGAAAACCCATTTGGCCCATCACCGGAACTTGTTGCTGAGTTGGGGAAGGTAATTTCTGAACTTGGCTCAAACCTAAATCGCTACCCAGATCGTGACGCAACTGAATTGCGCGGTGATCTAGCCAAGTATTTAAATGCCGAAAGTAAAGTGAGTCTAACTGCTGCCAACATTTGGCCAGCAAATGGTTCAAACGAAGTGATGCAACAATTACTTCAGCTTTTCGGTGGACCCGAAAAATCTTTAGTAGCTTTCGACCCCACTTACTCGATGTATGAAGACTATTGTCGCAACAGCTTCACAACATATATAAGCATTTCTCGAAACGAAGATTTTACGATTGACAAAAAAATAATCGACAAAGCGTTATCGCTAAACCCTGACATTGTGGTGCTAACTTCACCCAACAATCCAACTGGAACAATTATCGAAGACCAAGAAATTGATTATTTACTCAAGAATTTTTCTGGTGTTCTGCTAGTTGATGAAGCATATGCAGAATTTAGGCCACTAAATTCACCTTCAGCACTTTCCAGACTCGAAGCGAATCCAAATTTAGTTGTAGTTAGAACTATGAGTAAGGCGTTCTCATTCGCTGGAGCAAGAGTTGGTTATGCTGCAGCCAACCCCGAGGTGATTGAAGCAATTCAGTTAGTACGGTTGCCGTATCACTTATCAAGCGTTACTCAAGCTGTAGCCAAAGTCGCTCTGAAATTTAGCGATCAACTTCAAAGCCAGGTGAATTTGCTTCGCCAAGAGCGAGATGAACTGGCAATTTGGTTAGTGAATCACGGTTTTGAAGTCGCTCCGAGTGGTGCAAATTTCCTACTATTTGGAACATTTGGAGATCGCAACCAGGTATGGGAACAATTGGTTGAGCACGGTGTTTTGATTCGGCAAA
>RGDC01000107.1 GCA_009918005.1 Actinomycetota bacterium
GCCAATACTCAGGACGAATTAAGACCAATGAAGAATTGGATGAGATGCAATCAGAATATGGTGAATTTCGAGTCTATGTCGTTGAAGTTTGTTTGGGTTGCGGCTGGAATCACCTCAGCGCCTCGTATCTTCTTGGTGATGGCATCGAGCGGAAACCACCTCGGAAAGTGAAGACTCGGTAGCCTTTCTTCATGTCTTGGCTGAGAGAGAAGGGTCCTCGCTTCCTCATCAAGATTGCAGGTTTCTTCTTCCTCATCGGCGCGACAGTCTTTGCAATCGCCTATTTCACAACTGATGTCCCCGATCCGAAAGCATATGTAAATTCGCAGGCAACCATCATTCAATATTCCAACGGCGATGAAATTGGAAGAATTGGCGCCCAGAACCGAACCATCATTCCGCTTGCGAAGATTCCAATCCAACTCCGTCACTCAGTCTTGGCAGCTGAAGATAAGAATTTTTATTCCCAAGGGGCATTTAATCCGCTAGGAATTCTTCGTGGCGCAATGAACACTCTTCTTGGTCGTGGCCTACAAGGTGGATCCACAATCACGCAACAATATGCAAAGACCGCATTTCTCACTTCAGAGCGCACGATTCAAAGAAAGATCATTGAATTAGTCATTGCAATCAAACTCGAGAATCAACTCAGCAAAGATCAAATCTTTGAGAATTATCTCAACACTATTTATTTCGGTCGAGGCGCTTACGGGGTGGAGACTGGTGCCCAGGTTTATTTTGGAAAGAGCGCCGATCAACTCAATACTGCAGAATCTGCAGTTCTTGCTTCGATATTGCGTTCACCGGGTTATTACGATCCCAATTATCGAAAAGGGAATGAGGAGCGACTTCTCGCTCGCTACCGATACACCCTTAATAATTTAGTTAAGTCCAAATGGCTCAGTAAGACTGATGCCGAGAAACTTGCAAAGAAACTTCCACCAATTAGGCCGCGAGTTACCTCCGGACAGTACTTTGGTAACAAGGGCCACCTCATTGAAGCGGTAAGAAAAGAACTTAATTCGCTTGGCTTCCCTGACGAACAACTCATGGTTGGTGGACTTGTCGTCAGAACCACTCTTGATAAAGTCGCGCAGACCGCTGCCGAAGCCGCAGTGTTTAGCCAAGCACCGAAAGACGCCCCAAGCAATCTTCATATCGGTCTTGCTTCTGTTCGACCCGGAACCGGCGAAATCGTGGCTATGTATGGCGGTCCAGATTATTTGAAGCGCCAACTCAATGATGCAACGCAGGGAATCACGCAAGCAGGATCAACCTTTAAACCATTTGCCCTAATTGCAGCGCTTGAACAAGGAATTTCGTTGTCGACGGTTTGGAATGGCGATGGACCAAAGATCTTCGATGACTTCCTTGGTCGTCCTTACCAAGTATCAAACTATGGCGATAAGAGTTTTGGTGACATCACACTTCTTCGCGCGACAGCAAACTCTGTGAATACGGTTTACGTTCCACTTGGAATAAAAGTAGGTCCAGATAAAGTCATCGATGCTGCCCGTCGCGCTGGGATTCCGGAAGAGATCGCCATGGTTCCAACTCCTTCAGTCGTACTCGGTGTAGCAAGCCCGCATGTGCTCGATGTTGCAAATGCCTATGCAACCTTTGCCGCCAATGGAATCAAAGCAAAACCATTCATCGTCAAAGAGGTATCGGGTTCCAACGGGGGCGTTCTTTATGAAGCGAAGATTCAAACCGAACAGGTATTTGATGCTTCAGTAATGGCAGATTTGAACTACGCCCTTGGTGAAGTAGTTCGGACCGGAACCGCCTATTCAGCTCTCAAGAGTCTTGGCCGGCCAGCTGCTGGCAAGACAGGAACTTCACAATCCAATGCTTCAGCGTGGTTTACCGGCTACACACCACAATTAGCGACATCGATTGCTTTTTATCGCGATGATGCAACACAGTCACTGCATGGCATTGGTGGTCTCAACTCTGTGACCGGGGGAAGTTTCCCCGCGCGAATTTGGAATGCATATGTCAAAGCAGCGCTCAAAGATCAACCAGTTCTTGACTTTGCTCCACCGACTTACATCGGAGGAACTAACCAAGCTCCAATTGCTGATCCAGTCCCAACTATTCCTTTAGCAGAAGCAGCAAAGTGGTGTCTCCAGGCAGACCTCACAGGCGTTGGAAAAGATCTCGTTGATTTCTGCAAACAAGCAACGACCTCCCGAAACCCTTCATGAGGTTGAGTAGCCAGCGTCTTGTAGCGCTACTAGCCCTCGTCGCTGCCTTACTTTCATTCGCCAAATTCGATCACTGTCGCCATACAGGTTGGGCAACACCAGATGTCTATGTTCACATGTGTTACTCCGATCTCTCTGCGCTCTACGGTGCACGTGAGATAAACCAAGATCATTGGCCTTACTCATCTGCAACCAACTCTGTCGAGTATCCCGTCGTTACTGGAATTGTTATGTGGGCGACTGGGCTGCTTGTGAAAGATGAAAACGGTTATCGCCAGTACTTTGATCTCAACGCCTTACTTCTTGGCCTACTCATGATTGCCGCATCACTCTTGGTTTGGCGGATCCGACCAGAATTTTCACTCTTCTTCCCGCTTGCCCCAGCAGTTATTGGCTCGCTTTATATCAATTGGGATCTTTGGGCAGTTGTCCCCGCGCTTCTAGCGATACTGTTCTTTGCACAAGAACGAATCTCTCTTTCGGCGATATTTCTTGGTATTGCAATCGCGACGAAATTCTTCCCGATTGTCCTCTTGCTCGGGGTAACTCTTATTCTTGGCAAAGGTAAAAAGAAAAAACTCATTCAGTATCTGGCGGTCACATTAATCACATGGCTTCTCATCAACGTACCGGCGGCAATCTCACACTTTGATGGTTGGTGGCGATTCTTCAAACTCAATATTGAAAGAAGTAATGATCTCGGTTCACTCTGGTACGCACTCTCCTTACTGAAACTTCCTTCTGCAGATCTCAACTACTTATCTCTTGCCATATTTCTTGCTGCGATATTTGCAATCGCAATCTTCTTCCGAAAGATCTCCGAAAATCGGAGCGATCTTGATAACTTCATGACTATCGCCTTCATCTCGGTCGCCGCATTTGTGACCATCAGCAAGGTTTATTCCCCTCAATACATTCTCTGGTTGACACCTCTGGCTGTTATTGCGATGTCGAGACGCGAAGAGCGCAGCGCGTTCTGCGTATGGCAAGCTGGCGAGGCGATCTACCACTTGGCGATATGGCAATACTTAGCGAGCTATACCGGTGCAAAGTTCGGATTGCCGGCAACCTTCTATGCGCTATTGATTCTTGTGCGAATTGGAACGCTCGGATGGTTCGTATTGGCGCTTGTTCGGACCGCACTCACGAGGAACGCTCAAAGCGAGGCTTATTCACAGGTCGCCAGGCTCGGATTTCTCGCTGACGGTGCTCGGGGTTAGTCTTAGCCCCCTTCACGAAGCAATCGGAATGGTCCAGAAGGCCACACCATTAGCGCTCGTGAAAACGCAGCAACCCTCCTGTCGCGGAAATTCCGTGACCGATTAGTCCAGAGGAGGTGGGTTAAACGCATGCGCCGTTATGAACTCATGGTGATCCTAGATCCCGATCTCGAGGAGCGAACAGTCGCTCCAAGCCTTGAGACCTATCTCAAGATCATTAAGGACTCCGGTGGTCGAGTCGACAAACTCGATATCTGGGGCCGTCGCAGAATGGCATTCGATATTGCAAAGAAGAGCGAAGGCATTTATGCCGTCGTGGATATGCATTGTGAGCCAGCTGCAATCAAAGAGTTGGACCGCCAACTAAACCTCAATGAGGCAGTGCTTCGCACCAAAGTGGTCCGTCCAGAGTA
>RGDC01000108.1 GCA_009918005.1 Actinomycetota bacterium
CGGTCGTGAAACTCCTGTGGAACTGGGCTTCAACCAGATTCACAAGAACTAAAGAAACAACGAAAAGAAAAAGGACGCGATAGACATGGCCCCAAAGAAAAAGGTCACTGGACTTATCAAGTTGCAGATCAAGGCCGGAGAAGCAAACCCTGCTCCACCGGTTGGTCCAGCGCTTGGTCAGCACGGTGTAAACATTATGGACTTCTGCAAGGCGTACAACGCTGCAACAGAGTCACAGCGTGGAAATGTAATTCCAGTTGAAATTACGGTTTACGAAGACCGTTCCTTCGACTTTGTTACAAAGACACCACCAGCAGCACGAATGATCCTCAAGGCCGCCGGCGTTGAAAAAGGTTCAGGCGTTCCGCACACCACCAAAGTTGCAAACATCAGCCAAGATCAGGTGCGCGAAATCGCCCAGACCAAAATGGTTGACCTTAATGCCAATGACATTAATGCAGCAATGAAAATCATCGAAGGTACTGCTCGCTCAATGGGCATCACTGTCGGTTAACAATCCATCCCAGTGGGAGAGCACTTCATGCTCGTACCACGAACTCCAATGAAAGAGGAGATAAAGACAATCTTTACAGCCCACTAGCCGCAGCCCGTTTGGCAAAAGCTGGAGCAACAAGCTCTAAGTTTGACCAGACCGTTGAAGTAGCAATGCTGCTTGGCGTGGATCCCCGTAAAGCTGATCAGATGGTGCGAAGCACCGTTAACCTGCCACACGGAACTGGCAAGACCGCACGCGTCTTGGTTATTGCCGCCGGTGAAAAGGCTGACGAAGCTCGCGCTGCTGGCGCCGATTTCGTCGGTGTCGATGACCTAATTACAAAGATCGAAGGCGGCTGGACTGACTTTGATGCAGTCGTAGCAACCCCAGATTTGATGGGTAAGGTCGGTCGTCTAGGTAAGGTACTTGGTCCACGTAACCTAATGCCAAACCCAAAGACTGGAACCGTAACGCTAAACGTTGGTAAAGCAGTTGAGGACATCAAGGGCGGAAAGATCGAATTCCGCGTTGATAAGCACTCAAACTTGCACTTCATCATCGGTAAGGCATCTTTCACCGAGCAGCAGCTAGTTGAAAACTACGCTGCAGCACTGGATGAAGTACTTCGCGTGAAGCCATCCTCTTCAAAGGGTCGCTACATCAAGAAGGCAGTTATTTCCACAACTATGGGCGTTGGAATTCAAGTTGATCCAAACAAAACCCGTAACTTGATGGTTGAAGACGAAGACTAATCTTTAGGCCGGGGACCTGCCATTTTGACTTGGTGGGTCCCCAGCACCTAAAGTTCAAGAGAACAAACCGAAGACCGCCGGTCCTTACTGGGAAACCAAAAGGGCTAAGGCTCCTGAATCGGAGCGCCAGCGTAGGTGATGTAAGAAGTACAGCATTATTGCTGAGTTTCATGCCTCGCTTACGCGGGGCTTTTTTCATGGGCCACTACATAAGGAGCACCATGGCACGCGCTGACAAGGCCGCTGCAGTAGCAGAGATCACGGAAGAATTCCGTGCCTCTAATGCTGCTGTCTTGACTGAGTACCGCGGTTTGACTGTGGGTCAACTCAAGCAACTACGTCGTTCGCTTGGAGAAGACACCACCTACGCAGTAGTCAAGAACACGCTGACAAAAATCGCAGCAAAAGATGCTGGTGTTGTAGGTTTCGACGACTTGCTCGTTGGACCAACTGCAATCGCATTCATTAAGGGTGATGCTGTCGCTGCCGCTAAGGGCATCGATACTTTCGCTAAAGAAAATCCAATGCTTGTAATCAAGGGCGGAATGATGGATGGAAAAATCCTCACCGCTGATGACATCAAGAAGTTGGCAAAGCTAGAGTCCCGCGAAGTTCTTCTGTCCAAGATTGCTGGCGCTGCAAATGCAACGCTTGCCAAGGCAGCAGCACTATTCCAGGCTCCGCTATCACAGGCCGCTCGTACTATCGCTGCGCTTGAAGCCAAGGGGGGTGCTGCTGGTGAAACCGCAGCCCCAGCACCAGCTCCTGTCGCTGAAGTAGTCGAGGAAGTTGTGACTGAAGCTCCTGCCGAAGAAGCAGTAGCAGAAGCACCACAAGAAGAAGCAGTAGAAGCATCCGCTGAAGCTGTCGAAGCTGAAGCTGCACCAGCAGCCGAGGAATCAACTGAGGGCTAGGCCCCTCTCAGCAAGACAAAACCGGGCCTAACGCCCCAAACCGGAAGGAAGCCATAATGGCAAAGCTAAGCACCGATCAGTTGATCGACGCATTCAAGGAACTAACACTGATCGAACTTTCAGAGTTCGTTTCACAGTTTGAAGAAGTATTCAACGTAACCGCAGCAGCACCTGTTGCTGTTGCCGCAGCTCCAGCAGCTGGCGGCGGCGACGGTGGCGGCGCATCTGCAGATCAGGATGAATTCGATGTCATCCTTGAAGATGGCGGCGCACAGAAGATTGCAGTTATCAAGGAAGTCCGTGCACTAACAAACCTTGGTCTTAAGGAAGCAAAAGATCTTGTAGAAGCAGCTCCAAAGGCCGTTCTTGAGAAAGTCAAGAAGGATGCAGCTGAAGCAGCAAAGGCAGCTCTTGAAGGCGCCGGCGCAAAGGTAACTGTTAAGTAGTTTCAAAGAAACTACTTAACAGCAATAAACACTGTTCAAGTAGTGGGTTTCGAAGAAATTATTTAACTGCGATAAGAACTGCTAAGTAGTTCTTATTCTCAGTAAGTCTTAAAAAGGTGGTTCCCTCGGGGGAGTCACCTTTTTAATTTACCCATTGAATACCGCATGTTCGTTTGTGAAGATAACGCCTTTGTCACAGTGCGTGTTGGGTGCTTGACATGAGTTCGATTCTGGGTGACGATTGGCGGGCAAGTTAAGAAATACAGTCTTCCCCCTGTAAACCGATGATTTCGCATCTGGCGCACTTGGCCCTAGCTGTCCAAGTCAGTGCAGAAGACACGAAAATCGAGGGTTTGCAGGAAAATTTGAGCTGTATTGGACAGTGGCTGCCGCCTCTAGGTATGCTACAAGTTCGCCGTGCCCTAAACCACCTGTCATTTGCGTACCTAAATTTGACTAGGTTCCTTTAGCGCGCTCGGATTACAGCTAGCTCGGAAGGACGACTGTTGGCCGCCTCACGCACACACTCGCGCAGTTCCACAGGCCCAAAGCGGGTCTCATTCGCAAAGATTCGTGAACCTCTAGAGGTTCCTAATCTTCTTGATCTTCAAGTTGAGTCTTTTGACTGGTTACTTGGCAATCAAGTTTGGAAGGACCGCGTTGCAGCGGCCCTGGAATCTGGCAATAACGAAATCCCTCAAACCCATGGTCTACAAGATGTGTTTGAAGAGATCAGCCCAATCGAGGATTACAACGGCACTATGTCGTTGACTTTCACCGAACCAAGTTTGGAAGATTCCAAGTACACCGAAGACGAATGCCGCGAGAAGGATCTAACTTTCTCTCAGCCGCTTTATGTCAACGCTGAATTCATGAATAACGAAACTGGCGAAATCAAGAGCCAGACCGTATTCATGGGCGACTTCCCAATCATGACCAGCAAGGGAACTTTCATTATCAACGGCACCGAGCGTGTTGTTGTTTCCCAGCTAGTACGTTCCCCAGGTGTTTACTTTGAGCGTTCCCTAGATAAGGCAACAGACAAAGAGCAGTCGATTAGAATCGAAACTTCATCAGGTCTATCTAAAGAAGAAATAGAACAAATGAAAAGAGATGCTGAATTGAATGCGGAATCAGATGCTAAAGCTCGCGAAACAGCCGAGACTATAAATCAGGGAGACTCTATGGCGTTCCAACTTGAAAAAACTATAAAGGATTTGGATGAAAAAATG
>RGDC01000109.1 GCA_009918005.1 Actinomycetota bacterium
CTGGTCTTAAGTCGTTCTGAAAATGTAGACCAAATAGCTCGAGTTAATTGTGATGCGGCACAGATCGCAAGAGAGCGATTCGAAAACTGGGAAGCTCTTGCCAGTGAGCAAAACGTATCACTAGAACTCAAGATTCCTGAGACGGCAACAATCCTGGCAATTCCTGGCGCTTTGGAACAAGTGATCGACAACTACATCGATAACGCTTTAGGAAATGTCCCGGCTAATTCCACCATCACAGTTGAAGTGACCACAGATCAACAGTTCACCAAGATTTCCGTCATCGATGAAGGACCTGGGATTCCAGAAGCCGACATGGACAAAGCCTTTAATCGGTTTTGGCGAGCAAAGAGCGATACACATGGCTCAGGATTGGGCCTCGCAATTGTTGATCGCTTAACTACGGCAAGTGGTGGTAGAGCTGAACTTGTGAACTTGCAGCCACATGGCTTAAGCGCTAACGCTTACTTCCCTAACGGTTAGCAACGCAACGATCAACAGTTAACTTTTCTTAACTCTAGTAATTGCCAGTCATTTTGTATATCAAAGAAGTTATATCAGTTCCAGTCCAACCAGCATGAGCTGAAACTAAAAGTACGAGTACATAGCTGGAATAGTGAATTGCCTTCCAAGCCGTGGTTGACATTTTCTGTCGAAATAGGGATGTCAATTGCACTGCAAAGAGTATGTATAGAGAAAGCACTCCAAATGCAATTGGGATACGTCCTAGCGAAGGATTCTTTACATAGTCTGAATGAAATGGGATCGCAATGTCCAAGATTGTAAAGGTAACAAAGGAATCCAACATAAGGGCAGTAATGTGCGTGATCGCAAAAACTATTGTTAGTCCTGACAACCAATTATGGAAATGATATAGCCAGCCTGGATTATCATTTGGTTTTAATACTCGAGTTGCAAGTAACACTCCAACCATCACGGAGATAACGAGCAAACTCCAGGCAACAATTCCACTGGCCCGACTTACAAACCACCAGATAGCGGGCGTATCTATTTGCAATTCCATAACTAAATCTGAGTGAGGACGTATCCCCACCTGCCCGGGCAGCCTAGAGAATCCGTTGGTTCTCTCGTATTTCCCCCTGCTGACATACAGGTGTAAACACCTGAAGATGATGGCAGAGATTCATTGACTTCTTGAGGTACTGGTAATGCTGGGGTAGCCGGTGCGACGCCTTCAATGGAGTTTGGTGACGGATTAACCAAAGGAAGAGCGGAACTCGATGGTTGGGAACTTGGTCTTTGACTGCCAGCTGGAGATGGCGTACTTATGTTTGGGCTTGGTGACTTTGTAGGTTTTGCAGATGGACTAACGCTGGTTGCTGGCGATGGCCTAGATGCAACCGTTGGGCTACCTGTTGGCGACGGAGTGGGTTCAGCTACAGGAATTGGCTTCTGGGTAACTAGTACTTCTGGCGGTAATGGATCGTTTGCCCCCGCAAGCTTAACGCTCTGCTCTGGCACAAGATCTTGTGATTCCTGAATGAACCCAGATACCATGGCCCCAAAAGCCACGAGACTGACACCGGTCGCCAACAAACGACTTCGAAATGCGGGTTTTAGTCGCACTTTCATGTTTAATACTCCAAGTTAGTCATCGCCGAGCAACAAGATTGTGTTACTAATAAATTGTAAATCAGTATTTTGTTTGCACAATTGCTGTAGCGATATAGCTCGCATGCCAATGCCTCAATTCAAAGAAAAACTATTTGCCTGAGGATTGTTTGCCAAAAGTTCACTTAGGCAATGCTGTTGTCACGGCTATCAGCAGGTGGTTCTTTTATCTGACAGATTCGCTCTAACCAAAGTGCAACTAATGCTGTTAGCAAACTTGCAATGGCAGTGACCGCTGAAATTTGAATCCGATCTGTGCCTGCGCTGGAGTATTCTGCTGCCACGTTTGCTAGCAAGACTCCAGAGAGTTACAAAAACCAAAATCATTGCAATTGCTGAGCCAGTTGATACTGGCATTCCTTGTCCAAAGAATGTTGGCCAAAGCTGTGCGAATGACCAACCAACTGAGGCGGCAAGGATTGCAAGTACCACTAAAGTACTAATTTTTGTCTGCTTCATTAAACGTGAGCCACCAGTTCTAAATCGTTGCAAAACCGAATCCCACTAATTTCCAGTCCTTCAAGAAGCTCGGCAACCGAAGCTTTTCCTGGAACCACAAAATCTGGGTCTAGAAGTGACCATGGCAGTAATACAAAGGCCCGCTCATGCGCACGCGGATGCGGTAGTTCTAATTCAGGTGTGGATCGAACTTCGCTGTCCATTGCCAAGAGGTCGATATCCAAAGTTCTCGGGCCCCAATGTTCGTTACGTTCCCGATTTTGCTCCAATTCAATTTGTTGAGTCGCTGCTAAAAACTGTTCTGGCGACAAAATTGTTTTCACGATAGCAACGGCATTTAGATACTGCCCCTGTTCTGGGCCACCAACAGGATCGGTCTCAAACACTGGTGATACCGAGTGGACCTGCGTGCCAGTTAATGCGTTAATTGAATCCAGAGCACTTTGCAGATACTGAAACCGATCACCAAGATTTGAGCCTAGGCTGATTGTGGCTTTCATTACGGCAATGTCCTTGCTACCGAAACATTTTCAAATGGCACTTCAATTGGAGCATTTGGTTTATGCACAGTCACGGTGACTGAGGTGACCCCTGCGATGTCGAGGCATTCTCTAGCAATTGAGTCTGCCAATTTTTCAATTAAATCGAATGGCTCACCCGTGATTGCTGCGTGGGCAATGTTGGCAAGTTCAGCATAGTTAACAGTGTCGCGAACATCATCTGATTTCACTGCGGCCGAAAAATCAGAAGTTACTTCAATATCAACTATAAAAGTTTGGCCTTCACGTTTTTCTTTCTCAAATACGCCGTGATACCCAGTGTCAGAAACACCTTTCAGGAAGATTTTATCTGTCATGGTGTCTTTGCGATCCGATCTACTACGGCAATTGCATCACTGGAGGATTTAACATCATGGACTCGAACAGCCCAGAGACCGCGAGCTGCCATCAGGGTTGAGATTGCGGCCGTTGCACTTTCGCGCCCATCTGAATCTCGAGCTATGCCATCGGAGGCTAGTAATTCACCTAGAAATTTTTTACGTGAAGCCCCCATCAAAATTGGCAGACCCAATCCTTCAAGGACGTCTAGGTGTTTCAAAATTGGCCAGTTCTGATCCACAGTTTTTGCAAACCCAATACCTGGATCAATCGCAATTCGTTCGCGAGCAATTCCTGCTGCTACTGCTACATCAACTTGCTTACTAATTTCAGTTGTCACATCTGCAACTACATCTTGATAGTCCGTAAGCGTGTTCATGATGTTTGACGGCCCACGCCAGTGCATCAAAATAAATGGGGTATCCAAGCTCGCTACATAACCCAACATTTCAGGATCGGACTTTCCACCACTGACGTCATTAACCATGCAGGCGCCGGCTTCGATTGCTGCGCTAGCCACTTCGGCACGCATGGTGTCAATGCTGATTGCAACTCCAGTATCAACAAGTGCAGATATAACTGGCAGCACTCGATCCAATTCTTCTTGCACTGAAATTCGATCTGAGCCAGGTCGAGTTGACTCGCCACCAATGTCAATGATGTTGGCACCATCTTTAATCATCTGTAAGGCGTGATTCGTTGCAATTTTTGAATCATGGAAGCGACCACCATCACTGAACGAATCTGGCGTCACATTAAGCACTCCCATAACGAGGGTGCGGTCAAGATCGCGCAGATTTTTCGGAAGGCCGCTTGGATGCAACATGGGAAATTACTTTCCGTTAATTAGTGACATCGCTTCA
>RGDC01000110.1 GCA_009918005.1 Actinomycetota bacterium
TGCGTCCAGTCGCTGAAACGCTTGTTGTAGAAATTGGTGGCGAACCAATTTGGGTGCCAGAAGAAAATCGCGGGCTTTACCATGCAGCACTAACTTTCGGTGCGAACAATTTAATGACGTTAGTTACTCAAACCACTGAATTACTTGAGGCAGCCGGGATTACTAACCCAGAAGCACTGGTCGCACCGTTAATGGGTGCATCTTTAGATAACGCTTTACGAAATGGTGACTCTGCAATTACTGGACCAGTTGCGCGCGGCGATGCGGGAACGGTTCGGGAACATTTACGAGTGCTTACAAAGTTCGATCCATCGGTATCGCAGGCATATCGAGCTATGGCTCGGCTCACCGCAATTCGCGCGCTTGCTTCTGGAATTTTGCAGCCGCAGATAGCTGAAGAACTCTTAATCGTTTTGGCTGATGAATCATGACCACGCCTAAAGTTTTAACAACTGTCGCTGAATTGGATTCTTGGGTAGCCCAAGAGAAATCTCAAATAGCAGCAGTACTAACAATGGGTGCTTTACATAATGGCCATGCCGAGCTAGTTAAGTATGCAAAAGCCAACACTCCAATGGGCACTCGAGTGATTGCCACAATTTTTGTAAACCCAACACAATTTAATAATTCATCCGACCTTGTTGAGTACCCCCGAACTTTAGATTCGGATCTAGAAATATTGCGAGCCGCAGGTGCCGATGCAGTTTTCGTCCCATCGGTTTCCCAGATGTATCCCAAAGGTCTGGAAGTAGATCCACCAATGGAACCGGGTGCAATCGGCGAAGTATTAGAAGGAAAAGCTCGACCAGGACACTTTCGCGGAATGTTAACGGTGGTTCACCGCCTGCTTTCAATGACACATGCTAATTACTCATTTTTTGGCGAGAAAGATTTTCAGCAGTTAACTCTTGTTAAGGCCATGGTAAATCACACAAAAATGCCAATTGAAATCGCTGGAGTACCAACTGTGCGAGATGAGTTTGGGATAGCACTTTCAAGCAGAAATCGACGACTTACAACAGAGGGAATTGAAATCGCTCGCTTAATTCCAGTTGCAATGAAAAAAGCGGCCGAAGTATTTCTAGAATCAGGCTCAGTTATCGAAGCTGAAGCCGCTGGAAAAAATGTTTTGGAAGAATCTGGAAACTTTGACATCGAATATTTCGAAATCAAATCAAATGATTTAGTTTCGCAACCGTCTCTATACAACGCCCGAGTTTTTGTAGCGGTAAACCTTGAAGACGTAAGACTGATCGACAACCTCGAGATAACAAAGTAGGAAAACATGCTGTTAGCAATTGATGTCGGAAATACAAATACGGTTCTTGGCTTGTTCGAAGGCGACCAATTAGTTTCATCCTGGCGAACCAAAACTGACAGCCGGGAAACGGCAGATGAGTTAGCTCTAAAGTTCAAAGCGATACTTAGCGATTCCCCGGCTGTTACTGGGATAGCACTTTGCTCCACAGTTCCTGCGGTATTACGCGAGATGCGAACTATGTTGAATAACTATTACCAAGATGTGCCGCAAGTAATTGTGGAACCAGGAATCAAAACTGGAGTTCCGGTTCTCACTGATAATCCAAAGGAAGTCGGTGCGGATCGCATCGTTAATTCGCTAGCTGCTTTTACGTTGTATGGGGGACCAGCGATTGTTGTAGATTTCGGAACTTCGACAAATTTAGACGTGATTTCGGCCAAGGGTGAGTTCTTAGGTGGAGCTTTGGCACCGGGAATTGAAATTTCTATCGATGCGCTTGCCGCGCGCGCGGCACAACTTCGAAAAGTCGAGCTCGTCGCACCACGCAACGTGATCGGCAAAAATACGGTCGAAGCGTTGCAATCTGGCGCGGTCTATGGGTTCGCCGGGCAAGTTGATGGCTTGGTCGATCGAATCGTTGAAGAGTTGGGCACTCCAGTCAAAGCAGTAATCGCAACTGGAGGGCTATCGGCAATTGTGGTCCCAGAGTCCGAGACCATAACCCACCATGAGCCAGATCTGACTTTGATTGGTCTGCGTCTGATGTTCGAGCGCAACGCTTAGTACCGATAATCTTGGTCAATGACCACCGACCAGAATCCAGCTGCTGAAGAAGTAGACGACCTGCCCGAACAAATGCAGGTTCGCCACGAAAAGCGGGCTGCAATTTTGGCAAAGGGTCAGGACGCCTACCCAGTTCGAGTTCCAGTAACAACGACAATTCCAGCGGTTCGGGAAAAGTATGCACACCTTGTCGCTGAGCAAGAAAGTGGTGACACTGTCGGTGTTGCTGGCCGAGTTATGTTCCTGCGCAACACTGGCAAACTTTGTTTCGCACAATTACAAGCGGGTACCGGCGAAACTATTCAAGCCATGCTGTCCTTTGACCGCATTGGCGAGGAGCAACTTGATGCCTGGAAGAGTCTCGTTGACATTGGTGACGTAGTTGCTGTGGTTGGCGAAGTAATTAGTAGTAAGCGCGGCGAACTTTCAGTTATGACTGACAGCTGGCACATGGCTGCAAAAGCTTTGCGACCACTTCCAAATCCACATACGCCACTTAGTGAAGAAACTCGGGTTCGGCAGCGGTACGCGGACTTAATCATGCGCGATACTGCTCGCACAGTTGCGCGTCTACGCCCAGCCACGATGTCGAGTTTGCGCGCTAGTTTTGCAAAACGGGACTACATCGAAGTTGAAACTCCAATGCTGCAAACTATGCACGGAGGCGCTGCAGCTCGACCGTTCGTCACTTCATCGAATGCATTTGATATGCAATTGTTTTTACGGATTGCACCCGAACTATTTCTTAAGCGCTGTGTAGTCGGCGGCATCGAACGAGTATTTGAAATTAATCGAAACTTCCGCAACGAAGGTGCGGACTCAACGCATTCTCCAGAGTTTGCGATGTTGGAGTACTACCAGGCTTACGCTGACTACAACGATATGGCGACTTTGACTCGAGAGCTTATTCAAGAGGCTGCACTAGCTGTGCATGGCAGTTTGAATTATGAATTAGTTGAAGGTGGCACTCGTGATCTTTCAGGCGAGTGGGACCAGATTTCAGTTTTCCCTTCAGTAAGTAAAGCAATCGGCAAAGAGATAACTCCAGAAACTCCAATTGAAGAACTTCGCAAGCTTTGTGCTGATGCTGGCATCACACACGATCCAAAAGCAATTCACGGAAAGTTAGTCGAAGAATTACTTGAGCACTATGTTGTTGAGCATTTAAAGAAGCCAACTTTTGTTATGGATTACCCAGTTGATACTTCACCACTGGTACGTGAGCATCGAACCCAAAAGGGAACTGCTGAAAAGTGGGATCTTTACATAGATGGTTATGAAGCAGGCACCGGATACTCCGAACTTATTGATCCAGTGATTCAGCGGGAACGTTTGATCGAACAGTCTTCCCTAAAAGCTGGTGGCGATGCCGAAGCTATGCAACTGGATGAAGATTTCTTGCGAGCACTTGAATACGGCATGCCACCATCTGGCGGCGTGGGTATGGGTATTGATCGCCTGCTTATGACATTAACTGGGTTGAACATTCGTGAAACTATTTTGTTCCCATTAGTAAAGCCTGAATAAATATGACCGTGAAAGTTCGTCCGGCAGTTACTGCTGATGTGCTAGCCATCCGAGACTTAGTGGAAAACTATGCCGGTGATGGACCTCGCTTGCTCCGGAAAAATACTGTGACACTTTATGAAGATGTCCAAGAGTTTTATGTGGCAGAACTTGAAGGAAGAATTGTGGGCTGTGGCGCA
>RGDC01000012.1 GCA_009918005.1 Actinomycetota bacterium
AACTAGCGCATCAACAAGATCGCCATCATCGTCGCGCCACCAAAGTAAAACCGCATCGACTACATCGTCATACGTCTCGTCAACTAACTCAGCGGTGGAGCCAATCGCATCTGATACTGATTTGTCGCAATCAACATCGAACCCGAGCTCTTGGACTACGAGTCCTTCGCCTAACCCAAACTTGCCAGCCAACCCTGCGAGGGTGCCTTCTTGTGAACTCACAGTCTTAGTCCACCCGAGTAATGGCCAAAAGGCAACTGCAAACCCGAAATTCCTCAAAATTCATTTTTTACCAACTAGGACTCGACTGAGGAGATGGGTCGGTCATCAGACACAATAGGAGATGAAATAGCCATTCCCAAGCAAGGCAGGTAACCAACCGTGACCAACACACCAGATCGGGATTCGCTGATTGCTGGCGGGTTACCTACCCAATATGTAGATGTAAATCCTGAAGAAACTCGGGAATGGATCGAGTCACTGGATGCCTTAATCGCAACACACGGCGAACAACGTGCGCGCCACATTATGTTGTCACTTTTGCGTCATTCATCTGAGAAGAATGTTGGTGTCCCAAGTCTTCGTAGCACTGACTACATAAACACAATCTCACCAGATCGAGAGCCAGATTTTCCTGGTGACGAAACTATCGAGCGAAGAATCCGTGCTTACATCCGATGGAACGCTGCGATGTTGGTACATCGCGCACAACGTCCGGGTATCGGTGTTGGTGGACACATTTCAACTTATGCATCGAGCGCTTCACTTTATGAAGTTGGTTTCAACCACTTCTTCCGTGGTCCAGAACATGAAGGCGGTGGCGATCAAGTTTTCTTCCAAGGTCACGCTTCGCCTGGTATGTATGCGCGAGCGTTTCTCGAAGGTCGCTTAAGTACTGATCGCCTCGATGGCTTCCGTCAAGAATTGTCAGCTGCGCCAAATGGTTTGCCAAGTTATCCTCACCCACGTTTGATGCCAGATTTCTGGCAGTTCCCTACTGTGTCGATGGGCCTTGGTCCTATGAACGCCATTTACCAAGCTCGCTTTAACCGCTACTTGCATCATCGTGGAATTAAAGACACTTCCCAGCAGCGTGTTTGGGCGTTCCTTGGTGATGGCGAAATGGATGAGCCTGAATCATTGGGCGCAATTGGAATCGCAGCCCGCGAAGAACTCGACAATTTAACTTTTGTAATTAACTGCAATCTGCAACGTCTTGATGGACCAGTTCGCGGTAACGGAAAAATCATTCAAGAACTTGAATCGCACTTCCGTGGTGCGGGCTGGAATGTAATCAAGGTCGTTTGGGGTCGTGAATGGGATGAACTTCTTGATCGCGACAACGAAGGCGCGCTCGTTAACTTAATGAACCGCACTCCAGATGGTGATTTCCAGACATACAAGACGGAAAATGGTGGCTTTGTTCGCGATAACTTCTTCGGTCGCGATCCTCGCACTAAGGCAATGGTTGAAAACTGGTCAGATGAAAAAGTTTGGAATTTAAAGCGCGGTGGTCATGACTACAAGAAGATGTATGCGGCTTACGCTGCTGCCGAAGCGCATACCGGTCAACCAACCGTAATTCTGGCCAAGACCATCAAGGGTTGGACATTAGGTTCACACTTTGAAGGCCGCAACGCTACGCACCAAATGAAAAAACTCACTCACGATGATTTGGCAGCTTTCCGAGATCGGCTGCAGATTCCAATCACAGACTCTGAACTTGATGACAAGTTGCCTCCGTATTACCACCCTGGCGATAAGCACGAACATATCGAATACTTGCACGAGCGTCGCAGGGCACTTGGCGGCTACGTTCCTTCGCGCAAAACCAAAGCCAAAGTTCTCACGCTCCCAGGTATCGAAACTTATAAGGACATGAGCGCTGGATCTGGAAATCAACCGGTTGCCACCACCATGGCGTTTGTTCGACTGCTGCGCGAATTAGTTCGCGATGAAAATATCGGCAAGCGAATTGTGCCTATCATTCCGGATGAGGCTCGCACCTTTGGAATGGATAGCTTCTTCCCGACATTGAAGATCTATTCCCCTACCGGGCAGCAATACATGTCAGTTGACCGCGAATTGATGCTTTCTTATAAAGAATCTGAAATCGGTCAGATTCTGCACGAAGGAATTAACGAAGCTGGGTCCGTTGCCTCTTGGACTGCAGTAGCTACTTCGTATGCCACGCATGACGAGCCAATGATTCCGATCTACATTTTTTATTCCATGTTCGGTTTCCAGCGCACTGGTGATTCTTTCTGGCTAGCCGGCGATCAAATGGCTCGTGGCTTTGTGCTAGGTGCCACTGCTGGACGAACAACGCTCAATGGCGAGGGTTTGCAACACGAAGATGGCCATTCACACTTACTTGCGGCTACTAACCCGGCAGTAGTTAGTTATGACCCGGCATATGGTTTCGAGATTGGGCACATTGTCCGCGATGGATTACGCCGTATGTATGGCGAAAATCCTGAGAACATTTATTACTACTTAACGGTTTACAACGAGCCTTATGTGCAGCCAGCAGAGCCAGACGGTGTTGATTCCGAAGGAATCTTGCGTGGCATGTACTTGCTATCTCCTGATTCCGATGCCAAGGGTCCACGCACCCAATTACTTGCATCCGGTGTTGCAGTTCCTTGGGCACTTGAAGCGCAGAAGTTACTTCGCGAAGACTGGGGCGTTAGTGCCGACGTATGGTCGGTAACTTCCTGGAATGAATTACGTCGTGATGGACTTGCCACTGATCGACATAACTTCTTGAATCCTTCGGCGCCAGCGCAAACAAGTTGGGTAACCGAAAAACTAACTGGAACCGATGGACCGGTAATTGCAGTTTCAGATTTCATGCGCGCAGTACAGGATCAGATTCGCGACTGGGTTCCGAATGATTTCGTTTCCCTTGGTACTGATGGTTGGGGTATGTCGGATACTCGTGGCGCACTTCGTCGTCACTTCTTAGTTGATGCCCAGAGCATCACGGTTCAAGCTTTGGCTATGTTGGCTAAGCGTGGCGAGATCTCACCAAAGAAGGTGCAGAAAGCCATCGACATGTACGACTTAAGTAATCCAAAAGCCGCGTCTGCTGGAAACACTGAAGGTGGCGGCTGATGCGAGTTGCCTTAGGTAAAACTGATCTTCAAGTACATCCACTTTGTTTAGGTGGGAATGTTTTTGGCTGGAGTGCAAACTCTGAACAATCACAAGCAGTTTTAACTGAATACGAATCAGCCGGTGGAAACTTCATCGACACCGCTGACATGTATTCCGAATGGCACACCGGCAACGTAGGTGGCGAAAGTGAAGCCATTATTGGTGACTGGATGCGGGCTCGCGGTAATCGAAGTGAAATGGTGATTGCAACTAAAGTTGCAAAACTTTCTACTCGACCAGGACTAAGTGCTGCCAATATTGCGGCTGCTGCCGAAGATTCATTGCGACGACTTGGCACCGATTACATAGATATCTATTACGCGCACCATGATGATGAATCCATCCCGCTTGAAGAATCATTGACTGCTTTCAATGAATTAGTGAAGGCCGGCAAAGTTCGGTACTTAGCTGCGTCAAATTACACAGCCACTCGACTTGAAGAAGCGTTAAAGATCTCCCGCGAACTTGGAATGAGCGAATACCTTCTACTCCAGCCGAATTACAACGCAATTGTTCGCGATGAATACGAAGGAGACTTGATGGCCACCGCCGTTAAGGAGGGCCTTCCAGTACTTCCCTACTTCTCGCTGGCTGCAGGCTTTCTAACTGGCAAGTACCAGCCAGGTGTTGAAGTCGATAGCGTGCGCGCTGGAGATATGCCGGACTACAAGAACGAGCGTGGTTGGGCAATTCTGAATGCGCTAACTGAAATTGCGCAACAAGAGAACACTTCAATTGCTGCCGTTGCATTAGGTTGGCTGCGCGCACAACCAGGAGTTGCTACCCCAATTGCCAGTGCCCGCACGCCGGAGCAATTGGCTCAGATTCTTCCAGTCGTTGAACTATCGGCCGAGCAAGTTTCAAAAGTTAACGCGCTGTAATTTTCCACCAAAGAACGGCCTCTCTAGGCACTACTGGCACACTTAGACCTATGCCACGTTCAATTCGCTCAACTGAGTCAACTCCAGAACGGATTGCTGCGGAGCATGCGGTTTTGGCCAGGCGAGTTCAGCGCATGACTGGCGAACTAACTACCGCCGCCACGACGCGCATGGAAGAAACGCTTTCTTGGTTTGCCGCATTGCCGGCGAATGAACGTGCATCCGTAAGTTTGGTGGCTCAAAGTGGCATCACAAACTTTGTGGAATGGTTCTCGGCTGGACTTGAATCTAAAGATCATGTTGGAGATATCTTCTCTAGCGCTCCTCGCGAGCTTGCCCGCGCATTAACTTTGCAGCAAACCGTTGAACTAGTAAGAACTTCTATGGCAGTTGTTGAAGAAATGGTTGAGCAAATTGCTGGAACTAACGAATACCGCCAGTCTTATTTGCGGGAATCACTACTTCGTTATTCCAGCGAAATAGCCTTCGCGGCCGCCGAGTTTTATGCCCGGGCCGCCGAGAACCGAGGTGCTTGGGATGCGCGCTTACAAGACTTGGTCCTCGATGCAATTTTGGCCGGTAGTTCTGATGATGCATTGCTGGCCAGAGCTGCTGCTGCAGGTTGGGACGTTAACAAACATGTGCTCGCGTTAGTTGGGCCGGTTCCTTCCAATCAAATTGCGATCGAAGTTCACATGGAGCAGATTCGTCGAACGGCTAAGTCGGCAAAACTGGATGTAATGGTTGGAGTTCATAACGACCGAATGATCACAATCATTGGTGGTGTCTTGGAAACTGATAGACCCGATGTCATAGCCAAACCGTTCGTTGGTCACTTCGGCACTGGCACTGTTGTAACCGGACCGATAGTTTCAACTTTGCAAGAGGCTCACAACTCAGCACTAGATGCCTTGTCCGGCTATCGCGCCTTAAGTTTTGTATCCACCAGCCCTCGACTAGTTGCCTCCGATGACATGATCTCGGCGCGGGTTATCGCAGGTGACTCAGCGGCTATTGACCCAGTTGTTGCGAAATTACGACAGGATTTAAGTAGCGATGTTCGCCAGACTTTGGCCCGCTACCTGGAAGTTTCCCCAACAATCGAAGGCTGCGCTCGGACGCTTTTTGTCCATGTGAACACTGTTAGATACCGTCTTCGCCGAGTTTTAGAGGCCACTGGATTGGACCCATTTGAGCCATCCGACGCGCTAACCCTGAGAATTGCCCTCATGATCGAGCGAAATAGCCCTGAATTGTAGGTTACCTACAAAAAATAGCCCTAGAATTTAGTGGATCGTCGCCAGATTTAGCGGTTGCCTATACGAGAGACTATACAAGTGCTTGCAGTAGTTGCCCCAGGTCAAGGTTCCCAGGTCCCCGGCTTTTTAACCCCTTGGTTAGAGCTTCCAAATTTTGAAGATCGCATGAAGTGGCTAGGCACCGTCGCCGGTATAGATCTAATTGCCCACGGCACAACCAGTGATGAAGACACGATTCGCGATACCGCGGTAGCTCAGCCTCTAATAGTCAGCGCTGGCATGGTTTCCCTTTTAAGTCTGTTTCCGCACCCAGGCGAGGCTTACGTCAAAGTTGGTATCGGCGCAGGTCACAGTGTTGGTGAAATTACCGCGGCGGCTGCAGCAAACGTTATTTCAGCAGAACAAGCCATGGTTTTAGTGCGTGAACGCGGCAATGCCATGGCAGCTGCTTCTGCAGTTACCCCAACTGGCATGTCTGCAGTTCTCGGTGGCGACCGCGATGAAGTTATTGCGAAGTTAGCTCAGCATGGACTTACTGCTGCAAATGAAAACGGCGCGGGCCAAATTGTTGCTGCTGGCACACTTGAACAACTTGCTGCTCTAGAAACTGATCCTCCCGCTGGCGCCCGCGTTCGTCCACTTTCAGTTGCTGGCGCTTTCCACACCAAGCACATGGCACCAGCAGTTGGCATTTTGGCTCAACATGCGAAAGCAATTTCAACTCACGATGCGCGCAGCCGAATTCTTTCAAATGCAGATGGCACGGTTGTGCAAGATGGTCGCGAAGTTTTAAAGCGTCTAGTAACTCAAGTTAGTAATCCAGTGCGCTGGGATCTATGTATGCAAACCATGCTTGATCTAGGTGTTACTGGACTGATCGAACTGCCACCAGCTGGAACCCTTGTTGGACTGGCAAAGCGCGCAATGCCTGGCGTCGAATGTGTATCGCTTAAAACTCCAGATGATATGCCAGCAGCGCTAGATCTAATTGCCCGTCACGGCACCGAAACTGCCGTTACTGATTCTCCGACTTGGCGCTTAATCGTTGCACCATTCAAAGGCATCATTGAATTCAATGCAACCATTCGTACCTTGCGTGATGAGTACGAAGTTGAAGCACCACACGGTGGCACCATCGTTGAATGGCTAGTAACTGATGGCGATCCAGTAAATCCTGGCCAGCCACTGCTTCGTCTGCATCCCAAGGCTGGTTCATGATTACTTTAAACACTCCAGCTCCAACTGCGCATGCTGGAATTCTTGGTCTTGGCACGTTTCGACCTGAACGCGTTGTCACAAACGATGAGATCTGTCTGCGGATTGATTCAAATGACGAATGGATTCAAGAACGCTCTGGAATCGTTGAACGCCGTCATGCTGGTCCTGATGAGACTGTAGTAACTATGGCCACGGCTGCGGCGCGCAAAGCCATTGCAGATGCAGGGATTACTGCCGATCAATTAGACCTTGTGATGGTTGCAACGGTGACACATCGCTACCAAACTCCCTCAGCTGCAGTTGAAGTTGCTGCTGCACTCGGTGCAGTTAACGCCGCCGCAACTGATACCTCGGCTGCCTGTGCTGGATTTTGCTATGGGCTGGGTATAGCAGATGGAATGATTCGTTCTGGCGCAGCTAAATACGTCCTGCTAATCGGCGCTGAAAAGCTTTCTGAGATCGTTAACTTTGAAGATCGTGGCACGGCATTTTTATTTGCCGATGGTGCCGGCGCCGTTGTTGTCGGTCCAACCGATGCGCAAGGTATTGGCCCAACAATCTGGGGCGCAGATGGCACCCAACGCGATGCAATCATCATGGATCCAGATATCTTCACTGCTGAAAAAGCGGGAACACCTTCTGTATTGACCATGCAAGGTCAGCAAGTATTCCGTTGGGCCGTTGGCCAGATGGGCGATGTTTGTGCCGAAGCAATGGCCGCAGCAGGAGTTACTGCAAGCGACTTGGCTGCGTTCGTACCGCATCAGGCAAATAACCGAATTACTGATGCATTAGTTAAGCAACTTGATCTACCTGATCATGTTGTGATTGCCCGTGACATTCAATACTCCGGCAACACCTCCGCTGCTTCAGTTCCATTGGCACTTGATCGACTTCGCGAAAATGGCGAAGTGAAAAGTGGCGACCTTGTTTTGATGGTCGGCTTTGGCGCTGGCTTAGTGCATGCTGCGCAAGTAGCACTTGTCCCATAAGTTTCGAAAGTCGAAAGATTTTCGAAGTAAGACCCGCACAACGCGGTAAGTAATTACTAAAGGAGATAACTATGTCCCAGGACATCCTCGCTGGCCTAGCGGAAATCGTAAACGAAGTTGCAGGCATCCCAGCTGAATCAGTCCAGATGGAAAAGTCATTTGTTGATGACCTAGACGTTGACTCATTGTCAATGGTTGAAGTTGTAATGGCTTGCGAAGACAAGTTCGGTGTAACAATCCCCGACACCGAAGTTAAGAACCTAAATACCGTTGCTGATGCAGTGAACTACATCGCTGCTAACAAGGCATAACTAGTTTTGATGTCGGCGGGCAGCTTGCATGTTGCCCGCCACATAAAAACTTGCACCAACTGCACGACAAGTATCCATAAGCACTAAAACAAATTGAAAGGTCGACAACAATGAGCCGTACGGTTGTCGTTACAGGGCTTGGAGCCACTACTCCACTTGGTGGAGATGTTGCTTCAACTTGGGATTCATTGGTAGCTGCCCGCTCCGGAATCCACTTATTAGAAGATCCACGCTTTGCAGAGCTGCCAGTTCGAATTGCTGCAACTGCAAAAGTTGATCCCGAAAGTATCTTGGAACCTCACGAGGTTCGCCGCATGGATCGTTCCCAACAACTTGCCTTGATAGCAGCACGCGAAGCTTGGGCTGACGCCGGTGCACCTGAAGTCGAGCAAGCTCGCCTTGGTGTTGCAGTCGGATCTGGTGTTGGTGGCGCGATCTCTCTAATGGAGCAATACGACGTACTGCGTGATCGTGGCGCTTCCCGAGTCTCCCCTATGACAGTTCCAATGTTGATGCCAAATGGTCCAGCAGCCGTTATCGGTCTTGAGCTTGGAGCAATGGCTGGCGTGCACACTCCAGTCTCAGCTTGTGCATCTGGCGCAGAAGCAATCGGCTACGGCGCCGAGATGATTCGCACTGGACGCGCTGATGTTGTTATCTGCGGTGGAACTGAAGGCTGTATTCACCCACTAACAATTGCTGCTTTCGCAGCAATGCGCGCACTATCTACCAACCATGAAAATGCTGCAGGAGCTTCTCGTCCGTTCGATCGCGATCGTGATGGTTTCGTAATGGCTGAAGGTGCAGCAATCATCGTTTTAGAATCTGAAGAGTTTGCCAAAGCTCGCGGCGCAAAAATCTATGCAACTTATGGTGGTCAAGGTATCGCCGCTGATGCACATCACATCGCACAGCCAGAACCAGAAGGTCGTGGCGTAATTCTCGCCATGAACCGCGCGCTTGCTGATGCAGATCTTTCAACCAAGGACATCTTCCATGTGAATGCCCACGCAACCAGTACTCCAGCAGGAGACGTTGCTGAAGCTAAGGCAATTCGTAAAGTTCTCGGATCTGATGCTGACCATGCTCCGATTACCGCAGTCAAAGGCGTGGCCGGTCACTTACTCGGTGGCGCAGGCTCACTTGCAGCTCTTGCAGCAATCTTGGCAATCAAGAATCGCATCGTTCCACCTGTTGGCAACCTTGTTAACTTGGCCGATGGCGTCGACGTCGATGTCGTTATGAATACTCCGCGCGAACTTCCAAGTGGCGATATCGCAGCCTTGAGTAATTCATTTGGCTTTGGTGGCCATGACATCGTTTTGGCATTCCGGAACCACTCATGACCGCTGTCGTAGACAAGAAGTTAATGGCGAATGCTCGCCTAACAACTCTGTTTGATGACGGCACTCTGAATTACGTCGCAAGCCAAGTTGATGGGATCGGTGCAGTTTCTGCAACTGGAAAAATTAACGGTCGAACTGTAGTTGCCTTTGCAAATGATCCTTCTTTTCAAGGTGGCGCACTTGGCGCTGCTGAAGGTGCGGTTATCGTTGATGCTTACGCAATCGCCATGAAGGAACTATGCCCGATCGTTGGCATCTGGCATTCCGGTGGTGCTCGCCTACAAGAAGGTATCGGTGCATTAAAACCATTCGGCGACATCTTCCGGGTAATGACTCACGCTTCCGGCAAGATTCCGCAGGTTTCAGTTGTGCTTGGTCCAGCTGCAGGTGGTGGCGCTTATGGTCCCGCACTAACAGACATCGTGATCCTTGGTCCTGAAGGTCGCATCTTCGTAACTGGTCCTGATGTCGTTCGCTCGGTAACTGGAGAAGACGTAGACATGTTGCGCTTGGGTGGTCCTGAACCACATGGCCGTCGAAGCGGTGTTGTTCATGTAGTTAGCGAAACTGAAGAACGCGCAATCGCTGACACTCGTAACATCACGGATTTGCTAGGCAACCAAGGCTTACTTGATACTTCCAAGATTTCTGATGTAGACATGGGTGCGCTTTTACCTGAACAAAACAACCGGGCATATGACGCGCATCCAATTGTTGATTCCGTAATCGATGCCGGTACTGGTATTGAACTTCATCCGCGCTGGGCACCAAATATCATTACAACGCTTGGTCGTTTCGGTGGTCGCACAGTAGGTGTCGTGGCAAACAACCCACTTCGTCTTGGAGGTTGTCTAGATGCCACTTCCGCAGAAAAGAGTGCCCGCTTCGTTCGTATGTGTGATGCCCTTGGAATTCCAATGATCGTTATGGTTGACGTGCCTGGTTACCTACCAGGTGTTGGTCAAGAATGGGATGGTGTAGTTCGTCGCGGTGCAAAACTTCTTCACGCATTTGCTGAATGTGTCGTACCTCGAATTACTTGTGTCACTCGTAAGTCATATGGCGGCGCATACATCGCAATGAACTCCAAGGCACTTGGTGCTACGCGCGTTATGGCTTGGGAAGGCGCGGAAGTTGCAGTTATGGGACCACTTGCTGCAATCCGCATCTTGCACCGCAGGCGCCTTGCTGAAGTTCCACCAGATCAAAAAGATGCGGTTGAAGCAGAACTTGCTGAAGAGCACAAGATCACAGCCGGTGGATTACCTAAGTGCATTGAACTTGGCGCAGTGGATGAAATTGTAGATCCAACAAAAACTCGAACTGCAATTGCGGCTGCATTAAAGGCATCTGCTAACCCAGACGGTTCTTTCCCACGCGGAAATCACGGAAACATTCCGCTTTAACTAACTTGGTGTAGCCATCTAACTGGCACGCCATCGCCGGCATACCTGAATGGTTCAAGTTCGCGATCCCATGGTCCGCCCATTACTTCATCGACGGCTTCAACTAACGAATTTCCAGCTGCTGTCGCATTAGCAATCGCAGTGCGAAGTTTTTCATCAGAGATAAAGCTCTCGCCAAAAACACCCATTGGACTACGCCAAATTCCAAGTGAAGGTGTGGATACATATCGCTGTCCATCAAAGCCAGCACTTGGTTCTTCAGTTACTTCAAATCTTAAGTTTGGAAATCCGCGCAGTGCTGAGGCAATCTTTGCTGATAAGTCAGCAGCACCGATCCAGGACATTTCACTTCTCACAGTGCTAGGCGCGACGGGCTGTTCAACCCAATCAAGATTTACTGGCGTGCCTAGTAGGCCACCCAAAGCCCACTCAATGTGGGCAGTTAAAGCTCGCGGGGTGCTGTGAATGAACACAACCCCACGAGTTGCTGACGAATACGCCATCTCTTGCCTCCTAGCCTTTCCTACAATTTGCCTTCCCCGACATGTTGTAGGACTCCTAGGAGCACTTAGGAAGAGAATAACCCCACAGGTCACAGAATTACCACCAGACCCAGTAAATTGCCTGAAACTCTCGCAAAATGCCTAGTTATTGGGCTTTATGACCATTTCGGCGCTCCCAGGCCCGGCAGCCAAATTCGATAGCGATGGCATAAAGCGCGCCTAGCGTGGCATCAAAGATGTAGTGCTCGCCGCCAAAGACCAGAGCAAAGAACATAAGGGCAACATAGAAAACTAGGAATACTTTCATCTTGAATCCCGCGCGCGACCAGAAGAACAATGTGATGGTCACGGCCATACCCGCATGCAAAGACGGAATTGCTGCGACTTGATTAACCACGCCTTGGCCCAATGAAATGATCTGGCCAGCAATTGGAATGCCAACGACTTCCCAGCCTCTAGTTACGATCCGAACTATTGGATCGCAAAGTCCTACACGTGCGGCATACCAGGGCGGGGCAGCTGGAATCAAAATGTACGTGATCAAGGCAGCAAAAGAAATCGCAATTACTCGGCGAGCAAATTTCGCCCATAGCTCTCGGTTCTTTATATAGAGAACGCCAACAATTGCCCAAGGCACAACGAAATGCGATACATATACAAGCGCAACTAAGGATTCCCACCATGCAATCTGATTTGGATCGTAAAGGTGTTGTTGAAACCAGACGGTAGGAATCTTGCCATCGAAAAGCCAGCCAAACCAGGACAGTTCGATGTTATAGATCTCCTCAACTCGCACTTTGAACCCAAAAGTGTCGGCAGCGCCACGGGAATAGTCGTAACCATATAGCAGGACAACGAAAGGACCCCAATCGGCAAACACTCGTATCGGACCCGTAGTTGTTCCTATCGAGAACGCCAGAGCCGCAGTAATGATGATTAGAAATTGCGTGGCTCGATCAAATGGAATTCCCTGCCAGAGAATGTATCCCACTGTTATGGATGCCCAAATTGCCACAGCGTACTTACGTTCACTTGGCCAATTAGACATTCGGTTGAGTTAACTTTCTTGTTGGGTTCGTAACAGCCTATTGCCTCTATTCGGGCACAATAGAGGCATGTCCTCGCTTCGCATCAGCCAAGTTTCCAGCATTGAAGAGATGGAAGCGGTCAGTGCATTTTTGTGCAGAGTTTGGGCTGCACGTTGGGGCATATTGCAGCGCAGCTTATGACGGCAACGAGATGGTGGCCGCATCATTTGGATTTCGGGGCGTATTTAATGGCAAAAGTATCCTGCATTCTCATGTAACAGGCTCGTTCCAACCCGGCGCAGGTTATGCACTTAAGCAGCATCAATTTAACTGGGCTAAGCATGAAGGCTTGACTGGAATCACATGGTCCTTTGATCCCCTAGTTCGCCGAAATTGCGTTTTTAATTTCGACAAACTTGGAGCTACTGCTGTTGAGTATCTACCTAACTTTTACGGCACTATGACTGACGAAATAAATGCTGGCGATGATTCCGATCGGCTATTTGTTTACTGGGATCTATCTGGTGCAAAGATTGCCGATGCAATTTCTCCGGATGCGATAGAGATAGAGATTCCCGAAGACATCGAAGCTTTGCGGCGAACTGATCTTGCTGCGGCGAAAGTGTGGCGAGTCGAAACTCGTGAGGCTTTAGCACCATTACTAGCTGATGGCTGGACAATTACCCGCATGAAGGATCGAACTCACTTACTAGTAGAACCACCAAAGTAAAGGAACTCAATTGAAACTAGAAGCAGTAGAACTAATTCGCCTTGACGTTCCTTTGAAGTCTGCGTTCCGCACCTCTGAAGGTTCGGTCTCGGTTCATGAAGTCGTGTGGGTGCATGCCATCACGGATGTCGGCGAAGGCTGGGCAGAATGTGCAGCAAATGCACTACCTGATTACTCCAGTGAGTACCACACCGCTGCCGCTGGAGTACTGCGAGACTTTTTTATTCCAGAAGCAATGAAACTTGGTAACGGGCTAACAGCCGAAGCAATCGCACCAGTATTGCATTGGGCCAAAGGTCATCGCATGGCTAAGGCAGCGTTAGAAACAGCAGTACTTGATGCGCAATTGCGAGCCAGCGGCATATCGTTTGCAACTTACCTTGGCGCGACCAAAACAAAAGTCCCAGCTGGCGTCTCGGTTGGAATCATGGACACCTTGCCAGAATTGATGAAAACCGTTGAAGGTTATCTTGCTGATGGTTACCTAAGAATCAAACTAAAGATTGAACCTGGGTGGGACTACGAACCAGTAAAACTTGTTCGCGAAACCTTCGGAGAAGATTTACTGCTGCAAGTCGATGCCAATACTGCATACACGCGCGATGATTTTGATCTTTTAAAACGCCTGGATGAATTTAATTTGCTACTAATTGAACAACCAATTGAAGAAGAAGACATTCTGGGTCACGCCCGATTGGCTGAATACATTCAAACCCCGGTTTGTCTAGATGAGTCAATAGTCTCGGCAGGTGTTGCGCGCGATGCTATAGAAATTGGGGCTACTTCGATTATTAACATCAAACCCGCACGCGTTGGTGGCTACATCGAAGCAGTAAAAATTCACGATGTTGCGCAAGCAGCCGGCATTCCAGTTTGGTGTGGTGGCATGTTGGAAACTGGCATTGGTCGCGCTGCAAACTTAGCTTTAGCGGCATTACCTAACTTCACATTACCTGGCGATACTTCGGCATCGGCTCGCTATTTTGAAACTGATACAACCGAGCCGTTTGTTTTGATAGACGGACACATCGACGTGCCAACTGGACCTGGAATCGGGGTTGACCCAATTCGCGAAGTTGTAGATAGGTTTACGATTTCAACCGATTGGGTTAAGTAGTTACTTACTGCGCTTTAGACCTGGAATGATGGCGGGAACTTTTGTCATGTACTCGGCGTAATCTTTGTACTTGGCTGTAAGTAAAACTTCTTCCCAGCGCATTTTGTAAACCAGCAACATGGCAAGTGCCACCCAAACTATGATCTGACCCCAAACGCCACTTGAAACTACAAGTCCAAAAGTGATTATCAGAAGTCCTAGATAAATCGGGTGTCGCACAACACTATAAATACCTTTGGTTACGAGTACGCCATCCTGATTTGGAACTGGGTTTGCAGTCAAAGACTTGCCGAGTCCTCTAAAGCCGGCGAACAGAAGGATCAACCCAATGGCAATAACTATGGTTCCGAAAATGTTGGTTCTAGAATCTACCGTTGTGCTATCTGGATACATTGCCAAAATAATGATCAAGCCAAATTGGAGGAAAACTAACATCCGGCCTTTTTGCAAATCATCCATTTGTAAATATTCAAGGTAACCTCTTCTATGTGGGAAAAAAACTCTTGGCAGGCATTTGCATTGCAATGCTTGTTACGGGTTGTGGGGTTGAAATACCAGCCGGATATCGACCATCAGAAAGCGCGATTCCGAACGCCACTTTAACCGAGATCACTCTTGATGAACGTGAAGTTTCAATTGAAATATCTGGACCAGGAATCAGCGGTGACGTTGTCACGACTAAGGATATGCCGGGTCTAGTAGTTGTTAATGCCTGGGCCTCATGGTGTCCTCCATGTCGCGAGGAATGGCCAATACTTGCCGAAATTCAGAACGAATTTCCCGACGTTAATTTACTCGGCCTCAATGAAGCAGACGATAAAGCTGCGGCAAAAGATTTCCTAAAGTCGCAAGAGGGCTCTTGGCCACACATTAGTGATCCCAATCAGGCAATTGCATCCAAAGCAGACGTAGTTCAAGGAAGTTACTTGCCCGGAACCATAATTCTGGACAAACAACATCGAGTCGCCGCCAAATTCATTGGTCCTGTTAACAAAGCGGATCTGAAACGGATCCTAAACCAGCTCGCTGCTGAGTAATTACCCGATGGCTTCGCCGGCGGCTTCCTGCTTAGCTGCATGATGCTCTGCGCCAGTTCGAAGTGGGACTTCGCGCAAGAACAGCGCCATGACAAAACCAGCTGCCGTAAGTGGCACTGCCGCTAAGAACACGACATGGAACGACTGAACAAACGCATGATAGATAACAGCCTGTAATTCTGGAGTAAATGTCTCAATTACTGAAGTATTGTTTTTGAGCTGTGCAAAAGCCTCTGGCGTTGCGCCTGCCAGTGCTGCTGGATTAGATGCTGCTAATTCTTCAACACCCTTTGGCAAATTAATTGCCAGACGGCTAGCGTAAAGCGATCCAAACAGCGCTACGCCAACTGTGCTACCAATAGATCTAAAGAAAGTATTTGCACTAGTTGCAATTCCTAGGTCTTTCATGTCTACGGCATTTTGCAGTGCAATGACGATTGTCTGCATGGAAAGACCAAGTCCAGCACCGATTAGAACTGCATAGATTGAAAGCTGCCAAAATGGAGTAGTTTCATTTAGGGTCGACAACATTCCAATTCCAACAGTCATAATTGCTAGCCCCATAACTGGGTAGCGCTTGTAATGTCCGTGCTTACTAATCAATTTGCCACTAACAATGGACATCGAAACGATTCCGAGCATGAAAGGAATCAGCTTTAGACCAGCAACGGTAGCGGAATCTCCTTGCACAACCTGCAAGTAAAGCGGCAACATAACGATAGCGCCAAACATGCCTGCACCGATAATGGCGCCAAGAGCCGAAGTTAGTGAGAAAGTGTGATTCTTAAATAGGTCAAGCGGCAGAATTGGTTCGGCAGCTCGCAGTTCCTGCATGAGGAAAACAACGGCAAGAACAATTGCCAAGCCGATTACCGCCAGCGTCTTACTGCTTAACCAGCCATTCTCAGGGCCGAATACCGAAATACCAATCAATAGGGCCGTCACAGATGAAACCATTAAAAGCGCACCCAGGTAGTCGATGCTGTGTTCGCGACGAATACTCGCGTTTTTTAGCGATGACGAAGTAAGAACCAGTGCAAGAATTCCGAATGGCAAGTTAATGTAGAAAATCCAACGCCAGCCCGCAACGCCGAATATGGTGTCTGCGTCTGAGAAGAAGCCACCAAGTAGAGGTCCAGCAACTGCCGCAAGTCCCCATACTGCGCCAAAGTAACCCTGATACTTTCCACGTTCGCGTGGTGAAACCAGGTCACCAATGATTACGAAAGTAAGGGCCATCAAGCCACCAGCACCGAGCCCTTGAATGGCTCGGAACGCAATTAGCTCAGCCATGTTTTGAGAAGCGCCAGCCAAGAATGAACCAATTAAGAATGTGATGATCGCAAACTGAAAAACTGGACGTCGACCGTAAAGGTCAGAAATCTTGCCATATAGAGGTGTGGAGGCAGTTGAAGTCAACAAATAAGCAGTTACAACCCAGGTGTAGTGCGAAAGTCCGTTGAAATCTTCGACGATGCTCTTTAAAGCAGTGGAGACGATGGTTTGATCAAGGGCGGCAAGCAACATACCAACCATGAGTCCACTAAGGACAACCATGATTTCTTTGTGCGTGGCTTGGGCTGGTGGATTTTGGGTTTCGGCCGACATTTATCATCCTTTAGAAAAAGCTGAGATTTCATTGAATCTTCAACTTTAGGTTACACCCAACTGGCATGTGATTGAATGAAGGCATGGCTAATTCACCGAAAGAGACTGACCCAACAAAGGCAGCATTCTTGGCTGCCCTTGAAAAGAAGAAGTCACAGGGAGCCAAAGGGAACAGTTCCGGCACAACTTCCGAGAACTCAAAAGCCAAGTCTTCAGGTCCGGCGGCGGCTCGTCGAATTGAACGTCGCCGAAGCGGTAGTTCTTAAACCCTGATTCGTGATCCTGTCGGATCAAAAACTGCATCAGGTGCAACCACTGCATTAACCGTTGTGCCACCACAAGAAATTTGAACGGATTCGCCTTCTGCAATTTCAACAGGCAACCAGCCAAGAGCTACTGGGTGACCTACTGACCAGCCAAATTCAGCGCTAGTTACATACCCGATATTCTTGCCAGACCTAAATATAGGTTGGCCGATCGTTGGCACAGTTTCAATATCTGTGAGGCTCAAAGTTCGAAGTCTGCGGGATGTGGCGCGAGTCGAAGCGGCAGCAATACCTAAATGTTCGCCATCAGTTCGCACTGCAAAATCTAAGCCAGCACTCATTGGTGTATCTTCGCGACTCATATCGCTACCCCAGGCGCGGTATCCCTTTTCTAAACGCAAACTCGTTAGCGCACTTCGACCCGCTGGAATTGCACCAACCCGATCTGCTTGCTCCATGATTGCTTTCCAAAGTTGGGAGCCGCCAGAGGCATTGCAAGCAAGTTCCCAACCAAGTTCGCCAACATAAGAAACGCGAACTGAAGTGACTGCAATTCCGGCCACCGAAGTTTCCTTAGCCGAGAAATACTTGAATGTGTCGTTAGTTAAGTCGGTATCTGTAATTGGCGTCAAGATTTCGCGTGCCTGCGGTCCCCATACCGCAATGCACGTTGTGCCATTGGTGATGTCTGCAATCTGGACCTCAAATCCTGAAGATATTGATTTGAGCCAAACTTCATCTCGCGGACTATTGCCACCTACCAAGAATCGATCTTCTGCTAGTTGGCTGATCGTCACATCCGAAACAATGCCGCCATTGTGATCCAGCAACATTGTGTAAGTAACTGAGCCTATTCCGCGTGCCACATTGCGCGCTGCTGCGTAATTCAAGAACTTTGCTGCATCGCGGCCCGTGACATTAATTCGGCGAAGTGAAGTCATATCAAAAACGCCAGCAACTTCTCGGGTCTTGAGGTGTTCAGCGCCAGCAATCGGTGACCAGAACTTACTTGACCAGGAATCGCGCGCGGGAATGCTAAGTCCGGCAAGTAAGCCAGCATTTGATTCAAACCAACGAGGGCGCTCCCAGCCTGATGTGTCAAAGAAAGCAGCCCCTAGCTTTTCTTGCTCGTCATAAAACGGTGATAGCCGAACCCCGCGCGGGCTAGTTGAAGGCTCGGCCGGGTGATGAATTGCGTAAGTATCGACATACGCGTTGTCACAACGTTGTGCATAATCTGCTGGAACTAATTCCGCATCATCAAAACGAGTTAGATCAGCTGGAGCAAAATCAATGTCAGGTGCAATGCCACAGATTGCTTGCGCTAATGATCGGGCTGCGCCAATTGAGTGTGTTGCCCATAGGCACTCCAGTACCCAAAGTCCATCTACACTTGCTGCTGGTCCCATTAGTGGCAAACCATCGGCCGAATATGGGAATACTCCGTTGTAGGCCTGCTCATATTTCACGCCAGATAAAACTGGCATTACTTCTAGCGTTTCAACCCAAGCTTGATCCCAGTCACCTTGGGTAAATGGCAACTTGGAAGGGTCCTCTAACGTGGCAGCATTGTTGACCATATCGGAATCACTTACTGGAATTGCGCGATGGTTAAACGAACCGATACCTGCTTTGTCGCCTTCGTCGCGCACATAAGTGCCAGCTTCATAAATTCGCACAATCGGAACACTGGCATCACCGTCGCGGCCTTTTGCTAAGACTGATATTGGTTCAGTGACGGCGTATTGATGCTCCATCGAAACCAGTGGCAAAGTCACACCCGCGGTAGCTGCAATTGAGTTACCCCAACCGCCCGCCGCAATAATTACTAAATCTGCCGGAATTACGCCTGTTGCGGTTTGCACACCAGTAACTTTTGATCCCACTGTGGCAATTCCAGTAACAGTTGTATTGCCAATAAATACAGCGCCGTTAGATTGCGCGCGCTCGCCTTGCGCTTGCGCGCCACGTAGCGCTTTGCCGATGCCTTCACCCGTTGTGTGAAAGCCACCAATGAAAGTGCTTGGATCCAGAAGTGGATTTAAGTTTGCGCATTCTTCCGGTGAAAGCATCTCGGCACTAAATCCCCAAGATGCAGCAAATTCGGTTCGGCGCACTAAGTAATTCAGACGCTCTTGAGTTAACGCGACTTCAATAGAACCCACTGGATAAAAGCAGGGCTGGCCGGCAACATCCATAGACAAAAGTTTTGTAATTGTGTAATCCGCAAATCGGTGCATCATTTTTGAAGTGCTGGTGCGAGTTACTAACCCAGGCGCATGAGAGGTTGCGCCACCGGTTTTCCAAATTGGTCCTTGATCTACCACGGTGACATCACGTTGACCAAGTTGGGTTAATTCATCGGCTAGTCCGGTGCCAGCAATACCAGCGCCAACGATAACAATCTTTAAATTTGCCAACTAAATCTCCGGGGTAAAGGGCGTAATTGAATGCTACCTAATATCCCAATCTGCTACCGTTTAAGTGGCTAAATCGAAGATCTCGAATTGGTTTTGTTGTTCTCTACGGAGGAAGAATGACTTCAACAACCGCTGCAAAGCGTCCAGCAATGGTGACATTTCTGGCAGCCCTAATCTGGGTAATCGCAATCTTTAACGTTGGATTCGGTGTCCTTATGGTCTTATCCCCAATCGGTGAAAATCCAACAGTTCTCAACGCTGCGGGTGGCCTAACCATTGAAATCTCAACCTGGTATCTGTTACTAAATGGCCTACTTTCTATCGTGCTTGGCCTTATATATGTATCAATCTCAAAAATGATCTTGATTGGTTCCAGATCAGCACAAGTCGTTATACAGGCACTTGCTGTAATTAACATCATCTTTGGCTTCATGCGCCTGCCATACGGCTGGGCTCCAATTGCATTGAACGTTATTGCACTGCTAATTGTTAGCAATGCGAAGGCAAATGCTTGGTTCAAAACTGCTGAGTAAAACTCAAAATGAAATGCCCGCGCCTATTTAGGTGCGGGCATTTTTGAATTAATGTTCTAGTGAAACGGGACGCCTATTCAACATGGAAATTGAAATCGCAGCAGCCAGCAACATGGCTAGATACGTAGTCTGCGGGAATAAAACAAAACCTAAGATTAAGGCAAGTAATGGCCGGCGAATTCCAACAGCGCTGGCTGCCACAAATCCAGCGGCCACCAAACTTAAAGTTGCTGAACTTCCAACTAACTCAGCAACCACTAGTGCCGAGCTCGCACCAATGAATGCCAGTGGGAAAATTTGCCCACCGTACCAGCCGCCTGCGAGACAAACAATCAGCACCAACATCTTTAGAGCGATAATCACAATAAGTTGCGCAACGGACTCAGAGCCGTTGAGTAGTTCTTGAATCTCATGATGACCAGAAAACAAAACTAGTGGAGTCGCCAAGGCGCTCAAGCCAAGGATTGCACCACTCACTAAACCAGCTGCGATATCACCGCCTGGCAATTTCTCAATAACAATCTTTCGTAACTTTGGAATTGAAACGATTACAAGCCTGCCTAGTGCACTGGCCAAAAATGCAATCACGGCGACCCAGAGTAGATCGATACCGAATTCTAAGTTGGTTGACGACGTTGACGTAAATTGATGTATTCCAATCTCTGGCAACAATTTAGTAATCACGATAAGTGATGAAATTGCCGCAATAATCTCCGGGCCTCGCGCGACAAGGCGCTGGCCTGCATTTCTACCTGCGTGCTTTTCTTCACTTTCAATACCTGCCAGAACTAATGGCACGCCAAACAAAACTCCAAGGGATCCTGCAACTGAAAGTTCAACGACCCTAGCCTGAGTAATTCGAAGTATGTGCGACAGACGTGAACTCAGTTGCGCAACTAATGCAATCAATGGAGCTTCTGGACCCAACGGACCACCGAAACCAAGTGATGCAATACCTAACGTTGCGCGCCCGAAAATTAGCCGAGCAGACGGGGCTTGATTAGTCTCGACTGCTTCCATGTCCGCAATCGCTTCAGTTAGATCATGAGCTTGGTCGCGTGACTTTTCAGCCGTGTGATTTAAAACTCCGACAATCAATCCACCGACGGTGCAAATTACAAAAACCACGATCGCGCTAGTTCTGACATGGTCGGTGGTCCAGACCAAATTCTTCAAACTAATTACGGTAAACAGAAAGGCAATTGAGACTAAGCCAACACCTGCACCTAATGCGGCAGCAATCAAATAGACCTTGGGATTGTCCCCATCAATTGATTTTCTTTGATTTTGCTCGATCATAATTTGAAAGCATAACGGACAAAACCGACCTGTCTTAAGGCAAAACCGAGACTTATGCAGATATTCTGAGAAACGTAAGAATCTTCAACTGGGGTGAAAATGAAACGTGCCATTGCGTGGTGGACCAAGTTGTCGCCAACTTTTTTGCAGACCCTAGGCATTGTTTTCTTGGCTGGTTACGCCTGGCCAATTATCAATCCCAACCTTTCACCTGCGTTACATTCACTATGCAACTGGGCGCTATTCATCATTTGGATCTTCTTTGCTATTGATTACTTCGCGCGGCTATCGATAGCCCAGGACAAGAAAATATTTTTTCGCAAAAACCTCCTGGATCTAGCTGCCGTAGCTTTGCCATTCCTGCCACTACTTCGAGCCATCCGTGCGCTAGCTGCAGTCACAGTTTTGTCGAGGCGAAATCGTGGTTCGCGTAGTCAGCAAGTAACTACTTCTGTCGTAACTCTCGCATTCGCAACTTGGTTTGTTGCAGGTTTAGCCGTTACTGAAGCTGAACGTCATGTTGATGGTGCAAACATTCAAAGTGCTGGTGATGGCTGGTGGTGGGCCATCACCACTATGGCAACCGTTGGTTATGGCGATACTTATCCAGTTTCAACACAAGGTCGAATTGTTGGCACCGCATTAATGATCATGGGTGTTGCGCTACTTGGAACCATTACGGCGTCGATCGCCTCAAATTTCAACACGACAAATAAAGAAGATTCCGTTACTGGTGAGTCTTCAACCGATTTAGAAGCCTTGAAAAAACGAGTTACTGAACTCGAAGGCCAACTAGAAAACTAATTCGGAATGCTAGCTTTCAGTAAGTTCGCTTAAATCTGGTGGCACATCAACACTGTGTGCGATTAAGTCTTCCGAATTTATGTATTCCAGCGCTGCTTCATTAGTGGCGGCAAGTACTACCCCGCAGGCAGCACCATCTTCAAGTGCTTGTTGCCAACGTGGTGCGCATACCGCCCAGCGATCCCCTGGCTTTAGGCCATCAAATCCAAACTGTGGCGCCGGAGTTGAAAGGTCATTTCCCACAGATTTTTGATGCTCCAGAAATTCAGCAGAAACCACTGCGCAAACTGTGTGACTACCGAAGTCAGATTCGTCCGTAGTTGTGAAGCCATCCCGAAAATATCCAGTTACAGGATCAAGGCCACAAAGTTCTAATGGTTCACCAAACACATTCTTTTGCATATCTATATGTTCTCACAAGACAAGCAATGGAGCCTTGTGCAGTGCGGGTGTCCCTTAGGACTTGGAATTCTCGCTCTTGCTGGCTTCAATCGCGCGGATTTCCTTGCCTTCGATCATCATCAAATAGATCAAAGTGGGAATCAAATCAATGCTTCGCTTAAGTAACCACTTGGTGCCGCTGGT
>RGDC01000111.1 GCA_009918005.1 Actinomycetota bacterium
CCGCCACAGGCACCTTCACCTGGACAAATAGCTCGTTCAATACGATCTACATCTTCTTCGCTCATCAGTCCACGAGCACACGCACCAACAGCTTCGAAAGCGTCAATGATTGTCACGTCACGATTGCTGCCATCGGAAAGAGTTACATTGCCCGGAAGAATTGATCCCGCATATACGAAAACACTTGCAACATCCAAGCGAGCTGCAGCCATCAACATGCCAGGTAATGACTTGTCACAACCAGCAAAGTTGACCATGCCATCAAGGCGTTCAGCTTGCATAACTGCTTCTACCGAATCAGCAATGATTTCGCGACTTACAAGCGAGAAGTGCATACCTTCATGGCCCATGGAAATACCATCAGAAACTGAAATTGTGCCGAACTGCATTGGGAAGCCACCGGCTTTGAACACACCTTCTTTTGATGCCTTGGCTAGGCGTTCAAGTGAGAGATTGCAAGGAGTGATTTCATTCCACGACGATGCGATGCCAATCTGTGGCTTAACCCAATCGTCGTCACCCATGCCAACTGCGCGGAGCATTCCGCGTGCTGGAGCACGTTCAATACCGTCGGTTACTTGTCCACTTCGAGGCTTCATGTTTGGCATGTAATAAATCTAACCCAGATTTTCAGTAATCACGCACTCGAGTGGCTTGCCAGCCAGCCAAAGGTCGAACTGGCTGTGGATTCGAGTACGCGCCCGATCCCAAAACACATCACCTTCTCCCCCGTTGTGAGAAGTGATGATGGCATTTGGCAGTGACCAAAGTACGTGATCAGCTGGAAGTGGTTCAGGTTCAGTCACATCTAGTGCAGCGCTAATTCGGCCAGTCTTGAGTTCTGCGACTAGTGCATCGGTGTCGACGACAAGGCCTCGGGCCACATTTACCAAAATCGAATCGTCTTTCATGCTGGCAAGGAATTTAGCGTCAACCAAATTCACAGTTCCCGGATTATTCGGGACTATCAACATCACAACATCAGCAGATGGAATCAGGTTTGGCAACTCAGTAATCGAATGAACATGGTCTCGAGCGGTTCTGGCTACTGGAATAACTTTGCACCCAAAGCCAAGCAATCGCTTCTCAGCAGCTTTGCCAACATTTCCATATCCAATTAGCAATACGGTTTTGTCGGCAAGTGAGCGCGCAAAATATGTTTCCCAATGATGGTCTTGCTGGGCTTTGAAAGATCTTGGCATATCTCGAAGCACGCTCAAGGTAAGCAGCACGGCTAGTTCCGATGTTGCATCATCGTGAACACCGGCAGCGTTGCACAGCGTTACATCCGCAGGAACAAAAGGCGCAACATTATCGAAACCTGCAGTCAAAGTTTGAATGACCTCCACATTTGTCATTCGAGAAATTGCTTCCTCGATCGAAAGCGAGGAACCCTCGTATGGAAGCACTACAAAATCTGCACTCGCCAATACGTCGGTAGGCACCTCACCAAGATCGTCCGATTCAGTAACTTGAACATCTGCTGGGAATTCGTAACCTTTGACGATCCAGTCCGGAGCAATAATGTGGCGACTCATAAGTCCATTCTGGCAATCTAGTATTTGCCAAGAACAACCGGTAGGTATGTGCCACCATAGGTGAATGACTGACCCCGACGTAAGTACAGCCGATATTGGATTCACATCAGCCTATGACTTAGTTGAAGGGCGTCGGGCTGGCGATTTCACTAGCGTTGAGTTGGTTAGCACTCTGCTACACCGCATTCAAACCATCGACGATTGTGAAGGTGGCCTGAAATCCGTTCTAGCCATTTCAACTGACTTAATGCAACAAGCCGAAGCTTGTGACTCTCACGACGCAACCGGGTTGCTGCACGGAATTCCGGTTCTGGTCAAAGACAACATTCAAGCGATCGGATTACCAGGTACCGCTGGCTCACTTGCATTAGCTGGCCGAACTGTGACAGTCGATGCCGAGATCGTTTCGCGCCTTCGCAAAGCCGGCGCAATCATTATGGGAAGTACAAATCTTTCAGAATGGGCAAACATCCGTTCTGAAAAATCTACTAGTGGCTGGTCTGCAGTGGGAGGTCTAACCGCAAATCCTTGGAACTATAAACACAGTGCGGGTGGATCATCCTCAGGTTCCGGTGCAGCAGTTGCTGCGGGTTTGATCCCATTTGCAGTTGGGACCGAAACCGATGGGTCAATCGTTTGTCCTGCCTCATTAAATGGTGTCGTTGGCATAAAGCCAACAGTCGGCTCAGTATCAACAACTGGCGTCATACCGATTAGTTCAAGTCAAGATGTACCAGGTCCGATTGCAAGAAGTGTCGAAGATGCGGCTATGTTGCTTGAAGTATTGAGCGGACAAACGGGCTTAGTTGATTTATGCAATAACGATGAACCACTTCGAATCGGTGTAGTTCGTGCTTGGTTGACTAGTGATTATTTGAAGACTCATTAGCAAAACTTGCCGGTGCTGGAATTGAATTAGTTGAAGTCGTAATTGAAGAAATGCCTGAGCAAGCCGGTGATGATGAAGGAGTCGTACTCTTTCACGAACTAGTTGAAGACATGTCGGAATACTTAAGTAATCGTCCTGGTGATGGCGTTAAGTCACTTGCTGATGTTGTGGAATTCAATAGGCAGAATTCAGAAATTGAGATGGCGCACTTTGCGCAAGAGTATTTTGATCTTGCGCTTGCTTCCGGTGGCAGAAACGATGTCTATAAAGCTGCTCGCGAACGAAACTTGGATTGGGCAATTAATCAGGTGCTGTCCCCCGCATTTGCTGATGTCGATGTGATCATTGGAATTCCTTATGCGCCTGCTTGGGTTTCTACTCTTGGGCATGGCGATGACTTCAGTAACGCTGGTTGGATGACACACGCTCCTGCAATTGCGGGTTGGCCACTTGGTTCTTTGCCAATGGGTCTAGTGGATGGCTTACCTGTTGGCCTTGGTGTGGCGGCCCGGGCAAATGACGAAAAAGGATTGGTTAGAGCGATGGCAATCATCGAACGGGTTTTAGATTTAGGCGATTTCCGCCCAAGTTTTATTCGTTAACTGAGTTTGCTAACTATTCAGAAACGCCAAGTTTTTCGAATAGCAATTCGCGGACGCGAGCTGCATCAGCTTGACCTCGAGTTGCTTTCATAACCGCGCCAACTACTGAACCAGCCGCAGCAAGCTTGCCAGACTTAATGGTTTCCGCGACAGCAGGATCTGCAGCTAAAGCTTCATCAATGGCTGCAAGCAATGGACCGTCATCAGATACAACTGCTAGACCGCGAGCTGCCACGATTGAATCGATGTCCCCTTCGCCGAGGGCTTGTCGTGCCAACTTGTCATTGAGCGATCCAGATGCGATCAACTCTTCAAGACGCTTTAGATGTGCGGGTGTTACTGGTACTTCTTCCAGTTCAATACCGCGATCATTTGCAATTCGAGATAGTTCACCAGTCCACCACTTACGAGCCGCTGCAGGTTCAACACCAGCATCGACGGCTTCAACGATTAGATCCAAAGCTCCCGAGTTAACGACAGTATTCATATCGATTTCGCTTAAGCCCCAGTCTGCGACCAAGCGTGCCCGGCGAACTGCAGGATTCTCTGGAAGTGCAGCGCGAAGTTCTTCAACCCATTCACGTGATGGCGCAATCGGTAACAAGTCTGGTTCTGGGAAGTATCGGTAATCTTCAGCATCTGACTTTGCGCGACCAGAGGTTGAAATTCCAGTGTCTTCATGCCAGTGACGAGTTTCCTGCACAATGCTTTCGCCGCCAGC
>RGDC01000112.1 GCA_009918005.1 Actinomycetota bacterium
AATGTGTCGAATTTTCATCGCCACGAACCACAAAATCCATTTCAAGTTTTTTGTTTTTTATGTCAAGAAGTTGCGCCCGAATTCCGGGCTTACCGCGTTCCTTGAAATCTCTTGGGTCAATGCTTGGCACTAAAGCCTTGGCTTGAGTAACTAAATGCCGCTGTGAATACTTAGGCATTTCACTTTTGATTAAACTCACAACATCGTGGTGCTTACTAGACAAAAACTTGGGATAAATGCCAACAATATTGAGAATCTCCTTGGCGCTTAGTCCACCAAATCCGGCATAACTCTCGCGCGAAAAAATCGGAATAGCAGTTGGTCCAATTTTTACTCGGCCATCAATTGTCACAGTTAAGTGAACGCCCAAGAATGGGTTGCGAACATCTGGCACTGGGTAAACATGCCGCGCAAGTTTGCCTGGTGCCCAATTGCCATACCAATACAAACCTTTGAATGGCAGCATCGCGTAGTCGTCGCAGTAGCCAAATGGTTTGGCGATCTTGTCAGCGTAAAGTCCGGCACAATTAATAATGTGACCGACTGAATTGTTACCAAGATTTGTGATGATTCGATTCTGTGTCGTGCGCAAAACTTCATGTCCAAGTTTTAACGTTATGCCTTCACGAACTACTTTGTTTGCCAGGGCTTGGGTAACTTCGAGCGGATTCGCTACTGCGGTATGCGGCGACCAAAGCGCTAATTCCGAAGTCTTAGCTAATGGCTCTAACTCCACGAGTTGTTCTGGCGAAACTAATTCAGTGATAACACCATTGGCATTGCCGCGGCGATGCAGCTCTTGTAATGCCGTTAGCTCTGATGAATTCTGGGCAACAACAACTTTTCCGGTTTCTTTTACCGGGATTTTTTCTTCTGTGCAAAAATCGCGCAGCAACTTGTTGCCGTCTCGAGTTAATGCGGCTTTCAAGGAATCAGGTGAGTAATAGAAGCCAGCGTGCAACACACCGCTATTTCGTCCGCTTGCGTGCTCGCCAACTGATTTTTCTTTATCGAAAACCGCAATTGTGGCATTGGGGTGGATCTGGCGAATTCGATTCGCCATAGCTAAGCCAACAATCCCGGCTCCGATTACTCCGAAGTCGAAATTGTTGGCGGCCATAAGCGGTTATTACTCGGAAACTCCAGCAGCATCAACGGGCGCAATTTCAATATCAGAAAGTTCGCCCTTGAACTCACCTCTGATTGTGAACTTGGCATCGTCGCCTTCGCCTTCGACGTCAACAATTACTATTTCGCCTGGTTTGAGGTCGCCAAAGAGCATCTTCTCACTCATTGGATCTTCGATTTCACGCTGAATGGTTCGACGCAATGGCCGAGCACCCAAGACCGGATCGTAACCACGTTTAGCAAGAAGTGCCTTGGCAGCCGAAGTAAGTTCGATTGCCATGTCCTTATCCTTCAGGCGAGAATCCAACTTAGCGATCATCAGATCAACGATTTCAACAATTTCGGCTTCGCTCAACTGGTGGAAGACAATGATGTCATCAATACGGTTCAAGAACTCTGGACGGAAATGAGTCTTGAGTTCGTCATTGACCTTTGCCTTCATGCGTTCGTATGAAGTTGAGGTGTCGTTGCCGTCAGCAAAGCCAAGACTTACACCCTTTGCAATATCTCTGGTTCCAAGGTTTGTCGTCATGATGATGACGGTGTTCTTGAAATCAACAACACGACCTTGGGCATCTGTTAGCCGGCCATCTTCCAGAATCTGCAACAGTGAGTTGAAGATATCAGGGTGAGCCTTTTCAACTTCATCGAAAAGCACCACGCTAAATGGCTTACGACGAACCTTCTCAGTTAGCTGGCCACCTTCTTCGTAACCAACGAATCCTGGAGGTGAACCAAATAGTCGAGAAACTGTGTGCTTCTCGGAGTATTCCGACATGTCCAACTGAATTAGCGAATCTTCATCGCCGAATAAGAACTCAGCAAGTGTCTTAGAAAGTTCAGTCTTACCAACACCAGAAGGTCCGGCAAAGATGAATGATCCACCTGGACGCTTCGGATCTTTTAGACCAGCACGAGTTCGACGAATTGCCTGCGACAGAGCCTTGATTGCCTGCTCTTGTCCGATAACTCGTTTATGTAGGTTGTCCTCCATGTGAAGAAGTCGTTGTGACTCTTCTTCAGTTAGCTTGAACACTGGAATTCCAGTTGATGCTGCAAGTACTTCAGCGATCAATTCTTCATCCACGGTTGCGACAACATCCATGTCGCCGTCCTTCCACTCTTTTTCGCGAGTGGCACGGGCAGCAATTAAATTCTTTTCGTCGTCGCGTAATGATGCAGCACGTTCGAAATCTTGTCCGTCAATTGCGGATTCTTTTTCAAGACGCGTTGCCGCAATCTTGTCATCAATTTCGCGCAAGTCTGGTGGTGCAGTCATACGACGAATGCGCAAGCGAGCGCCGGCTTCATCAATTAAGTCAATTGCCTTGTCTGGCAGGAATCGATCACTGATGTATCGATCTGCCATAGTTGCGGCACCAACCAGCGCCGCATCTGTGATGGTGACGCGATGATGATTTTCGTAGCGATCGCGAAGACCCTTAAGAATTTCAATGGTCTGAGCGATGGTTGGTTCATTGACCTGAATTGGCTGGAAACGACGCTCTAGCGCAGCATCCTTTTCGATGTATTTGCGGTATTCATCAAGAGTTGTTGCACCAATGGTCTGAAGTTCACCACGAGCCAGCATTGGCTTCAAGATGCTAGCCGCATCGATTGCGCCTTCGGCGGCGCCAGCACCAACAAGGGTGTGCATTTCGTCAATGAAAATAATGATGTCGCCGCGAGTTTTGATTTCTTTCAAAACTTTCTTTAGACGTTCTTCAAAGTCACCACGGTAACGAGAACCGGCAACAAGTGCCCCAAGATCAAGTGAGTAAATCTGCTTGTCTTTAAGAGTCTCGGGAACTTCGCCCTTAACAACATTTTGCGCAAGGCCTTCGACGACTGCAGTCTTACCGACACCTGGTTCGCCAATTAGAACTGGGTTGTTCTTGGTACGGCGAGAAAGAACTTGCATAACGCGTTCGATTTCTTTTACGCGACCAATGACTGGATCAAGCTGACCATCACGCGCAGCTTGCGTTAAGTTGCGACCGAATTGATCGAGTACCAAAGAAGTTGACGGAGTACCTTCGGCTGGACCGGAACCTTGTTGCTGTGGTTCTTTACCTTGGTAACCCGAAAGTAATTGAATAACTTGTTGGCGTACTCGGTTTAGATCTGCGCCAAGTTTCACAAGTACTTGGGCAGCCACGCCTTCGCCTTCACGAATTAGGCCAAGCAGAATGTGTTCGGTGCCGATGTAGTTGTGGCCAAGTTGCAAAGCTTCGCGAAGTGAAAGTTCAAGCACTTTCTTTGCGCGTGGGGTAAATGGAATGTGACCAGATGGAGCTTGCTGGCCTTGGCCGATAATCTCTTCAACCTGAGCGCGTACTGCTTCAAGTGATATATCCATGCTTTCCAAGGCCTTGGCGGCTACGCCTTCACCTTCGTGAATCAGGCCAAGGAGTATGTGTTCAGTTCCGATGTAATTGTGATTAAGCATGCGTGCCTCTTCTTGGGCAAGCACCACAACGCGACGAGCACGGTCGGTAAATCTCTCGAACATGTGCAACTCCTTCAAACTTTTAGGCCTTTAGACAATGCTAGAGCCAATGCATGACAGCGCATCTGCGGATTTATAAACCTGCAAAC
>RGDC01000113.1 GCA_009918005.1 Actinomycetota bacterium
CTTCAGACCTAAATATTCCTTTGAAGTGGCTTAAGGATCTATCCCAAGACAAATCCGCAGATGTTAGACACAGTGTTGCCGCTAATCCTAAAGCAACACAAGAATTGCTTAGAGTTCTTGCACGGGATAGGTCCGAGTACGTTGTTATCCAGGTTGCTGGCAATCCAGGATGTCCTGTGGATCTGATGGAATCTTTGGCAAAAAACAAGTCGGAAGATGTTCGTTACTATCTTGCATGCAATGAGCGGGCACCAGCTAAGACTCTACGGTTGCTTGCGAAGGACGATTCGGTGAGCGTTCGCGCCGCCGTAGGAAGACATGAAAAGACCCCTGCAACCCTTTTGATGACGCTGGCGTGTGATAGTGATGAGAATGTTCGGCAAGGTGTAGCTTTAAATCCAAAAGCGCCCATCGAACTACTGGAAGCCCTATCTAGTGACGAAGGTGAGACTGGAAGTATCATCAGGTGGAGCGTAGCTTCAAATCCCAGTACTCCACTTAGGATCTTGCGTAGATTGTGGCGCGATAGTGATGAGTACGTACGCCAATGTGTTGCCGGAAACATTTCAATTTCAAAAGGATTTCTACTTGAAATTCTTGATGAGGCTCAGAAGTTGAAGAGTAACCGCGTGACATTCGTATCAGAGATTGCAGGCAACCCAAAAACCCCAGTTGAAGTGTTGGTTGCGCTATCTAAAGATAAAGACAAATGGGTGCGAAGAGTTGTTGCTCAAAATACCAGGACCCCAAAGGAGAATTTGCGATTGCTTGCGAAAGAGAGATTGCCTAAGGAAGAGTTCAGCGGCTCTAATGTTCGAGCCGCTGTCGCCAGCAATCCAATGTGTCCTGCGGATCTGTTGGAATCACTGTCAAGAGACAAGTCAGCGGAGATTCGCCGCAGTGTGGCTCAAAATCCTTCCGCTAGAACAGAGGTTCTCGAATGGTTGGCTCAGGACATTGATGAAGATGTTCGAGGCATTGTTGCGGTCAATGAATCTGCCACGCCTGAAATTCGAGCGTCAGCGAGGGCATTTAGATTTACTATCTCCAATTAGTTGCATTCGATACAACCCCAATGAAACCCGTTGTGTGAGTGACCAAGCAGAATCAACATTCTTTTTCTGTGTAAGGCTATTGACTCGAAACATACTTTGAGAATCTTGTATCTGCTGTAGCCAATACGCATTCAGCAAAGTCATTCAATAATTTGCGTCGAGCTTGAGATTTGTCTAGGCCGAGGCGATTCGCAGTTAGAACTCCATGGGCCATCAGGTTTCTTATTGCGTATGCAGCGGAACGTAGATTCTTAGACTCACCAGCTAGAAGTTTTTGAAATTTCTTACGTTCTTTTGGATGAGTTTTAGGATCAATTGAATCAAGCAAAGCCTGGCACATATCTGAGTTTCGCTCGTGTAAGAGTCGTTCTAGTAATTTTGAATTATGCACTTGTGTGCCTGGGCCGATAGAAAGAGCATTTTCGAGGGACTCCAGCGCTGTATAAGCAAGTGTTACCCGCAGTGCAACGAAGTATGAGTCAACGGTGGCTTCAGCCATCGATTTTACGGTGATCGAATCCAGTCCGTGCGCTAGCTTGTAGCGTGCTCGAAATCTCGAGAAAGCAGCGAACTCATTCGCGCTGTAGCTTGACTTCTGAGCAACAAACTTTCTCCAGGCAGAAGGATCTGTCACTTAAATGCCTCGAATCTCGAAGGTGCAATAATAGGCGCCGTTACGTATTTGCATCAATGATTCTATGTTGAATCAATTTCGAGAACATTACTTTTCCAAGGTTTTGGATTCCCAGTTTCCTCTATTTCAAGAACCATAAAGTAATTAGAATCAAGCCATGAGGCTAGATTCCCGTGTGGCATTGGCTTGCCCAGAGTTCCTGCATAAACGATTTGCACCAAATCAGTTCGATTTAAGCAACCTAGCGACAGAAACACCAATGGCTAAGGCGATAAGTGAGCAAGGTTTTATTCATGAATCTCGGGTGATCGCCAATCTGATTGACTCAAACCGCGGACACTTTGTAGTTGATAAAGATCTGCCAACTGAACTTCGTGAATCAGAGACTGTGGATGCACTTCGTAGCGAGTCCATCAAGTTAATTATTAATCCTGTACTTGGCGAAACTGCCGAGAAACTTATTACCACTGGCCTTGGACGCAATTGGTCTGACAACCATACGCGCAACAGTCGGCCCGATTTACTTATTCGACTGTCAACCGGGCCAGAGCCGTTTGGAATTTGGGCTGCGGTAGACATCAAGAGTCACGGCGCTTTTGATAAAGAAAACAAGTCGAACGAAGTGTTTCTTGCGCCTGCCTTAGACGGGTCATTTGCTCCAGATACTCCGACGGCCGGACGCTTAAAGGAAGATGATGCGGTACAGCTTGCTCATTATCAACGGCATCTTGAGTCAATCGGAATTGCTTCTCCAGATACTTGGTCTGGAATCATCGGACGAGATGCAAGCGTGATTGCCTGGGCAAAATTAGCTGAAACGAAATTCGGTAGGGGAAAGTCTGCGCTCTCCGCACTTGCAAAATACGATCTGCAATTCGATGAAGCGCTTCACGTTGCCGAGACTGCGCTAAAACGAAATAACGATCCAGCAGTGCCGGCTCCAGCTCTACCTATGTTGGATGGAGATGCAAGGAAGTGCCCAACGTGTTCATTCTTGCCAATCTGTCTGGATGAAATGGTTTCCTACAAGGGCACTGGAAATGTCACGCTACTTGCAAGTGTCACACCAGCCAAAGCTCGTAACGATTTGCCAACTGGAATTAGCATTGGCGAACTCGCTGAACTTGACGAGCCCCTGAATGCCGCTGGAGAAGAAGCCAAACAACAAGCCAGGGTTTATCGATCTGGAGTTCCTGAGTTAAAGGTTGGTGTTTCCGATTTCACCATTCCATCATTTGATATTGAAATCGATATAGATTTAGAAAACAGTCAAGGGGCCCTGCAAGAAATCGGATTTGATGAATCTGTTGAGCCTGATCGACTCTACTTATACGGATACATCACTCACGATCGAGCTGTTGTTGCGGATTGGGAAAAATCACCAGCAGGAACTTTTGAGGACTACTCGAGTTCGCGCGAAGGAGAGCATTCGGTGTATTTGCGAATGTGGAATTACCTGCAGGAACAAATTGCGCAGGCACAGACCATGGGCAAGACAATTGGTATTTTCCATTACTCATCTCACGAGCTAACGTGGTGGCGTAAATGGGCCATTAACTTTGCAGACTTATCAGGCACTCCAAGTAGCACTGAAATGGAAGATTTCATAGATAACTACATGTATGACTTGTTTCCAGTGGCACAGAAAATTGTGTTCCCACCAAATTCGAAGTCACCGATTTGTAATTACTCGATTAAGACTCTTGCGCCATTGGCAGGATTCAATTGGCATGCCGACGATGCCGGGGGAGCCAACTCGCTCTTGAAGTACAAAGATGCAATTAGTGGAGTAAAGCCTGTTGCCAACGAGGCCCAGGATTGGCTACGGAAGTACAACATCGATGACGTAATGGCAACGATGGCCTTGCGTAATTGGTTACGCGACCAGCAATTTGATTAGGCACCGAACACACGACGTTTCCAGCAACTAAAAATCCCCCCAGCAAAAAGCCGAGGGGATTGGGGGTTTAG
>RGDC01000114.1 GCA_009918005.1 Actinomycetota bacterium
ATTTCCAGCATGGAGTTCGCCAACGATTCGCCACGGTCCCTGACCGAACACTGCATATCCATCCATCATCGAGGTATGCGCCGGCGGCAAATCTATGTCTGCTGCTAAATCTTGAGCTAGCACCATGTTTATCGCTTGGGCAATAGGCAGCCGCAAGGTGGACTTCGGCACAACGGATTCAAAGCTCAGCGTTAGAGCCAAGTCCCATTCCACATTGTGATTAATCTCGGCTGACATAGTCACAATCTACCGAACCCATGTCATGCTTTATACCTATGAGCGCTGTTACTGCATCGATTCCCGATTCGATAGTTGTTGCTGGTGGAAATGCGACTCGAATGGGCGGCGCGGATAAAGCGATGCTCCCACTTGGCCTAACTGGAAAATCCTTGCTTGCGGACGTAGTCATTTCCTGTCCTGGAAAAGTATTTATAGTGGGTTTTCCGCGCGAAATTCCGCTAACTAAAACAGATGCAGTTACTTGGGTTCCTGACTTGAACCCAAGGGGGGGACCCGCGGCCGGAATTTGGTCGGGACTTTCGCATGTAACAAGCGAATACGTTTTCATTTCAGCAGCAGATCAAACACTTTCGGCTGAAACAGTTTCAAAGTTGACTGCAGCAGCCTTTGGCAAAGATGGTGCGTGGGTAATTCGCAGCGATGGTAGCGGTCAGCCTTTGTGCGCCTGTGTTCGTACTGATTTATTGCGTGACTTACTTGCGCCAACTCTAGGAATCAACCAGTCACCGATGCGGTTACTTTCTTCATTAAACATGGTTGGAGTAACTGTTGATCCGGATCAAGTCCTCGACTTTGATACGTGGCAAGATGTTGCTAAGGCAGTGAAGGGCAGGGAAGCGATGGATCAAATTACTCAAATGTGGATGGCTCGAGTCGCAACATTGCTTAACGTTGATCAGCACGAAATGTTGACTTCTGAATTATTGGATCTAACTCGCGAAGTAGCTCACGGTGTCGAACGTAAGTCAGCACCACTTACAACGTTTCTACTTGGATATGCTGCAGGAAAAGATTCTATGAATCATGAAGAAGTGCGCAAGTTGATCGAAGCTGTTTCAAATGCGGTAAACGAATGGCAAATCGTTGACTAGCCAAGAACCCGCGAATCCAACGCAACGGATTCAGGTAATTAAGACGAAATCAAACACCGCGGCTAGCGATCATGTGGTTGGAGAAGAGCCACTTGAAATTCGAATTGATGGTGGCGCTGGGTTACAGCAGCTTGCAATAACTATGCGTACTCCTGGTGCAGACATTGAGTTAGGTGCCGGATTTCTTTGGACTGAAGGTTTGTTACGCACTCGAGAAGACTTGATTGGCATCACAACTTGTAAAGACAAAGAGTTAACTCCGCGAGAGCAAGAAAATGTGATTGTTGCTCGCGTGGTGCCAGATGCGCCAGCGGTTACTCGCACACTTGAGCGTAGATTTACGATTTCGAGCGCCTGTGGTGTTTGTGGCTCTACTCATATTGAGGACTTGCGGGGTCGTGGTTGCGGCAATGTAGTTGCACCAGGAATTTCAGAGTCAGAATTACTAAAGTTGCCTGAAATGATGCGACCAAAGCAAAAGATTTTTGATAAAACTGGTGGACTACATGCTGCTGGGCTCTTTGATCCACAAGGAAAGTTGATTGTGGTTCGAGAAGACGTAGGCAGGCACAATGCCGTAGATAAAGTCATCGGCTATGCCCTGATGAATGATTTGTTACCGCTTGATGGTTATTCACTGGCTATCAGCGGTCGTGGTGGATTTGAAATTATTCAAAAAGCTATTGCCGCAAGAATTTCTGCTGTCGTTGCAGTTTCTGCGCCCACTTCGTTAGCCGTTGAAACTGCTCGGGAGTTCGGATTAACTTTGTATGGATTTACTCGGGAAGATTCGGCAACAAAATATTCGCCTGCGCCGTAGTATTCGGTGCAAATCTTGGGGTGAGTGACGGGACTTGAACCCGCGACGTCCTGGACCACAACCAGGTGCTCTACCAGCTGAGCTACACCCACCATGTTGCAACAGATTGCTCTGCAGCGAACCTCCCTATTCTATTCAGGGAAGTTCAGATGGGCTAATTTGGTGCGTGCTTGGCTGCAATCTCTTTAGCCTTTGACGTATCAGGACCTGGAAGTTCGACAAAGACAACTTCGCGGTAATACTTCAATTCGTTAATTGAATCCAGGATGTCACCGAGTGCTCGATGGTTTCCAGTCTTAGTTGGACTGGCAAAGTAAGCGCGCGGATACCAGCGGCGCACGAGCTCTTTAATGCTGGAGACGTCAATTATTCGGTAGTGCAAGTAAGAGTCAACTCTGGGCATGTCTCGCTGCAAGAAAATTCGATCGACGTGAACACTTGAGCCGGCGAGTGGGGCTTTGCTGGCTTCGGGAATGTGGGAAGAAATGTAATCAAACAACTGTTCCTCGGCGGCCTCAAGCGAAACTCCATTTGGAATCTCAGGAAGTAGCCCCGACTCGGTATGCATATTGACCACAAATGGATCCATACTTTCCAAACGTTCTGCAGGCGCCTGAATAACAATGTTTAGGCCCTCGGCGACAACTTCGAGTTGAGCATTAGTAATCACGCAGGCGATTTCAACTAGTAGATCGTTCTTGAAATCTAACCCAGTCATTTCGCAATCGATCCAGACTATGCGGTCAGTTTCAGGTGCTTCGCTCATTATCCAAGGCTATTGGAAGGTGAAATTGACAGTCGTAGGTGGGGGCAAACAATGAAAATGACGTAAAGTCACAATTATGAAACGTGCAGCAATCGCCTTAATGCTCGCTAGCTTCGGATGTCTGATTGCTTTTGAAGTCATTGGTTCATCTGTGGCAGAAGATGGAACACTTGTGGAGCCATTCTTCTTGATTCCAATTGCGTGGTTGTTGTTTTTAACCGGGGGAATGCTTGCCATTGCTACCTATATAAAGGGTCGACTTAAGTAGGTTTCGCACCTTACTTAATTTTTCAGCAGTTAAACTATTGCCATGACTCGTTATGGATCTATGTATGGCCCAAATATCACATTCTTAGGTGTCGATGAATGCGACATAGAAATTCCAGAATCATTTGCTGATGCTGATGTAGTAATTGTTGGAGCGCCCTTCGATGGTGGCACTAGCTATCGCTCCGGCGCACGTTTTGGTCCAAAGGCTATGCGCGAAGTATGTAACGAAGAACACAACGGGTCTCGCGAAAGTATGGCACTGCGCGTCAACGGTTTAAAGGATCTTCGGGTCTATGACATGGGTGACGTTGAGATGTATTCCGGCGATGCTGTTAAGTCTTGTGAAAACTTAGAAAAAGTTATTGAAAAGATTGCTGCTTCTGGCGCAATCCCATTGGTGCTTGGTGGCGACCACACTGTAACTTGGCCCAACGTAACTGGTGTTGCTCGCGGCGCAGATATGTGGGGACGAGTCGGAGTTATTCACTTCGATGCTCACGCCGACACTGGTGACATTGCCTTTGGGTCGCTGGTTGGACACGGCCAACCAATGCGCCTGTTAATTGATAGTGGCGCAGTTCGCGGCGATCGCTTCATTCAAGTTGGACTTCGTGGCTATTGGCCACCACCAGACATCCTGGATTGGATGGCTGCCCAAGGTATGCGCTCATATGAAATGACTGAAATTACAC
>RGDC01000115.1 GCA_009918005.1 Actinomycetota bacterium
TCAAGTTTGCGACTTCTCGCATACCTATAGATTGGCCTGTTTAAGTCGTGATTCAAGCAACAGACATTGAATTGCGCGCTGGGGCAGAGTTGCTTCTCTCCGGTGCAACTTTTCGGGTAGATAGTGGCGACCGAGTTGGACTTGTAGGACGCAACGGGGCTGGCAAAACCACGCTAACTAAGGTGCTGGCCGGACAGATTCAACCTGCCAAGGGTGTCATCGCAACTTCCGCTTCAGTTGGGTATTTGCCACAGGATCCTAGAACTGGGGATCTAGATGTCATAGCAATGGATCGAATTTTAAGTGCGAGAGGTTTAGATGAACTTATAAAGCGGATGCGCCAATGCGAAATAGACATGGGTTCCGAAGATGAAAAAGTTCGCGACAAGGCAATGCGGAAATACGCTACTGCCGAGGAGCTATTTCAAACTGCAGGCGGGTATGCAGCAGAGAGTGAAGCACTCGGAACGCTCTCAGGTGGTCAGCGACGACGGATCGAATTAGCAAGAATTCTGTTCAGTGGATCAGAAACACTGTTACTCGATGAACCTACAAACCACCTAGATGCAGACTCAATTGTTTGGCTGCGAGGTTTCTTGGCAAACCATCAAGGGGGATTAGTTGTAATTAGTCACGACGTTGAACTCCTAGAGGCAACTGTTAATCGTGTGTTCTACTTGGACGCCAATCGACAAACTTTGGATCTCTACAACGTAGGTTGGAAAGAATACTTGAATTCACGCGAAACGGATGAACGACGACGTAAGCGGGAACGTGCAAATACCGAGAAGCAAGCCCAGGTTTTACAAGCACAGGCCGATCGGATGCGGGCAAAGGCATCAAAGGCCAAGGCGGCTCAGAGCATGCTCAAACGTGCTGACAAATTGATGAGTGGGCTAGAGAACGTACGACAGGCTGATCGGGTAGCAAAATTACGATTCCCCACACCGGCGCCTTGTGGCAAAACGCCACTTATGGCCACAGGTTTAAGTCGCGTTTATGGCTCCCAAGAAATTTTCACTGACGTTGATCTGGCGATTGACCGTGGTAGCAAAGTAGTTGTTCTCGGGTTAAACGGTGCAGGTAAAACGACTTTGTTAAGGATTCTTGCAGGTGTAGACACCCCAGATACTGGTGAAATTCAACCAGGACATGGTTTAAAAGTTGGTTACTACGCACAGGAACACGAAACCCTTGATCCGCAAAGATCGGTGCTAGAGAACATGTTGACGGCATCAGGCGACATGAATGATGCGCAAGTTAGAAGTGTGCTGGGATCATTCCTTTTTTCAGGCGATGCAGTTTCAAAACCGGCTGGGGTTCTATCAGGTGGTGAAAAGACTCGACTCAGTCTTGCCATGCTGGTGGTTTCGTCGGCCAATGTTCTGCTCTTAGATGAACCAACCAACAACCTAGATCCAGCAAGCCGTGCGGAAATTCTCGATGCGCTCCATGAATATGAAGGGTCAGTTGTGTTGGTGACCCATGATGAGGGCGCAGTTACGGCACTGACACCGGAACGCGTGTTGCTTTTGCCTGATGGTGTGGAAGACCTCTGGAACGAAGATTATTTAGACTTAATCTCATTGGCGTAATCGATTGCTGAGTTAAGCAATTTCGAAACTTTACAAGAGATAAACTCAGAGTGATAAAAGAGACTAGGCGATTACATGAGTTTGCATGGCGGTAACCCTTGGGCTGCGTACCAAGGATTTACTACTGATAAGTCGGTAAAGAAGTCTATTTTGGCTGATGGAACCATTAAGCGGGTTCTCACTTATGCCACGGAATTTCGTAGCTACATAGGGGCATACCTCGCGATCCTTATTGTTGATTCACTTTTGGTTGTAGCCCAACCACTGTTGTTTAAACGGATAGTAGATGTTGCAATACCAGCTAAAGATTCACGCATGGTCACGCTGATGGCTCTAGCGATAGCAGCGACCGCACTTATGGGTGCCGCCCTTGGATTACTCAGCCGGCGAATGCAGTCGACGATTGGTGAAGGACTGATCTTCAACATGCGAACTCAAGTTTTTGATCATGTCCAGGAGCAGTCGATTGCATTTTTCACGAGGGCCCAAACTGGAGCACTGATTTCTCGCCTAAACAGCGATGTAATGGGAGCCCAGCGTGCATTTACATCAACACTTGGCGGTGTAGTTGGCAACGTGATTAGTTTGGTAATTGTTGCAGCTACCATGTTTGTTTTGTCGTGGCAGATAACTGTCGCCTCACTGCTGCTACTACCCTTATTTATGATCCCTGCGCGCTGGATGGGAACGCGACTGCAGCAACTTACTAGGCAGCAAGCAGATTTCAACTCTGCAATGAGCACCCAAATGGCGGAGCGATTCAACGTTTCAGGTGCGTTGTTAATGAAAATTTTTGGAACGCCAAAGCGAGAGTCGGAAATGTTTTCCGAAAAGGCTGATGCCGTTCGAAACATGGGTATTCGAATTGCGATGTCCAATAGCGTATTTTTCACGGCCATGGTTCTAGTCGGCTCACTGGCAACCGCCTTGGTATACGGCATGGGAGGTACATCGGTTATCAATGGTTCTTTGACATTGGGAACGCTGCTTGCACTTACTGCATTGCTTGGTCGGTTATATGGCCCAATAACTGCCTTAGCCAACGTACGGGTAGACATCATGACATCTCTGGTTTCATTTGAGCGGGTTTTTGAAGTTTTAGATCTTCAACCCATGGTTAAAGACAAGCCAGATGCAAAGGAACTGCCGCGCGGTGGCGTTAGCGTTGAATTTTCAAATGTTGATTTCAGGTATCCATCGGCAGCAGAAATTTCACTAGCGAGCCTAGAGTCTGTAGCTCAGCCGGAGTCTCGAGCAACTGGTGAACTAACGCTTAAAGGCATCACATTTCAAGCTATGCCAGGTGAATTGATTGCGTTAGTTGGTCCCTCTGGCGCTGGTAAAAGCACTATCAGCGCGCTTGTACCGCGACTATACGATGCCACATCAGGCACTGTGAAACTTTCTGGAATTGACGTTAAGGATGTGACGCAGGAATCACTGCATCGGATCGTGGGAGTAGTGATGCAGGACGCTCACATGTATCACGACACAATCCGAGCAAATTTGCTTTATGCCAACACCGAGGCAACTGAATCGGAGATTTGGAGTGCGTGCGAGAGTGCCCAAATTGCACCAATGATTCGGGCTTTGCCTGATGGCTTGGATACGGTCGTTGGTGATAGGGGACACCGTTTGTCAGGTGGCGAAAAGCAAAGACTTGCCATCGCAAGATTGCTATTAAAAGCTCCAGATGTTGTCGTACTTGATGAGGCTACTGCCCATCTTGATTCGGAAAATGAGTTAGCAGTCCAAGAAGCCCTGGCTGTCGCTCTTAAGGGACGAACTTCGATTGTGGTTGCACATCGACTTTCGACAATTCGCCAAGCGGATCAAATTTTAGTGATTGACGATGGCGAAATTGTGCAAAGTGGTACGCATGAAGAATTGCTTTCAGCTGGAGGCGTATATTCCGACCTGTATCATCGGCAATTTGCCGAGGGTAAAGATTAACGAAGAGCTATCTTCTGCTGCTCCTTGAACTCATTTCGAACCAAGATAGACCAACCGATTACGGTCATAATTTCAAAGAACAT
>RGDC01000116.1 GCA_009918005.1 Actinomycetota bacterium
TAGTAAACAGCTGCGTACCTTCGGCAAGTTTCTTCGTCGCTGAGATCTTTAGTGATTTCGATTTCAGTGCGCTTAACTGATACATATGATTCATACATTGTTGGTGACATCCAGGACTTAACAACTGGATCTGCATCCATAAGGTCAAGTGCTTCAGCCAGTGATGAAGGCAAAGGCTTGATCCCATATTCCGTGCGCTGCTGATCTGTTAAATCTGCTGGATCGAGTTCGATAGGTTTTGGCAGCGGTAACTTTTCTTTTATGCCTTGCAGTCCAGCTAGAACCAATGCGCCAAGAACAAGGTATGGACTTGCGGTTGCATCTGGGGCTCGCAGTTCCAAGTTGTAACCCTTGGCGGCCCGAGCTGGGTCTTGGTCTGGCGAAGGACAAATTCGAATTGCGGCTTCACGATTCTGAACCCCGAAGCTGGCATAGCCACAAGCCCAGTGATGTGGGCCAAGGCGTAGGTAAGAAACTGGACTTGGCGAAGTTAATGCACAAATGGCCGGCATGTGCCGCGTGACTCCAGCAATAAATTGTTGGGCGACCACGCTTGCATTGTGAGGTTGCTGTGGGTCATAAGTTGCATTGTTGCCTGCACTGTCGAGAAAACTAAAGTGAACGTGAGCCCCGTTTCCAATGCCATCTGGTTCAACTTTGGGCGTAAAGGTGGCGCGGTAACCAAGTCGTCTGGCGCACTCCCGAATTACTTCTCGAGTAATGATTGCGCGCTCGGCTGCTTCGACGCCGACTGCAGGTGCAGAAGTAATTTCGTATTGATGTACCCCAAATTCAGGTTCAACCGTTTCTAATCCGACATTTGCCTGGGTCAGCGCTTTAGTCACATCTTGGGTGAATCTGGCTACATTCCTCATAGTTTCGATCGTGAATGATGGTGCGGGTGCAATTGGATCATCCTGCAACATGAATTCATGTTCGAACGCGGCTAAGAAATCTAAACCAGTTTCAGCCTTGAAAGCAGCTAGCGCATTTTTGTAAAACCCACGGGTACAGCAATCCCAATTTTCGCCATCATTAGTTTTAGAGTCACATAAATAGAAATGCAGTGGGGGAGCATCTTCCCAAATATTGATTCGAGTTTTGGTGCTTGGCACTGGAACTTGACGAACCTCCAGCATTGGCCCCCAAGGGTTTGGTGCCAGGTCCGCAAATGGAGTTTGTGCCTGACCTGCTACTGCCCAGCCGAGTCCATAAGACATCCGGGATTCGATCTGGTCAACTGGTACACCACGACAACGCATGAACCCGACATAGTCACTCCAGGTAAGTAGGACTATTTCGCCATCACTCATATAAGAACTCCGTCATGCTTAGCTAACTTCGGTAAAAACCAAGTTTTCAATCGTCGTTACGAGGTAGCGTAGCACCCATGAAAGCCTCCCTGATTGAGATTGCCCAAACTATTCCGCTCACTGATAACCATTGCCATGGCGTTATTAGAGACAATTTGGAACGTCCAGATTTTGAAATCATCGCCACTGAATCTGACTGGCCAGAGCCAAACGGAATGACCATCTTTGATGCACCTGTTGGAATTATGATGCGTGCTGAATGTGCTGGATTGTTGGATTTACCACGACACTGCACACCTGATGAATTTTTCAACCGACGTTATGAACTTGGACAGGAAGAAGTAACTCGTCGCCTTGTTCCCGCGACTGGCATCGAAACTTTTATTGTCGACTCAGGTTTCAAGAGTACAAATGTCTTACTTCCCTCCGAGATGCAAAATGCAGTTCCTGGCTCGCGGGCGTATGAAATAGTTCGCCTCGAAACAGTTGCAGAATCAATGGCAGCAAATACAACTGCAGCCACGTTCATTGCGGATTATGCGAGCGCTCTTGCTAAAGCCTCAGAACATGCCATCGGCTTTAAATCCGTTATGGCATATCGATATGGATTGGACTTTGATCCAGCTCGGCCAAGTGCTGCCGAAGTCGAAAAAGCGGCAGGAGAATGGCTCAAGTCAAATAGTGAACGCGGAAAAATCAGAATGGATCACCCAGTTCTGTTGCGTCACATTTTGTGGGAAGCAGTTGACTACAAGTTAGCGATTCAATTCCACGTTGGTTATGGCGATTCCGACATCATTATGCATCGATGTGATCCAACTCAGATGACTGAATTTATTCGCATGACGGTAGATTCCGGTATCTCCATCATGCTTTTGCATTGCTACCCATTTGTTCAGGAAGCTGGGTATCTCGCCCAGGTTTACCCACATGTTTATTTGGACACTGGAGCATCTGCGCATTGGACTGGACTTTCGAGTTCAGCGATAGTTGCACAATCTGTTGAAATGGCACCAATGAGTAAAGTTTTATTCTCCTCAGACGCATTTGGACTTCCTGAGCTTTACTACGTGGGAACTTTCGTATGGCGTAAGGCAATGGGCGAAATTCTTGATAAGTGGGTCAAATCTGATGGCCTCAGTTACGACGATGCTGTCAAGTATTTGAACTGGATGGCGAACGACAATGCTCGTAGAGCATATCGACTGCTTCCTAAATAGAAATCCAGAGTACTTAAATGAACTACATGCCGGTGGACGGGAAACCCGATCGCATGCATGTTGGTGCGCGGGTACTTGATTTAACTAATTGGATTGAAATTAACTCTGATTATGAAAACGACTTGGCGCAAAAGCGCGAACTTCTCGCTAACAAACACGACGAAGTTTTCGTATCCCTGCCACTTGGCGACGGTGGTTCTCGGGAAGTTCTTGACTTACTAAGCGAGCACCTGCCACGAGTGTTTCCGGATTGCTGGGCTGGTGAAGTTTCAATCGATAAAAACTTGCATCCACTTGAAGCAGCTTCGTTGCTGGTGCAAGAAGATCTTTGCCTAATGTCTCAAGTTGGAAAAGATTGGATTTTGTCGGCAGCCAGTTTGTGCTTCCCTAGTCGCTGGGATGTGCGCGACAAGATTGGGAAGAACCTACTTGGCATTCATGGCCCAGTTCCGCACTACGAGGAAACGATTGGTGTTGCTACGCAAAACATTTTCGATAAGTTAACGGTTGAAAGGCCAATTTGGCGAGTGAACTGGACGGTAATGGACAGCGGGGAACTCCATCAGCCTGTTGCAGTCCGTAACCCCGATGCCATGACGGTAACTCGAGACAACATTGAACAGACGCTCTACTTCAGACGAGAGCGCCAAACGCTGCGTAAATTGCCAAATAGTGGCGATATTCTGTTTACGATACGGACCTATACCGAGGTATTTTCCGATGTAGTTGCTCGTTATCCAGAGTTTCGAAAAAACCTAGGGAGCACACTCGAAGGCGTAACGCCACAGATGGCCGACTATAAGGGTTGGGCGAAAATCCTCAACGAAATACAGGCTTGGTCTAATGGGTAAATTCCTTGCCCAAATCCATTGGTTTCAAGGCTAAAAGGTAGACTGGGGGCAAGCAATTCCACCGCCTGTGTCCTCTTCCCCTGACCAGCGAAACCTCGAGAAAGATTCGCGTGTACCTGAAGAGTCTGACGATCCGCGGCTTCAAGTCGTTCGCATCTTCAACGACCCTGAATTTTGAGCAAGGT
>RGDC01000117.1 GCA_009918005.1 Actinomycetota bacterium
GGTTTGGATAAGGAATGGCTTTGGGATGATTGGCAAGATGCGTTGTCCGAAGTTGAAGTCGATGACTGTCGCTGGGTTCCTTGCTTTGATTGTGGAGTTTGCGATCACATGGGTACCGAAATCCAAGTTGGTCCAACTAACGCAGTAATGCTGCCGATGCCAACGATTCCGTCGCGGGTAGTTGCAACTAGTGGCACGTGATCGGGATCCTGGTCGCGAGATAATCCCGGCTGTTCAAAAGTTAAGAATCCAACACGCTAAGCGAGATCGCCTTCGCTTCACATCTCACCGAGATTTTCAACGAGCGTTCGAACGGGCACTTAAACGGGCAGGTGTACCGATGGCATACAGCGCAGGCTTTTCGCCACATCCAAAAATTTCTTATGCCAACGCAGCACCAACTGGTGTAGCAAGTGAAGCCGAGTACGTGGAGATCGGTGTCGTGCAGGTTGTTGACCCGGACAAATTGTTGGCCGTGTTAGACGAAGTCTTGCCACCAGGTCTTGACATTTTGGCGGTAGTAGAAGCTCGGACCCCAGATTTTGTGGCTCGCCTAGAAGCTAGTCATTGGCGAATTGAACTGCCGGGCACACCAATGGCCATCCTGGAGCAGGCGTTAGGTGCATTTATGTCGGAATCCGAAGTTCTCGTGGATCGAATGACCAAGTCCGGAATTAGAACCTTTGACGCCAGAACCGCGGTAATTCGGGCAAATGTGGAGTTGGGCGCTGATTGTGCCATACTTCAAGTAGTCGTTCGGCATGGCGTGCCAGCTGTTCGACCCGACGATGTTCTGGCAGCTCTGAAAAAAGTTGCAGACTTCGCCCAGGAGATCCCACCTCGGGTAACTCGACTGGCGCAAGGTCCTTTGCTTGAAGATGGTTGGTCCGTGGGTGATCCTTTCACCTTGGACCGTGAAGCCACACAAGCTTGAGCCCTACATCGTCACTACATAGGCTTATGCGCCCCTAGGGCGTGAGTGAACGCAAGATCAGTGTTTCGACATTGATTTTGTGCGATAGGAGACGACTTTCATGTCGGATAACGAAGTAACACCAGAATCTAAACCACGTCGACGCGCTGCTGGACGCCCTGCGGGACCACCAGTAGATGCACCAAACGATGCTGCGGAAAAAGCGCCAACAAAGGCTGCAGCAAAGAAGAAGGCACCAGCAGCTAAGAAAGTGCCAATAGCCGTTCCAGTTTTCCAGTCTGCGCCAGTTACTACAGCTCCAGCGAAGAAAAAAGCTGCAGCTAAGTCCGCCAGTTCCGAAGAAACGCTTTCGGTTGCCAAGAAGGGTCAAACCAAAAAGGCTCCGGCAAAGAAAGCGACTGTTTCAGAATCAGCAGACAGTTCCGAATCTGCTTCAAATGAAACTTCAGAATCTGGCGAAGAGCGCATCGGTGGTAATAACCGAAACCGTAATCGCAACCGTCGTGGTGGCAAGAACAAGAACCGTGCCAAGTCGAGCAATGGGGCAGAAGGTTCTGATCAAGAAGAAGGAACAACTGAAGCCAACGATGAGGACTCAGCAGACTCAACGGAATCATCGGAAGCAGCAACTGCCCGCAAGCGCAGCCGCAAACGAACTCGGGATGGCTCAGATAACGAATCTGGTTCAACTCGACTAGATGCAAAGCGCAACCGCCGTCGCGATGGCCGAGATTCAGGCCGCCGTCGCGCGCCAATCTTGACTGAATCTGAATTCCTAGCTCGTCGTGAAAATGTTGAGCGAGTTATGGTCGTGCGCCAACAAGGTGCCAGGACTCAAATCGCAGTACTCGAGGACGGAATCGTTGTTGAGCACTACATCAACCAATCCAGTAGCGGTTCGTTAGTTGGCAACGTTTACCTTGGACGCGTCCAAAACGTATTACCAGGTATGGAAGCGGCATTCGTTGACATCGGCAAGGGACGTAACGCAGTACTTTACGCAGGTGAAGTTAACTGGGATGCGGCTGGACTTGATGGACAACCAAAGAAAATCGAAACGGCACTTAAGTCAGGCGACCCAGTATTGGTTCAGGTAACTAAAGATCCAGTTGGCCAAAAGGGTGCTCGCTTAACTAGCCAGATTTCGTTACCAGGTCGCTTCTTGGTCTATGTGCCGAATAACCCAATGACTGGAATTTCACGCAAACTTCCTGACCGTGAGCGTTCACGCTTGAAAACAATTTTGAAGGCTGTGGTACCTGAAGACGCTGGCGTAATTGTTCGTACCGCGTCAGAAGGAGCCAGTGAAGAAGAGTTGGGTCGCGACGTAGCCAGATTGGCAGCGCAGTGGACTGACATTGAAGCAAAATCAAAAACTGCTTCACCTCCAACAATGCTTTATGGCGAGCCAGACATTTCAATCAAGGTCGTTCGTGACATCTTCAATGAAGACGTTAAGAAGTTAATCGTTTCTGGTGCAGATGCTTGGGAAACTGTTGAGCAATACGTAACTTATGTTGCGCCAGATCTTGCAGATCGTTTGGAAAAGTATGTCGGCACAACTGATGTATTCACTGATTACCGAATCGATGAGCAGATTGCCAAGGCACTTGATCGCAAGGTTTACTTACCTTCCGGTGGTTCACTTGTAATCGATCGAACTGAAGCCATGACAGTCGTTGACGTTAACACTGGCAAATTTATTGGTCAGGGTGGAAACCTTGAACAAACAGTTACAAAGAACAATATGGAAGCTGCCGAAGAAATCGTTCGACAGCTTCGGTTACGCGATATTGGTGGCATCATCGTTATCGACTTCATCGACATGGTCCTAGAAAGCAACCGAGATCAAGTCATTCGTCGCCTGATTGAGTGCCTAGGCCGAGATCGCACCAAGCATCAGGTCGCAGAAGTAACTTCCCTTGGCCTAGTTCAAATGACTCGAAAGCGCATTGGCGCTGGGCTCCTAGAGGTGTTTAGCGAGTCTTGCGATCATTGCCAAGGCCGCGGCGCAGTTGTGAACATGGAAGGCCATGACGCCTCGAAAACCCCTAAAAATAAGGGTAAAAAGGGTAATCATGACCATTTCCATGACAATTCATCAGATTCGACCCCAGACTCAACCCCCGAAGAGCAAGTCTCGGTTTGACCCTAAGCCCCTTGAGTCCGTAACCTTATGAGGCTTAAGACTTAGGGTTTTCACCCGAAACAAGCATTAGTTCAAGGAGATACCTCGTGTACGCGATCGTTCGTGCTGGTGGCCGCCAGGAGAAAGTTGCCGTTGGCGACCTAATTAGCCTTGACCGCGTTCAAGCCAAACCAGGCGAGACAGTGGTTCTTCCAACTGTTTTGATCGTGGATGGAGACAAGGTCAATACTGACGCTAAAAGCGTTACCGTAACTGCGGAAGTTATTGACCACAATCGTGGACCAAAGATCGAAATTCTTCGTTACAAGAACAAGACTGGTTACCGTCGTCGTCAAGGACACCGTTCCGACCTAACTGATGTGCAAATTATTTCAATCGGTAGCGAGAAAATCGCTGCTGGTGACAAGGCAACTGCAAAGGCAAAGCCAGTAGTTGCAAAGAAGGCTGCTCCAGCAAAGAAGGCTGC
>RGDC01000118.1 GCA_009918005.1 Actinomycetota bacterium
TCGCAATCCACTTGACGCGGCAGGATTCGTACCAACTTTCTTTGCAACCATAGCTGCAGTTACCTCCTTGCTAGTTTTCTTATCTTCTGCAATCGCTACTGCTAATAACTTGATCGATGGCGCAACATCGGTCGGGTATTCCAGTGCCCGAGCAATTGTCTGGGGCATTGCTTTGGTCGCGGTTTTACGAATTTCAAATGCAGTTATTCCTAACGAGGACTTTCGGATTCAATATTTCGTCGGATCCTTGATAACGGCTATTGCTGCCATTGTGGGTCTGATCAAGATCCTGAGCAGTTTGTTTGCGGCAATTCTTTCCCAACTATTTTTTGCCGGTGATAAATTCCAAGCAATGGTCTCAACCGCGGACCGTTCATTTGACGGATTTGTGATCCTAGTATTTGCTGGTGCACTTTGGTTCTATTACTGGGTCAAAAATGCCAATACGAAAACTAATGAAACCATGTGGCTACTTTATGTATTTGTAGCCGGTGTCGGTGGCAGTCTCGTTCTGGGTTTAACTTCCTTAACAATTACCCTTTATCAAGTATTTGTTTGGTTTATTGGCAACCCAACGACTCAGATTGCCTCCGATCACTTCAATGGAATTCACACCAGCGCAGCCAGCGCAATTGTTGGCCTGCTTGTCTGGTGGTATCACAAGTCCGTTTTACCAGTTGAATCAACAAGATCCGAAACGCAACGAGTTTACGAATACCTAGTTTCTGCAATTAGCTTGGTAGCAAGCGCGGTCGGATTAGCGATCATAATCGTTGCACTAATTGAAGCTTTGAGTCTTTCAATTATTGTTGGTGACAATGCCACCAACACCTTAATCGGGGCAGCAACTGTAATTCTTGTCAGCGGTCCGGTATGGCTGCGATTCTGGAATCGAATCCAAAGATTGGCGAAAGATTCGCCAGAACAGGAACTTGCTAGTCCAATCCGTAGGATCTATCTTTTCCTATTGTTTGGCGTAGGTGGAATCGTATCGATTGTCTCGCTGATAACAATCGTGTTCCAAATCTTCAATGGAATTCTCAGTTCTACTCTAGGCAATGCCACATTAAATGAAATGCGATTTGCATTAGGTATTTTGGTAAGCACTGGAATAGTTGCGGCTTATCACTGGGAAATCTATCGCCATGAAAAAGAAGTCGAAGTTTCCTTTGGCATTGTGACAAAATCCGTCATACTCGTTGGCCCACTGGATCCGGAAGTTATTAGCCAGCTAAAACTTGCAACCGGAGCACATGTAACTCTGTGGCAACGGACAGATGTAAGTGACGTTTTATGGCCAACCGAAGAAGTAATTGAACTTGTTAAGAAAACCGAAAGTGAACAGATTTTGGTGATTCTGGGCGCAACTGGGCTAACAGCGATCCCAGTTACTCACTAGCCAACTTTGTAGGTATGACCTGACTTCTTGCCATTAACAGATTTAGCGTAAGCCTTGCCACAAGCCTTCAATGTGACTTGCTCAAATCCAGGGAAGTATTCGTGGTAGCCAGGAGCTTCCACTAGAACGCTCGGACTTACTGCGTTAATGCGAAGACCCCTAGGCATTTCAATTGCGGCAGCTAATACAAAAGACTCCAATGCACCATTAGCAAGTGATGCAACGACGCCGGTCAGGATTGGTGCACGTTCTGTGATGCCAGTTGTTAGCGTGAAAGATCCACCATCAGTTACATAGTTCAAGCCTTGACGAACCAATTCAACTTGACCTAATACTTTGTCATCAATGCCGGCATGGTAATCAGCAAGAGTTAAATCCGTAATTGACTTAAACGGCACTACGCCTGTTGCAGCGATAACAGCGTCGACTTTTCCAACTTGCTCATACATGGCTGCGATCGAGTTCGGATCTCTTAGATCTACCGAAACTTCGCCACTACGAGAGGCTTTGATGATCTCGTTACCTTCTGCTAACGCCGCTACTGCGCCGGTTCCAAGCAATCCATTTGCACCAACAATAAGAATTTTCATAGCTTTCTCCCATGTTTATTCGCTGTGTATTGAGTCTAGGGCAGGCCTGTGGACAAATATTCAGCATTTAGAAATGGAGCGATTACCTTTAAGGAATGCGAAATCTCTTGCCATTAGTGGTTCTTATCGGATTTGGGACGGCCCTTTCGGTGATTGATTCAAGGCAGCATCGACTACCCAATCGATTAGTTGCTTGGTTCACCATGGTTCAAGCTGGTGCGGTAACTTCGCTTAGTTTTGGATACTTCGAGCAATTACTTCGAACTTTCGCAGTGGCCACTTTAACTGCGGCGACTTACTTAGCTTTGTTCCTGCTTAGCCGAGGCTCGCTGGGCATGGGGGATGTGAAGTTCGCTTTTCCACTAGGCCTCTCAATTGGCTGGATTGCACCCGACTTGTGGCTGCCAGGCATTTTCCTAGGATTCACTGGGGCAGGATTTGTGGCCGCCGTAGGGCTAGCAACAAAACGCATAAAGCTGACCTCACATCTGGCATTTGGGCCATACATGTTTGCTGGCTCACTATCTATATGTGCGTATGCAATCTTGCCCCGATAATTGCTAAACCCTGAAACAATATGAACCAGAGATTCAGGAGATTTTTCGATGAGCAGTAAGTGTGATGCGGTTGTAATTGGCGCTGGAGTTATTGGATCTTCGGTTGCCTATGAGTTGGCTCGTAAGGGCCTTTCGGTAATCGTGGTTGATAAAGCTGCAGCACCGGGTCTTGGGTCTACTAGTTCTTCAAGTGCGGTAATTCGATTCAATTACTCAACATATGATGCCGTTGCTCTATCTTGGGAAGCATTTCAGTGCTGGAAAAATTGGCGAACCCATTTGAATGCACCTGCCGATGAAGTTATCGCAGAAGTTCGCAACATTGGTGTAATGATGGTGAAAGTTCCAGTTGTTTCAATCCCACTTACTCAGGAACTTTTTACCGCCGTTGGAATTGAACATGAAGTCGTTGGTGCTAAGCGAATGCAAGAGATTGTGCCAGGGATTGATACTGGAATGTATTGGCCACCAAAGAAAATTGATAACGATGATTTTTGGGAAGACGCATCTGAATCTATTGAGGCGATGTACACACCTGAAGGTGGTTACATTAATGATCCGCTGCTCGCTACCGTCAACTTAGCCAATGCGGCAATGAGATTAGGTGTTGAATTTAAGTTCAAACGCGAAGTTATAGAGATTCTGAAATCAGATGGCCGAGTTCGCGGCGTCGAGTTAAGTGATGGTGAACAAATCGAAAGTCCTGTCGTAGTTAACGTTGCAGGGCCTTGGGCAAGTCGAGTCAATGATCTGGCTGGCGTTGGTTCAGATTTCACTGTCTCAGTTCGTCCGATGCGACAAGAAGTACATCACGTTGCTGCGCCTGAACAGTTTGATAAGAATCCAATTATTGGAGATTTAGATTTAGGGGTTTACATTCGTCCCGAGTCAGGTCACGCATTTTTAGTCGGTGGCACAGAACCTGAGTGTGATGAATTCCAATGGGTT
>RGDC01000119.1 GCA_009918005.1 Actinomycetota bacterium
TGGCGTCATACGGTGTGATTCCACAGACGTATAACTTCGCTTCACCTGAAGTTGGAAGCGCCTTCAAACCTGCAGACCGAGAGTCAAACACCTGAAAATTGGTTGCGGTGCAATTTAAGTCAGGAACTTTGACTTCATTCCACGGCTGCATAACGCAAGTCTATGAGAGGAACTGGTGGCTGGAACTGAGGGAAGAGAATTAACCCGCGAGAGAGTCAGCTCTCACGCCTTCTCAAATACCGCTCAAACTCGCGCGCGATCGCTTCTCCAGTCGCCTCGGGGAGTTCGGCTGTGTCTTGTGTTTCCTCGAGGGAACGGACATATTCTGAGATTTCCTCGTCATCAGTTGAAAGTTCCTCGACACCTAATTGCCATGCGCGAGCCTCTTCTACCAACTCAACAACCGGAATTGCCGTATCAAGCAGATCTTCTAGGCCGCGGATCAATGCCAAAGTTGCTTTAGGGCACGGCGGAGATGCAACGTAGTGCGGTAGGGCCGCCCAAAGCGCTACTGATGGAATACCTTGTACTTCGAATTCTGACTGCAAAATACCAAGGATTCCGGTTGGGCCCTCATACTTTGAAGATTCAAAGCCGGAAATTTCCTGCAATCGTTTGTTAGATGTTGTGCCACTTACAGGAATGGGTCGAGTGTGCGCCACGTCAGCGAGTAACGCGCCTAAAGTAATCAGGATCGTACGCTCACCCTTTTCAATGTGCGACAAAATCTCAGAACAGAATTGCTTCCATCGCATACTGGGCTCGACACCGTGCACTAGAAAGATTTTGGTATCTGGAAGAGTGTCTGTCGCTGCTCTAAATATTGTGGTTCCAGGCCAGGCCACTTCGCGGTCACCGTCGAGACCGATACTGACTTCTGGCCGATTGAATTGGTAGTCGTAGAACTCATCGCCAGGCAAGTCAATGATCTCTTCAGATTGCCACACATCCAAGAGATGCTCTAGGGCATCAGTAGCAGACTGTCCAGCATCATTCCAGCCACCGAATGCAGCGATAACAATTGTTGTGTTCCTAGGAAAGGTTTGATCCAGTTCCACCCACAACACCCCTTTTCGCAAGACTTCCTCTAGTTTATGACCTCGAATAGATACTGGGTCAGCGAGTTTGGAAAAGGCTGGGAGGATAGAGCAGTGGAATCAGTCAATGTTGTAAGCACCGCCAAAGCGGCTGAATTTGCCGTTGGCGATCGGGTTCAGTTGACGGACACCAAATCTCGAAAACACACAATTGTGCTAGAAGTTGGTCGCGAATTTCACACCAATCACGGTGCAGTTAAACATGATGACCTGATTGGTCTGAGTGAAGGTAGCACGGTTTCCTCTACCGGGAACATGGTTTACCTGGCACTGCGTCCGCTGTTGTTGGACTTTGTCCTAAGCATGCCGCGCGGAGCCGCAGTTGTTTACCCAAAAGATGCAGCTGCAATTGTCGGTCTTGCTGATGTACATCCGGGCTGCGTGGTTGTCGAAGCTGGTGTTGGCTCGGGAGCACTATCGTGTTCGTTGTTGCGGGCCATTGGAAAGGATGGGTATCTCTACAGCTTTGAGCGTAGGGAAGACTTCGCCAAAATCGCACAGAAGAATGTAGCTAATTTTTTTGGAAGCGAGCCAAAGAATTGGCAAGTCACGTTAGGCGATCTGCAAGATGAGGTAACGGCGTTACCAGTCGCAAGCGTTGATCGTGTTGTTTTGGACATGTTGGCTCCATGGGAATGCATCGACGCGATCGCTCAAGTGCTACGCCCGGGTGGCGTGGTGATTGCCTATGTTGCCACGACAACTCAGATGTCTCGATTTGTAGAAGATTTAAGACTTGATAAACGTTGGACAAATCCAGAAGGGCAGGAGCTGATTGCCCGGCCATGGCACCTAGAAGGGTTAGCTGTGCGCCCAAACCACAGAATGCAAGGTCACACCGGATTCTTGGTTACGGCTCGCAAACTAGCACCCGGAGTAGTGCTTCCGGCTCGTCGAATTCGCCCTACTAAAGGTGGATTAGATACTGTTGCACAAGTAACAACGGGCGAAGTAGCACTGGATCCTGAGGAGGCAACTGATGACTGAGTCAACAAATGCTGATCAGATACGGGCGCTGAACCTTCGGATTGATGATTTGTCCGAATCAAACACTAAATTAACTGCCACTCTTCGCGAAGCCCGCGAACAAATTATTGGCCTAAAAGAAGAAGTAGATCGGTTAAGTGCGCCACCAAATGGATATGCGATCTATTTAGGGCCTGCGGCAGATGAATTGGTTGATGTAACTATCAATGGTCGCAAGATGAGAGTGGCCATGGCACCGGAAGTAGATCGGGAGATTTTGCGACCTGGCCAAGAAGTGATTCTTAATGAATCGATGAACGTCGTGGTTGCCGGCAATTTCGACGATCAAGGTGAAATCGTAATTTTTCAGGAAATTCTCGAAGATGGATTCCGCGCGATAGTAACTGGGCGAAGCGATGAAGAGCGAGTCATTCATTTAGCAGCGCCACTTCGCGATGTCCCACTTCGCTCTGGTGACAGCCTGCTGGCAGACATGAAAGCTGGATACGCATTCGAGCGAATCGCGAAGTCCGAAGTTGAAGATCTAGTGCTTGAAGAAGTTCCAGACATCAATTACGAAGACATTGGTGGGCTTAGTGACCAAATCAGCACAATTAAGGACGCAGTGGAATTGCCGTTCTTACACCCCGAGCTTTTCAAAGAATATTCTCTGAAGCCCCCTAAAGGAATCTTGCTGTACGGTCCACCAGGATGTGGCAAGACTCTGATCGCTAAAGCGGTGGCTAATTCACTCGCCAAAAAAGTATCCGAGATTTCAGGTGTTGGTGAAGGACGGAGCTATTTCCTAAACATTAAGGGTCCCGAACTTCTCAACAAGTTTGTTGGTGAGACTGAACGCCAAATCCGGATCATTTTTCAGCGCGCCAGAGAAAAGGCAAGTGAAGGTACTCCCGTTATTGTCTTCTTCGATGAGATGGATTCCTTGTTTCGTACTCGTGGCAGCGGTGTATCAAGTGACGTTGAGAATACCATCGTGCCCCAGCTACTTAGTGAGATTGATGGCGTTGAAAGCTTAGAAAATGTAATCGTAATCGGTGCATCTAACCGGGAAGACATGATCGATCCTGCGATTCTTCGACCAGGACGCTTGGATGTAAAAATCAAGATTGAGCGCCCCGATGCTCAAGCTGCCATTGATATTTTTGCGAAGTATTTAACAACTGAACTTCCATTAAGCCAAGTTGATTTAGCTGAGTATGGCAATGATGCGCAAGCAACGGCAACGGCAATGATTCAGCGTGTAGTCGAGGAAATGTATGCCACCACTCCAAATAACGAATTTCTTGAAGTGACCTACGCCAATGGCGATAAAGAGATTCTCTACTTCAAGGACTTTAGTTCCGGTGCCATGATCGAAAACATTGTCAGCCGAGCTAAGAAGGCAGCGATCAAGTCA
>RGDC01000120.1 GCA_009918005.1 Actinomycetota bacterium
CCAGTTTCCGCAATCACGCGAGTCTTACCCATTCGCTGAGTCAGCAGGCCTTGACCAAGAACATTATTGATTTTGTGTGAACCAGTATGATTCAAGTCCTCGCGCTTAAGCAGGATTGTTGCACCACCAGCATGTTCAGAAAATCTTTTTGCCTCAGTGATTGGGCTTGGGCGACCTGTGTAATTGATCTGTAGTTCTCTAAGCTGCTTTAAAAAGCCTGGATCAACCATCGCTTTGCGAAATGCTTCATCAAGTTCATCAAGGGCTGCCATCAAAGCTTCAGGGACAAATCTGCCACCAAATTTGCCGAAATGTCCGCGCAGATCTGGCACTGATACAACATCATTTGCTGTCATTTTTGCCAGTCCTAAGAACGATTCAGTAAGAATTTTTCGCGGGCCCGAATTCCCGCCTGAGTCCATTCTGCGACAGTTTTGGCTGGAGTACCACCTGTGACCAAGGCTTCTCCCACTAATACTGCCCTTGCGCCACTTAAAACTAAGGCTTCCACTTGATCAGTGCTCGAAATGCCAGATTCGGCTATTGCTAAAACGTGATCTGGGATTTGTGGAATCAGGGTGTGGCAAACATCCAAGCTGACATCCAGAGTCTTGAGGTTGCGGGCATTTACTCCTAGAAGTTTTGGATTTATTGCCAAAGCCCGTGCAAGCTCAGGCTCGTCATGAATTTCGACCAATACCGACATGCCAAGTTCGATTGCTAGATCGTTCAGTTCGGAAAGCTGGTTGTTAGATAAGCCAGCAACGATTAGCAAAATCACATCTGCGCCGTGGGCCCGAGCTTCCCAGATTTGATATTCATCAACCATGAAATCTTTTCGAAGAATTGGAATTGAAACTTTGCGTCTAACTGCATCAAGGTCATTAAGGCTGCCACTAAATTTACGTTCTTCGGTAAGTACGCTAATCACTTGCGCACCGCCAGTTTGGTACTCAAGTGCCAGCAATGCCGGATCTGGAATATCCGACAAGTGCCCTTTGCTCGGACTTGCGCGCTTTACTTCACTAATGACGCTGAATGAATTCTTCTGTAGCAAGTCAGCCGCTGGCAATGCATGTGGAACTTGGTCAACAAGTGCTTTCAACTCAGAAATTGAAACTAGAGATTTTCGCACTTCAAGATCTTCTTTAACTCCCTGGATGATTGAATCCAGAACAGAAGTCATGATGTGCCTTTCTTATGGATTAGCGGCACCTAGGGCCGAAACTATGTCCGATTTATTTGATGTCTCAAAAGTCGCTTAGTGCTTTTGCTTGCCGTAACCCATAAGAGCCAAGACCTTACCTGCAATACCGGCAACTGGCAGTAACGCTATTCCGATCCAGAACACCATTGGAGATGCAATAACTACACCTATGCAACCAACCAAGAATGCGATCATGGCAATGCCGACAGCTGTCCATGCCGCGACTGTGTGACCGTGATCTGCATGTGTGTCTGACATAACTGCTCCTTTAAATGATGCTTTGCTTAGTCTAACTGCTGGTCAGTATGGCCCAGGATTGTTGGGTCTATTCCTTTATCCAAGGCTTGCCAAGGAGTTAGCTCGGTCTCCAGTGATGAATTTCGCTCATAACGTTTCGACATAGAAGTATCAAATGATTTCACCGCGATTACAATTCCGCAGATCGCAATGATTAACCCGGCTGGTAAAACAAGCAAGTTAAAGTGCGATACTTCGGTAGCCCAGCCAGAGACTTGACGCCCGATGGCTTGCTCAAACTTAATGCCCACAAATTGATCCAGGTTATTCATTAAGTTAGTTGTGCTTAAGACAATCCCAGATCCTAAGCAAACTATTACAGCGCCGACGATTCGTCGAAAGACTCCCCGAGTCGCAATTGCACCCAGCGCTGAGGCAATGGCAGCAAGTGCCATTCCACTAAGTGAAGGATTCAATTGGTTAGCGCTCAAACTCAAGCTGACCGAAGGAAATCCAGTTTCAGAATATGTTGCACTTACCCATGATCTACTTACTGCGATGAGAACAATTATCGAGCAGATAAGTTCGAGCGAAATCACGTTTCGCAATGTCAACTTGCGCAAATTCAACTTCATACTTGATTGCTAACCAAAGAATTGGCAACCGCAACCGCATTTAGGACTGCCATCGCTTTCGCCTGACATTCCGCATCTTCACTTTCAGGCACAGAGTCAGCCACAACCCCAGCACCCGCTTGAACATACGCAATTGAATTTTTAATTACGGTTGATCGAATCGCAATTGCGGTATCTATGTTGCCCGCAAAATCAAAGTACCCAACGCAACCGCCGTAAACACCACGCTTGGATTTTTCTAGCTCCTCAATAATTGTCATCGCCATTGGCTTTGGTGCACCCGAAAGTGTTCCTGCAGGAAAAGTTGCCGCAACCAAATCGAAGGCACTTACTTCAGGATCAATTTTTCCAATCACGGTAGACACAATGTGCATTACGTGACTGTACTTTTCGATGCTCATGAAGTCAGTAACTTCAACGGTCCCGGGCAGACAAACACGACCCAAATCATTTCGCCCTAGATCAACGAGCATTAAGTGTTCTGCGCGTTCTTTCTTGTCGGCTAACAACTCTGTGGCATTTAAATCATCGATTTGTGGTGTGTCACCTCGAGGTCTGGTGCCAGCAATCGGATGAAGCATAGCTTCGCCATTTCGTAGGGTTACCAGGGCTTCGGGACTTGATCCAACTACGTCGAAGGCAACCTTGGTGCCAAGCTCATTCCCAGGGCCGGTTAACTCTGGAATTCTAAACAAAAACATGTACGGACTTGGATTAGTAGCGCGCAAAACTCGATAGACATCTAGCGCAGACGCATCGCACTTTGTTGCAAATCTCTGGCTCAGCACAATTTGAAATGCGTCACCGGCACGGATGCGCTCTTGCGCGATCTTCACAGACTCTTGATACTGAAGACTCGTAGTCTCTCGGGTAAATTCTGCTTTCGCACTGCGATCAAAACTGGAGGCACTTGAAGGTGCTTGAACACCTAGAGCTAGTTCCATGGCGTCTAGTCTTTGCTTCGCATCAAGCCAAGCCTCGTCAACACGTTCATCAGAGTTGTCATAGTTAATTGCATTTGCAATCAATGTGACAGTTCCGTCTTTGTGATCCAAAACTGCCAAGTCAGGAGCAACTAGCATTGCCAGCTCTGGCAACTCGAGCACATCTTCTGTGTCATTTGGCAGCTTCTCAAGGCGTCGAACTATGTCATAGCCCAAGTAACCAACTACACCACCGGTTAATGGCGGTAACTCTTCATCGGTTATTCCTTCGTTGACG
>RGDC01000013.1 GCA_009918005.1 Actinomycetota bacterium
GTCCGGCGTATCATCCAGATTTACAAGTTGCACCGTTCCGCACGATTCAAGCAGTCGATGCAGGTGACATCCCTTGTAACCCATTCGACATCGATAGTGCACTTAAGCAAATCGATGATGGCGCAAGTGAATTAGTAAGTGATAGTCGCAAGCTGGTAACTCTTGGTGGCGATCACACTGTCACACTTGGTTTGCTTCGCGCGTTAGTTAAGGTGCATGGGCCAATTGCCATGATTCACTTCGATTCCCACCTTGACACTTGGGATAGCTACTTCGGTGCTGACCGCACGCATGGAACTTTCATGCGCCGGGCATTCGAAGAAGGCTTGCTAATCGAAGACAAGTCACTTCACGTTGGTATTCGCGGGCCACTTTATGATCAGCAAGACTTGATCAATGACAAGAACTTTGGATTCTCGACCGTGCGCGCCGCTGATTTTGATCGCATGGGCGTGGAAGAAGTTATCGGCCTTGCCCGCAAGCGCGTAGGGGATAGCCCGATGTACCTATCTATAGACATTGACGTACTTGATCCAGCGTTTGCCCCAGGAACTGGAACCCCTGAAATGGGCGGGTTCACATCGCGCGAATTGCTAAACCTTGTTCGTGGAATGCCAAGAGAACAAATGATTGGCGCGGATATTGTTGAAGTGGCTCCGGCTTATGACCATGCCGAAATCACATCTCTGGCTGCTGCAACTTTGGCTTACGAAATCATGTCACTTATGGCGCTAAACGTTACGGACAAGAAGGGTTAAATCATGTCACTAACTTCACCAGATGAAATGCTGCGCGTTGATCCAGATCCAATTCGCCAGGCGCGCATTGATTTAGCGGCGGCCCATCGCTTGGCAGTCTTTTATGGCTTTCATGAAGGAATCGATAACCACTTCACGCTGTTAGTTCCTGGTTACGAAGACCGATTTTTCTTAGCGCCGTTTGGCTTGCACTGGTCAGAAATTCAGGCCAGCGACTTCATGATTGTGGACTTAGATGGCACAGTTTATGAAGGTAGCGGTCTGGTTGAAGAGACTGCATTCTTTATTCACGCGCCAATGCACGGTAGTGCTCGCAAACTTCGCGCTGTTCTACACACGCACATGCCATATGCAACTGCGCTAGCAATGTTGGATGAACCAGACCTTGTTATGGCTAGCCAGAATGCGCTTGGCTACCGCGATGATGTGTTCTATGACTGTGATTACAACGGACTAGCCCTTGATCGTTCCGAAGGCGAGCGCATGACACGAGCGCTAGGGGAAAAGTCAATCCTGTTACTTCGCAACCATGGCATTGTCACAACTGGTTCAACGGTTGCTGAAGCTTTCCATCACTTGTATTTCTTTGAGCGCACTGCGGAAGTTCAGGTTTTGGCGCAATCAACTGGTCAGATGATTCGCGAAGTACCAAAAGACATCGTTGACATGACAGTTGAGCAATTCAAAGATTCAACACATCTTGATGGGTACAGCAGAATTGATCTGCACTTTGCAGCGTTAAAGCGAATGCTTGATCGCAGTCAGCCAGACTACGCAGCCTAACTTGATTTAAAATTTGTAAATTACGTCACTGAAATGTGGCGTAGCAAATAAGTAAAGAATTCGTAGCGGCTCGTCGTCATAATTATTGATCTGATGTAGCGCGTCTCCTGGGATGAAAACCATGGTGTCAGCTTCGACGTCGTATTCCACGTGTTCAATGGTTACTTTGCCTTTGCCACTTAGCACGTAGTAAGTCTCTGGCTGCAGGTGGCGATGTGCCTCAAGTGATTCATCTTTGAAAACCCGAGCCACACCCAAAACCATGTCGGTATCTTCGTCATCATTGACACCTTGCAGAGCTTTCCAAGACACCTTGCCGCGAGCAGCAACCTGATCCTCTGGCCAACCTGCCCATTCACCTTCGGATAACTTGCGAACAATTGGCTCCACGTCGGACTCCTATAGCTGGCTCTGCCCTTTAGGTTATGAGGTTTCTGGTCTAAACGGTTGCGTTTACTCAAACTCACACTTAGACTAGATGTAGTTGAACATTCAACTAAGCCGTAGGAGGCCGTAATGCCAGCAGTAACTGCAGACACTTTAACTTTGCCCAGAGTATTTGTTGCCCCTGGCGCGCAACCTCGTTCAGTAAAGATGATTACTAATGCTCCGCAGGCATACGAAGGCGAAGGCTTCCCAGTTCGGCGCGCTTTTGCAGGCATTCCTAACGCTGATCTAGATCCATTTATTCACATGGATCAGATGGGTGAAGTTGAATATTTGCCAGGTGAACCAAAGGGAACCCCTTGGCATCCACATCGCGGCTTTGAAACTTTCACATACTTAATGGACGGTCGCTTCCTGCATCAAGATTCCCATGGCGGCGGCGGCACCATTAAAGAAGGTGGCACTCAGTACATGACTGCTGGCGATGGCATTCTGCACATTGAAACTCCACCAGAAGATTTAGTTATGTCCGGTGGCACATTCCACGGTGTGCAGCTTTGGATTAACTTGCCAAAGGAGAAGAAGCGGATTCAACCGGCATATCAAGACTTGCAAGGTCAAGACTCTGCAATGGTTACCACGCAAGATGGTGGCGCATTGATCCGAGTTCTCGCTGGCCAGATCGAAGATCATTCCGGTCCTGGCATATCTCACACACCAATCACAATTACTCACGTAACAATTGCGCCTGGGGCACGAGCTGATATTCCGTGGCGCAGTGACTTTAATGCACTTGCATACGTATTGAATGGCGCCGGAACTGTTGGACCAGCAAACCATCCAATCCAAACTGGCCAGATGGCAGTTTTGGTTAACGGTGATTACATCTCTATCCAGGCGAATCAAGTTCAAGAATCTCGCCACGATGGTCTCGACATTTTCCTAATCGGTGGAATTGCACTTCGCGAACAGGTTTTCCAGTATGGACCGTTTGTGATGAGCACTAAAGAAGAAGTGATGCAGGCAATGGAGGATTACCAAAAGGGACGCTTTGGTCACATCCCAGTTGATGCGATCATGCCGCATCGTCCATAGGACACCTATACTTTCACCATGTATGACATCGCCCTAAGTGTTAATGCTTGCGTTCGTTCTAAGACCCGCGCTGAAATCGCGTGGCTAGTTTCGCCCAACAATGGTGTGCACGCTTTGGCACTCACTCCTGGCGGCGGCCGCATCGGAAAAATCTTCGATGGGGCTTTCGACGGTGCGATGTCAGATCACTCGAACCGCAAACTTCCAACCGGACGGTTGCTTAACATTCAGGTAAATGAGTTCGAAGCCACTATCTCGGGAATCCCAACTGGAACAAACGCACAATTCTTAGTTGTCCCAGCAGATCATTTCGACCCTGATACTTGGCCAGCCATGATCGACCGAGTACCTATCGCAATCGTTGCCCATTTAGATCAGGACGAAGTAACTCGAGTTGATGTTTTTGATGAGTCTTCAATTGGCACGGCCGATGCCCAAACTGCGGAATTATTCGCAAAAGGCGCTACCGCTTATGAAATCCATCCAGATCGAGTCATTTCCGTACTATTCCCGGTAACTCGACTAGTTGTTGCTGGCCAAGGCCCAATAGCTGACGCAATTGCAGACTTGGGTTCAACTCTGGGTTGGAATGTGTCAGTAGTAATGCGTAACGACTTGGCAATTGGCCTGCTTGCCTCACTTTCACCACTTGATGCAGCAATCATCATGGGTCACGAAGTTGAAATGTCTAGCCGCAACTTAGGGGCAGCCCTAGAAGGAGCAGCGGGATATATTGGAGCCCTGGGATCCATGAAGATGCAGCAGGATCGAGCCGACTGGCTGGCTTATCAAGATGTAACTGACCTTTCGCGGGTGTTTGGGCCAGCAGGCGTTGATATATCTGCCTCTTCACCAGTCGAGATTGCGATCTCAGTTCTAGCCCAGGCCATTGCTGAATTAAAGAAAAACTAGCGATATCCCTGCGCCTCCCAAATGGTGAGATTTTCCGAAGATATCGACACATAACTATTTCCCTTTTCCTATTGCGAGTCACCATTGAGGGTGTTAAGTTCAAGCCCAAACCTTCATTGGAATGAATAGGGGAGCCCAGAAATGGCAATTGAATCCACAGGTCAGGAACGCGGCAATCCGCGTTTTTATGCATTGATCGAAAATGCGCCAAAGACCGGCAAGAGCCCAACAATCTGGGCCTGGCCACAGATCACTGAGTTCTTAAAAGTTGCCAGCCAGCCAGTGCAAGGTCCATGGCCACCACACCAAGATGTGCGCCCTGATCCTGATGCAAGCGACATGCCTGTAGCCGTTCGCGACAACAAGTAAATTCTTAAACTTTAAAACTCTCTGACTTAACTCAAGTCACCGAAAGGAAACAAATGTATCCCTCCCGCTTTGGATATGAATCACCAAAGACAGTTGAAGAAGCTGTAGCTCTTCTTGACGCGCATGCTGGTGAAGCAAAGGTATTAGCAGGTGGCCAAAGTTTGGTGCCGATGATGCGCTTGCGCTTCGCAGCCCCAGAAATGATCGTTGATATCAACGGCATCGAAGGCTTGCGTTACCACCGCGTTGAAAAAGATGGATCGATTCGGATTGGCGCATTGTGTCGACACGAAGATCTTGAAGCAGATGACGCAGTTGCAAAGGCTGTCCCAACAATTGCAGCAGCAGCTCCACTCGTTGCTGATCCAATTGTGCGCACCCGTGGAACTTTCGTTGGCTCTGTTTGTCACGCAGATCCACAAGGAGACTGGGCCGCCACAATGACTGCATTGGGTGGCCACATTGTTGCCCAGGGTCCAAAGGGTAAGCGCGACATTCCAATCGCCGACTTTGTTATTGGTCCATTCCAAAACACACTTGCATTCAACGAAATTGCAGTTGAAGCAGTTATCCCGGCACCAAAGGGTGTGCGTGTTGGAAACTACCTGAAACTAGAGCGTCGTGTTGGTGACTTCGCAACTGCATCAGTTGCGGTTTCGCTAGACATGGTTGGCGACACTGTGGCTGATGCTGGTATCGCACTTGCTGGTGTTGGCGGTCGCACAATCAACGCGAACGCAGAGGCTTCCGCTCTAATCGGCAAGAAACTAACTGCGGAGAACATTGCATCCGTTGCAGCAGCAGTGGCCGCGGCAGCAGAACCTCGCACAGATCACCGTGGATCAGCAGACTACAAGCGTCAGATCGTAAAGACATTCGTAGAGCGAATCCTTCTAGGACTTCTAAACTCATCACAGAAAGCGGCATAACAATGACAAGTCTTTATGACGAAGTACAGGCAGCACCCGGAGAAGGTGTTCCAACTCGACGCGTAACAATCAAAGTTAACGGCGACGATCGCACAGTTGATGTTGAACCACGTTTGTTACTTGCGCACTTGTTGCGCCAGGGCCTAAAGCTAACTGGTACCCATACTGGTTGCGACACTTCAAACTGTGGTGCCTGCACCATCTTGTTTGATGGTCGTCCAATCAAGTCCTGCACCATGCTTGCCGTGCAAGCTGATGGTCACAGCCTTGAAACCGTTGAAGGCCTTGCATCAGCAAGCGAACTTCACCCAATTCAAGAAGGCTTCAAAGAAGAGCACGGTTTGCACTGTGGTTTCTGTACTCCAGGAATGATGCTTGCAGCTAAGGCACTTCTAGATAAGAACGACAATCCAACAGAGGATGAAGTTCGCTGGGCACTTTCCGGCAACCTTTGCCGCTGCACGGGCTACCAAAACATCGTTAAGTCAGTTCTATGGGCCGCAGAAAAAATGCGCGCGGAAGCAAAATAGGTAGGGGATTTAGTCATGGCATTAGATGAAATTAAAATTGGCGGACTTGGCGCAAGCCGTCGTCGTGTCGAAGACAATCGCTTCATCCGCGGTAAGGGTAACTATGTCGATGACATCGTGTTGCCAGGCATGCTTCACATGGAATTGCTTCGCAGTCCAGTAGCTCACGCTCGCATCAAGTCAATCGACGTCAGCAAGGCATACGAAATCCCGGGCGTTCGCTTAGTTCTAACCGGTGAAATGATGGCAGCTCGTAACCTTGCTTGGATGCCAACACTGTCTTACGACACTCAGGCAGTACTTGCTACGGACAAGGTCCGCTTCCAGGGTCAAGAAGTAGCAGCAGTTATTGCTGACGATCCATACATCGCAAAAGATGCTTGCCAGGCAATCGTTGTTGAGTATGAGCAACTTCCAGTAATCGTTAATCCATTCCAGGCTATGGAAGCTGGATCCGAAGTAATTCGCGATGACAAGGAAAACCAGCCAGGAAACAAAGTTTTCGATTGGGAAATCGGCGACAAGGCAGCAACTGATAAGGCATTCGCTGAAGCAGATGTTATTTCCAAGATGGAATTGCACTACCCACGTTCACATCCATCTCCAATGGAAACTTGTGGTTCGATTGCAGATTTCAATCGTGCAACTGGCAAGCTAACCGTTTACATGACTTCACAGGCTCCGCACATTGTGCGTGCTGCCGTGGCCATGGTTGCGGAACTTCCAGAACACATGATTCGCATCGTCTCGCCTGACTTGGGTGGCGGCTTTGGTAACAAGGTGCCAATTTACCCAGGTTACGTAGTTTCGATTTTGGCTTCGATTTTGACCGAACGTCCGGTCAAGTGGATTGAAGATAAGACCGGAAACTTGATCTCAACTGGCTTTGGTCGCGACGTTTATCTTCAAGGTGAAATGGCGCTTCGCAAGGACGGCAAGATGCTGGGCATGCGCATGAAGACGATCTCAGATCACGGCGCATTCTACGCAGATGCTCAGCCTTCAAAGTTCAAGATTGGTCTGATGCACTCAGCATTTGCTGCATACGACTTGCCGGCTGCTCACCTTGAATCGGTTGGTTACTACACCAACAAAGCACCCGGTGGCGTTGCTTACCGTTGCTCATTCCGAGTAACCGAAGCAATGTTCTTCCAAGAGCGCATGGTTCACGCTGCAGCTAACGATCTTGGAATGGACCAAGCAGAGTTCCGTCGCATCAACTTGGTTAAGGACGACATGTTCCCTTACCGCACTGCCTTCGGTTTCCTAACCGACTCGGGTCAGTACGGTAAGTGCCTTGATATAGGTATGAAGGCAATTGGCTACGACACTTACAAGGCTGAACAAGCTGAAGCTCGTTCCCGTGGCAAGTTGCTAGGTATTGGTATTTCGACAATGACTGAGCCTTTGGGCGCAGGCAACAGTCGTGAATACGACATCTTGGGTATCAAGATGTTTGACTCCGCTGAACTTCGCGTTCACATGACCGGTAAGGCAATCTTGCGTACTGGCGCGATGAACCAAGGTCAGGGACACCAAACAACCTGGGCACAGATTGTTGCTCACGAACTAGGTATTCCAGCTGATGACGTAACCGTCGAAGAAGGCGATACTGACACTGCACCATTTGGTATGGGAACTTACGCATCGCGTAGTACCCCGGTTGCCGGCGCTGCAGTCGCCATGGTTGCTCGCAAGATTCGTGCCAAGGCACGCAAGATTGCAGCACACTTACTAGAGGTCTCGGAAGAAGACATCGAGTGGGAGTTGGGTCGCTTCTACGTTCGCTCAAATAAAGAACGTGGCGTAACAATTCAGGACTGTGCACTTGCTGCCTACAGCAACATGCCAGATGGTATGGAACCAGGTCTGGAGAACAACGCTTACTACGATCCACCGAACCTAACTTGGCCGTTCGCTGCCTACTTCGTAAAGGTTGAAGTAGATGCAGAAACTGGCGTTTGGGATGTTCTAAAGGTTGTAGCAGTCGATGACTGTGGCGTTCGTATCAACCCAATGGTTGTCGAAGGACAAATCATGGGTGGCCTAACTGAGGCTTACGCAATGGCAAGCATGCAGTACCAGACTTACGATGAAGAAGGTAACTGCATCGGTTCCAACTACATGGACTACTTGTTGCCGACTGCTTGGGAAACTCCAGGCTTTGAATTGCACGAAGTCGTTACACCTTGCCCGCACCACCCAATTGGTGCCAAGGGCGTTGGCGAATGTGCCACAGTAGCGGGACCTGCAGCGTTTGTTAACGCAGTTGTAGATGCACTTGGTCACCTAGGCGTTCGTAACATCGACATGCCAATGATGCCAAACCGCGTCTACGAAGCACTAACAACCGGTAAAGACATCAGCGGTATGCCACCTGTAAAGATGGGCGACTAATCGTGAAAACAGTTAATGCAAACTCGGGCCTAAAGGAGGCATCATGCTGATCTCACAATCATTTGAGGTGAAGCAACCAATTGACGCAGTGTGGAAGTTCTTTGATGACATTCCACAGGTAGCGGCATCGATTCCAGGTGCAAACTTGTCCAAGGAAGTAACCAAGGACAAGTACGAAGGTGGAGTAGTAGTTTCTGCTGGTCCAGTTAAGTTGGAATTCGATGGTGTTGCTGAAGTTAAGAGCCGCGATAACGCAAAGCGCATCTTGGTTCTTGACGCTTCAGGTGCGGATAAGAAGGGTCGCGGCGCTGCTTCGGTTCTTCTAACCGCATCCTTGAATCAGATTCCAGGCGGAACTAAGGTTGATCTTTCGATGGACCTAACCATCTCTGGTGCGGCTGCTAACTATGGTCGTGGCCTAGTTGCTGACGTAACTGCAGTTCTGGTTAACACCGCAACTGTAAACATGGAAGCTCGCATGGATGCAATCTCTAAGGGCTTGGATCCAAACTCAGTTGGTGGCGCTAAGGCAGCCAGCGGTCTTTCGATTGGTATCAACGCATTCAAGCGTGCTACCGGTCGCGTTCTAGCCCGCTTCTTCCTTCCTTACAAGCCAGTGGCACGTCGGTAAAGGGGTACAGAGATGAGTATTTGGGCAATTTTCAACATCGTCCTAGTTGTTGTAATCATTCCAGTTTTGGTTTGGTTGCTTAACGTAGTACTAAGTGCATTAGAACGTATCCGTGGAGCTGCAGATGATGCACTGGCTGGTGGCGTTGCACTAATTGGTGAACTTGGAACTACTCCTAGTTTGTTGGAAACAACTGACGAGACCATTAAAGAAGTAGCAAACGGAGCAGTTCGTTACGCCGGATCCGTCGCGAAGTTACTGGGATAGGGGAATCTAAATGGAAACCGTATTTGTAGTATCGCTAATCATTTTCACAGTGATTATCGCTGCAGCTGCACTTGGATTAATCCGAGTAATTCTTCACCTTCGTTCAGTAGTCAAGACTCTTGACGCACTAGATGGTGGCGTGGCAGTCATCGTGGCACAGACATCAACCGTTACAAGCACCGTTGACTCAGTCAATGCGAACTTGGCTCCAGTGCGTAACTTCGCAGAATCGATTTAGGGGTAGTCATGACAGATTTCTTCGGTGGTCACACAGGTTGGCTACTTGGTTATGTCATCGGTCTAGTCGTAGTACTAGTCGTTGTCGCACTCGTTGTACCGATTTTGCTTTTGGCTGGCCGCATCGGTGGACAAGCAAAGCGCATTAACACCGGTCTGCAGGCTGCAGAGAAAAACACCGCAGGCCTAAGAAAACTCCGCATCACAATTGAGTCAGCGACAAACATCGTTGCTGGTCTGAATCGTGGCCGCACAAAGCTAGGAGGCTGAAAATGGATAGCACAGTAGAGACATTGTGGACTGTGGCAAACATCCTTGGCATTGTTGTAGTGGTTGCAGTAGCACTACTACTAACAATCTTGGTATTGCTAGTTCGCACTATCGATAAGCGAGTTGCAGCCATCAAGGCAACTTTGGCAGCTGCCAAGGCCAACACAGCACACACTGCACTAATCGGCGAAACTGCCGCTGGTGTAGATGCCGTATTAAATGAAGGTCTAGAACATCACTTGTTCCTAGGCCGGGTACTAGAAAAGGTACGTTCATGAGCACACTAGCCCTTTGGTCAGTTATTGATGTAACTGCTTTAATTGCAGGTCTTGCGGTTTACCTATTCATCGTGGGTCGTCAACTTACAAAAGTTGCTGGCACACTTGAAGAAGCAGCCGACCTAGTTTGGGAGATCAAGAAGGACGCTGAAGTAATTCACAGCGGACTAACTCAGATCAACCAGACTGGTGGAATCGTTGCCGGTGCTTTGCCACTTCTTTACGGAATGGCTGAAGGCATCGTTACAGGCGCTACCTATGTTCCAGAGGCTCACGTTGACTCAGTCAATAAGCCTGCTATGGGTGTTCGTCGCTCCCGTCAGATGCATGGCGTAGGCGTAGACATCTAAATAAAGAAACCTAAACAAAAAGAGCCGCAGGAAACTGCGGCTCTTTTTGTTGTCAAAGTCAATGTGTCGTATTTGGATCTCGATCAGTTGTTAGCGGTTCAGTCACTGGAGTTGAATACTCGCCGATCCACTCGTCTTTCCAAGTCTTCTCAAACTTTTCTTCATTGCAGCTTGGGTCATAAATCGCCATTAGCTCTTCACAAATCTGCTGGCGATGCGAGGCAAGTCCACCTGGAATATCAAAGTAGGCAACGTGCAGGTTGTATTTGGATCCTGCACGCTCTATCCAATTAGGGGCGCGGCGGTGTTTGAATGGGAATCCAACCGTGGACAGATCATCAGAATGTCCAACAAAGATTACTGAGTAATCCTGTGGCTTACCTTCAATATCATTACGAGACAAAATCACGTAAACCGCAGGAACAGCAGGCGCTGTCCAGCCTGAAAGAACTCGTGGTCCTTCAAACGGGTATCCAGCCAAGCTGCCTAATCGAATCATTCGGGGATTAGATCCAAATCTGCAAAGTCTTCATCTTCGCTCATGGTGTCAGCATCGGTGACTTCCCATTTAGGTAGTGAAGTCTTGGCTACTGCGGCTTCGAAAAGTTTGCGACCTTCAAGTACAGCATCTGCTGAGTTATCAGATTCGACCATAATCTGTGCGCCATAGGAAGTAGTTCCCATGCCAGAAGCAATGCCACTTAACGGAGCAACTGCGTCAGCAAGTTCTACGATTTCTTCCAGAGTCATCTCGCGATCACCGTGAGCCACTAATGAAACACTGAACTTCATACCCGTTATCCCATCCTTGATAGTTCTCTAGCAAATTCTTCAATACTTTTGTAGTTATGTCCCGAGAAGATCCGGTCGATGTATGGATCTGCGATCATCATGCCAATGGTGTTTGGCTTGTAATCCTCGTTGTCACCCTTATGAGGGTTCACCCAAATGACCTTGTGCGCAAGTCGAGACAGAGTCTGCATGGCCTTATCTAATGCCTGGGGCTCACCTTGGTCTAGACCATCCGAACAGATCACAACAATTGCGCCACGGCCAAGCCGAGAGCGACGAGATTCCTTAACAAAAGCTGCAATTGCATCACCAATCCGGGTGCCACCGTCCCAGTCCAGTACTGACTCGCCAGCCAGGCGCATGGCCTCATCTGGAGTGCGCTTATCGATTGACTTGGTGATTCTGGTTAGGCGAGTACCAAAGCAAAAGACTTCAACTTTGGTATTTGCACGTCTGGCTGAGTAAGCAAGCTGCAACATGTTGCGGGAGTAATCTGCCATGGATCCAGACACGTCAAGGATAAAAACAATAGAGCGAAGTTTTTCTTTGCGCTTGATGTACATCAAATCTTTAGGTTCGCCAAGCGAACGCATAGTTTCGCGAGCCATCCGGCGCATGTCTAGGACCTTGCCCTTTGGCGTGGTTTGGGTTCGGTAGGTACGACGTTTTGGGGGAGAAACTTTCAGCATTGATATCAATTTACGGAATCGATTGATTTCTTCGTCTGAACAATCTGCAAAAGCCTTGTGGCGAGAAATGTCAGCAGCTGAAGCCATGTAACCCAAGCGGGTTTCATCTTCAATTACTTCGCCAGGCAGACCTTGCTCTACGTTTGGCACTTCAAGTGTCGCGCCAGCATTAGCGGAAGACTTTAGTTTGACCTTGCGGGCATCAGGTTCGGTTTCACCAATGTCTAAGAAGAAAGCTTGGAATCTTTTGTTATAAAGCGGGATGTTATCTTTTTTTCGGACTAAAGCAATTCGCCCACTCCAGTAAACATCCATGATGTCACTGGCATCCAGAACTGAAATCGCCGATAGATAGGTGATTACATCATCTGATCCAATGACCAGGCCATGAAAGCGAAGGTCTTGGGCAAACTCTATAAAGAGTTCGTCAAAGCCAGTTAACTCAGGAGCTTGGGACGATGTCATTTAAGTTCTTCATGGTGTAGTCCAGATCATCCCGATCCTTGATTACAGCACCAAGAGTGTCAGCAGCACTCTTTTCATTCAAGTCGCTGGCACCAACGGCGTCCAAGGATTCAACCCAGTCAATGGTTTCAGCCACACCTGGCACTTTTTCAAGTTCCATCTGACGAAGTTGATTCACTGCGCCAACCACCTGAGTAGCAAGGCGTTCGCTAATTCCAGGTACGCGGGCCCGAACAATTTCAATTTCGCGCTCTGCGTCTGGGAAACCAATCCAGGTGTAAAGGCAGCGGCGCTTAAGGGCGTCATGCAGTTCACGGGTTCGGTTAGAAGTCAGTATCACGATCGGACGAGAGATCGCAGCTATGGTGCCTACTTCTGGGATTGTGACCTGGAAGTCCGAGAGCAATTCAAGTAAGAAGGCTTCGAACTCGTCATCAGCGCGGTCAACTTCATCAATTAGTAATACGCAAGCATCGCCAGCGCGAACTGCCTTTAGTAGTGGGCGCTCAAGTAAGAACTTTGGACTGAACAGTTGCTCATCAGCATTATTGCTAAGTTCGGCGCTGGTTAGTGACCGGATGTGAAGCATCTGGCGGGCATAGTCCCATTCGTAAAGTGCGTGGTTGGTGTCAATGCCTTCGTAGCATTGCAAACGGATAAGTTCGCGCTGGAACATAATCGCCAATGTCTTGGCTAGTTCAGTTTTGCCAACTCCAACTTCGCCTTCAAGCAGAAGTGGCTTACCAAGTTTTAGGGAAATCAGAATTGAGGTAGCAAGCCCGCGATCAGCAATATAACCAAGCTCGCGCAAGTCATCGGTCAGCTTTTCAACGGTTAAATCGGCAAATGGGCGAGCGTTACTCATGATTTATCCGAGATCTCCAGGTACTTAGTTTTTGTTGCCAAATACCAAATCGGCAATGGTTCCGCCAGTAGCCAATTTACCTTCACGAGCCAATTTAGCTTTCCATGAGGTTGCTACATCAGTGCCTTCATCGCCAAAACCTTCGTAAGTGACATCTTTCATGTTGCGACAGACCTTATTTGGGTTGCACTCGTCATCTAGTTCAGCCATGGTTTCAGGATTTCCTTGCCAAATTGAGCGAATAGCTTCTGCGGCTTGAGTTGTCTCTTCAGACATGTGATTCCTCCCGAAAACAATGGCTTGTTGCCTCTAAACGTACCACGACCCACACTCAGGTGCATGGGCAAAAAGCCTTTAGTTGCAGACTTTTGGCAAGCAAGGCACTTGGTTTTGTCCGATTGTAGACTTGTGGAATGCGCAGACTCTTTGAGATTTCCCGTTATGCCGTAATTATTCCTTCGGCAGCATCGATCATTGGCGCAATTGTGCTGATGATCTTGGGTTCTATTGAGATTGTTCGCTCTGCGATACACGTGGTTGTCAAGAAAGAGCCACTGAAAGATACCGTGGTTGCAATTCTGACTTCGGTGGATGCCATTCTTTTGGGAACAAGTTCCAGACTGGCTAGAGATCAACACGCTCGATGACTTGAAGGCAAAGCTAATTGGTGTCGTAGTTGCAATTATCGCAGTAATCTTCGTTGGTGTTCTAGTTGATGCAAAATCACCTAGCGAAGTTATGTATTACGGAGCCGGAGCCGGCGCAGTTGTTTTGGCACTTGCTGCATTTAGCTTCACTTCCAAGAAGTAGTTCTGTCAGCGTTTTAAGCCACGTTTCAAAACATCTAGGAACTGATCAACTTCTGACTTACCAATAATCATTGGTGGCTTAATCTTCAGTACGTTATCGCCTGGTCCATCACTTGATAAGAACACTCCGTTTTCCCGAGCGAACTCAATCAAGTCTTTAGTTATTTGGGTGCCAGGAGATTGCGAAGCGCGATCTGTTACAAATTCCACACCGATAAACAAACCACTTCCACGAACATCGCCGATACATTCGATCGATTTACTAAGTTCGCGCACGCCATCCATCAGGAATTACATCGAGCACAGTCTGACCAATCGCAGCAGACACTGGATTACCACCGAAGGTATTGAAATACTCCATGCCAGTGATAAAGGAGTTAGCAATTTCTGGAGTAGTAACTACTGCAGCTAAGGGATGTCCACTGCCAAGTGGCTTACCAATTGTCACGATGTCAGGAACTACATCGTGCAATTCAAAGCCCCAGAAAGTGCTACCCATGCGACCCATGCCAATTTGCACTTCATCGGAAATGCAAAGCCCACCAGCAGCTCGAGTTGTAGCAAAAGCTTGCTTCAGGAAACCTGGTGCAAGAGGCACTTGCCCGCCTGAGCTGACGATTGATTCCGAGATAAAGGCACAAAGCGGTTGATCTAAAGTTTTCATAGTGCTGGCAAAGTCAGCAGCGTATTTGTCGCCACAGCCTTCGCCGCGATGGATACCTTTATATGCATCTGGAATTGGCGCGACTCGAACATGCTCCGGACAGCCTTCGCCGCCAGGACCATTGAACTTGTATGGGCTGATGTCGATAATGCTGGTGATGTGTCCGTGATATGCGTGCTCCAAAACCATCATGCCGTTGGCTTTGGTATGTGTTCTGGCTAATCGCAGCGCTAAGTCATTTGCTTCGCTACCGCTGTTAACAAAGAACACAACACTCAATGGATCTGGCAGAGTTCCGGCAAGAGCCCGGGCGTATTCAATAGCGTTTTGGTTGTAATAGCGAGTATTTGTGTTGAGCGTAAGCATTTGCTTGTGCGCAGCAGCAACCACGCGGGGATGGCTGTGGCCAAGGTGAGCGACGTTGTTAACTAAGTCCAGATACTTGCCGCCAGCGCGGTCATAGAGATAAGCACCCTTACCGCTGACAATTTCAAGGTGCTTTTGGAAATTCAGGCTAAGTGCACGGGATAAAACAACTTCACGCTCTTGCGCCAAAGTTTCGGTTTTCATGTGAGCATGGACATCGGTGCCCTCAGGAATTCTTAGAATCAAGTTTGGATTCGGGCACATACTGCGCCAAACCGGTAGCTCACTGATTGCAGCTACGCCCCAAATGTCATGAGCCATGTCGCATAAATCCATAATGATCTGGAAATGGGTGTGTGGCGGCCAGCCAACATTAACTTCTTCAGTTCCCATAGTGGCAATTTGCTGGCCGGACTTTATTTCCTTACCAACGGAAAGTCCTTCTAGAGATTCACGAGACAGATGCGCATAAAGGGTATGGAACTTAACGCCTTGATCTGTCTGGTGTTCCAGCACAATCATTGGGCCATTGTCTAGATGCGCAGTGTTGTCATGGAACAAGAAAACTTTGCCATCAAGGGCGGCATAAACCGGAGTTCCCGCAGGAGCAAACAAGTCAACGGCCAAGTGCACGGTGCGAGATTCTTTACCTTCATCAACAAAGAAGTCTGATTCGTAAACGTTTCGATCTTCGCAGTAATGACCAATTGCAACATCTGCGCCAGCTGCGTGCATTTCAGCTTCAATAGCTTCCCAAGAGCGAGCAATATTTTTGTTCTCACCAGACCAGTCCAACCAAATCTTTTTCGCATCTGCAAACGGTGGCATGACGACATCGGAAATCTTGGCATCAGTTGTTGCTAGCCATTGGCGAACATGACGACTATCTGGATGAGCGTCGTAACCACATGCATTTCGCAATCGATAATGTGACAATCGATCAGATACTGAAGTCAAAGCTGGTAACAAGGTACGGAAGAAATCTTGTGAGATTGACAAGTATTCATTGTCGGGATCTGCAGCCAATTGCTTGTGAGCCATAACAACACTGGTTGTCACTCGCAAACAGATCAAATCAAACAAAACTTCAAGTTCGGCAGGGGATAGAGCTGAGACTTCGTGGTAACCACGCACGATTGCATAAATACTGGCAACTGGATCGTTAGCATCAAGTTGATACGCGCAGCCAACCGCTAATCCGCATACCCGTGGAGCATAAATCAAGTCACCAAAATCAATTAATCCAGAAACAGATCCATTGGCTACAACTACATTGTTGTCGTTGGCATCGTTATGAATCAATTGGTGGGGTAGTGCCAATACTTTTGCCAGCGTCCGATTGGTAATCCGATCAAAAACTATGGAAACCTGTTTGCGTAGTTCTAGGTCTTGGATTAGTCCAATGTCAGCAACTAATTCTTTTGCCAGCAGTGCATTCCACCCAAAAGGTTGATCCAAAGTGGCTCGGTAATCTGTGCAATCCACATTGGCAAGCTGGGAATCAACGGAAGCAATCAATCTGCCAAGCTGGGCTTTATTGTTTTGCCCTAAGTCTTTGGATTGTGACCACAATTCGCCATCAATCCAAGTAAGCATTCGCGCAAACTTACCTTCTCCGATATCCACCAAAAGCTCCCCGGAAACTGCAGGAATAGTTACTGGAGTTTGGAACTTAACAAGTTGCTCAAGTGAGGCAAGAGCAGTCTGCTGGATGTGAATCTGGGAAACTTCTTCACCACTATGAATTTTGAGCACAAATTTTCCAGCTGCAGTGGTTACTAAAAAGTTCGGATTTCGCTCACCGGCAAGCACTTTGATGCTGCCGGACTTGTTAAAGAATTTTTCTGCTACTTCACGGGCTAATTCAAGTTCCATGCCTTAATGCTAGCGATTTGCTTGTAACCGCGGTGTTACAACTGGGTTTCAATACCCCTGCATTAGGCTTTGGTAATGATCAGCAGTGACGCAGTTAAGTGTCAAAATGTCTGACTCCAAAACAAACAAGCATGCAGGTCGATCGGTCGGCCTTTCGCTCTTGGGAAACGGTTTGGCCGGAACCGCAGGCACAGTTGCTGCAATTTATGCCATAAACACTCCTTCGCCAGTAATCGGATTTGTGCGCCTATTCATTGGCGCAATCACACTACTTATCCTTGCTCCGTTTTTAGGAGGAAAACTCAGTCAGCTACCTAGACTGATTACTCGTCCAGGTGTTTGGATTATGGGCGCAAGCTCGGCTTCGTACCAAGTCTTTTTCTTTGCCTCGGTTGATCGAACTGGAGTAGCAACTGCAGCGCTGATTACAGTTGGCTGCATTCCAGTATCGGCAGGAATAGTAGGTTGGATTTTCTTGCGCGAACGTCCAAGCAAAATTTGGTACATTTCAACAGTTATTGCAATTTCAGGTTTGGTAATCGCCTCACTCGGAGAACTTCAAACCAATGATGCAACCGGATTAATCTTTGCAGTAATTGCAGGCTCCGGAATTGGCGCATATATAAATGCGGCAAAGATTGAGGTTCGTGCAGGGGGACATTCAACGCAGCTTCCAGGTATGGCTTTCTTGCTTGGATCAATTGGACTGTTCTTTGTTGTGCGAAGTGACTTGCTGCAGATGGAGTGGACAACGCAAACGATTTTGCTAGCCGTCTACCTAGGCGCCGTAACTATGGGTATTGCCAATGGCATTCAGATGTTAGGTCTACGGGGAATTAGTCCAGGCGTTGCTTCCACCATGATGCTGGCTGACCCAGTTACTGCTGCAGTCCTTGGTGTTGTTGTTCTGGGTGAGGCGGTTACGCTAAACGGCGCAGTCGGACTGATTTTGGTAGTTATTGGATTGGCTATGCAGAGCTTTTCTGCAGGTGAGGAAACTCCGAGGAGCAAGACAGTCGGCAGACATAGATGAAGTTAGATCCGCAAATTCGCTAGCGCTACATCCACGATGCCGAGCACTCCCAGAAGCGCTGCCATTGCAATGCTTTTGTTTCTTCCAAGGACCTGTGGCAGACCCATTACCTCTTGCTCAATGTCCGTATCCATGTCTTTGAGAACGTTTAGGAAGTGAAATGCCGAAGTGAAAAGAACGAAAGCTAAAACAAGCCACGTTGGTGGAGTAGTTCCGGCTGCTACGTAAATTGCCCATGGGAGTGCTCCGAACGAAACAACATAGGGCAGCACTGAAAGTATCGTAGATTTCAGCTTCAAGTTGTAAGCAGTGGCGCTTAGGAGACCAAGAAAGTGGATTGAACTTCCACTAATCCCCAATGGACTTAATAGAGAAATGGTCAACGCACTTAGTAATACAAAACCAATTGAAATTCTTAAGGTCTTTTCGGTTATGGTGCCAGCCACGAGTGGCTTCGTTACCCGCATGGCGGCCTTGTCTCGTGGGAAATCTACGAGGTCATTACTCCAGCCAACGAAAAATTGCCCCAGGAGAATGGCAAAGGCAATAAACAAAGAATCACTGGCTGAAAACTGAGTGAGTGATAGTACATATGTAATAGTGACGACGAGCAGGGTCGGTCCAAAATGAGATGCCTTAAGTAACCCCATTAATTTCATTATTGTTTTAAGAACTCCACTTCAACAAAGGATGCCTTGCCTTCACCAATAAAACGAACATTGTGATGGACTCCAGCGAGACGTTGATATGGGGTTCCTGCAATTTGGGTGAATTCTAAAACTTCGCCGGTATCCAAGGTCGCAGTGAAGTCACCGCCAGATATTGGAATCGCAATGTAGTCATACCCATGGACATGCATTCCGGTTTCTTGGCCAGACTCAAAGGACCAGCGCCAAACCTTTGATCGAAGATCTTCGGACAGTAATTCACAAGTAGCTTGATCGCTCATACCTTCACTCTATTGGCGAGCTGACTTGGTCCGCGTCTGCAAGCCCGTTGCCCTAGACGAAGAGCGCTGCCCCGCAAGCGACAGTCGCACCGATCAGTCGAAAAGTGTCTGCGCGCCGAAGGTTGCGAATGAGTTTCTGAGTTGGTCCAACAGTAGACAACCGATGATGGACGGGTGCTGCCACCAGAGCCGTGATTACTCCAACAACTAATAGTGCTCCGGTAGTGACGATTAGCGCTGGAGAGAAACTAACGGTTACAAGTGCCCAACCAAGGGCTAGAACTAAGACGGCATACACCGGGATAACAACGATGATCATGCGATGGGTGTGAACTGCATGCCCACGCTCCCAATCTTCGGGCGCTAGATTCGCCAATCCTGGGTAGACCACGATTGTGACAACTGCTTGGAAGCCGAGGTGCACTCCTGTGGCAAGCAACAAGAACTGCTCAGCCGACACACTTCCTCCTCGATACCGCCATGGAATCGTGGGCGACAATAATCCAGATTAGCGACAAGGTTGGGTCTGTTTCATGAGAGCCGTGAAGTGGGGCGGGTCGGGCTCGAACCGACAACCAATGGATGGTGTGGATAATTCAGGTTCCTAGTGGCCCTAAAAATGTAATGTTTGCGAATGCCTTTAGCAACCAGAAGAAACTTTCATTCAGTTCTTGACCATTATTTGTGTGGCGCATAATATGTTTGAAAAGGAAGTCCGTTTCGCTAAGTCGGCGCGCAAGCATCGCATTGGCAAAGCTCATGTCCTTTTTGTCCTAGAGAATAATGAACCAGTCACATTTCTATCAATTTACGGTGAGGATCAAAAACTTCTCTGGATTGGACAAGACGATCGTGGTTTGGAACTTGAGATAGTGGCAGTAAAGCTAGTGGAACATATTCTGGTAATTCATGTGATGCCAAGGAACTTTAGAAGGAGGAGCTAATGGCTAAATCTCAATATGTCTTGGGCAAAGACATCGATTTAGATAGGGAAGTAATTCGCGATAGCCAAGGTACGCGGATCACCAGCAAACGTGCAGAAAAAATAGTAGAAGAAGTGCTTGCACAAGCCGTTGGTCGTCCATCTTTAACTGGACCGTCTAAAGTTTCTCCTGAAATAAAGGCCAGGGTTCCTGAAAAATTGAAGAAAGCTCTTGTTAAGGAAGCTAAACGGCAAGGGCAAACAACTTCTGCTGTTATCCGTCAGGCTCTAGAAGAGTATTTAGACACTGCCTGAACTTGGTGGGGCGGGTCGGGCTCGAACCGACGACCCACGGATTATGAGGACGGCCTAGGCGTGTAGGTCCATATCCTTTGATGTCGGTTTATGTAGTTATTGCAAGGCTTTGATGTAGTTTCATGTCGGTTTGTGTCGTTTGATATCTGAGTATGTTGTACGTGTTTTGTACGTGTTTTGTCCCGCCAAATATTGACTTAGTTCTATTTGAGACCACCACGCGTTATAAGTACGGTTTATCAAGAGTTTCAAACCCAAACTGCTATGGTCAAAATTAGGCCTATTTACTCGGGAGTTTTATGCCAAGCCGACATCTGTTTACAAAATCGCTACCTTTTTCAGCGTCTGCCTCCGTTGTTTTAATCTCAGTTTTCTATAAGTTTTCACTAACTTTGAATTCACTTTTGCCGGGCCTTGATGGGGCTTACTACTGGGTCCAAGTAAGGTCCCTATTAGAGAATTCATCACTTGCATTCTCTGATCTACCGTTGGTCTTCTATGTGCAAGCTGGTATCGCCTGGCTGCTAAATGACATACCTAGTGCTGTCCGAATTTCTGACGCAATCCTGCCCGCCCTCTCAGCATTTCCTATTTACTTAATCGCACGCAGGTACCCAATTCCATTACTTCCCGCAGTTAGCATTGTCTTTGTCTTGCTTAATCCAGTGCAACTGTTTTTCTTCACAGGCGATTTCATAAAAAATGAAGCAGCTATACCTGCAGTTTTCCTTCTATCCTGGATTTTGCTTTCATGGGATGAACGAGGCGCACGATCGCGCTATGTAATGGCCGGTACCACTATCTTGGCAATTTCGTTTACACACTTTGGCACTTTATTGCTGGCCTTAATGATTCTAAGTTTTTGGTTGTTAGTGCGAATTCGCCAACAGCAAGTAAAGATCAGGCCGTTGACTATCGGCTTAGTGATCGTGAGTAGCCTTCTTGTGGCGCTAATGCTTGCACTTGTAGTTCCTAGTCGCTTCACTACATTGACTACATTTATTCTAAATCCAGTAGAAATTTTTAAACTACCCGCTTGGCAAGCGATACTTTATGGTTATGCAAATCCAGTTATTGCTTCCACCATAATCCTTTGCCAGCTTGGCTCTATTATGCTTGGCGTATTTGCTTGGAAACTTCGGTCTAGCTTCAGCATCAGTGAGGCTTCTGTAGTTTGGTCTTCACTAATTGTAACCTTTGTTTTGTCATCACCGATAATTGGCATTGCCTGGTTCAACCGATTGGCAGCGCTAGCTTTTGTTCCCCTGGTTGTTTCAGGAATTATCATTTTTGCTAAATCTTCGACCGTGTTGCAAAGAACTCTGATCGGGGCATTGGCTGTAATTACTCTGCTTGCGAGTGCGACCCTAAGTTTGCGTGGACCAACACCTCCAGTACTAAGTGAGTCTCGATATTCAGATTTCAAAGAGTTTGCTAAGACTGTTGAACTACCGGAAAATTCAATTGTCGTTGCAAGGCATGGAATGGAATTCCTGAGTTCTTGGCTACTTGTGACAGATGTTGCTTCAGATGCATATTATGAAACTTCATGCCTATCTTCGTACTCCGCAATCTTTCTCTTGATTGACAAGAATGTTGGCGGAGCTTCTGATAAGCCGAGTTCAGCAGGCTCTTCTGATAAGCCACCACCGCCAGGAGGATCTGCTAGCACGGGCAATAAACCAGCTGACTCAAATAAAAAGCCAGTCTGCCAAAATCAAATTCCGCCTGAAGGCGCCAAAGTTTTCATAGGCAACGAATTCGTTCTCGTTCAAGTCAGATGACTCAAGCCTAGAAATTTCTTTGGTGTGCCTGTTTGAGACGGTTGCTGTCAACGTTGCCGTCAACGGGCTCGAAACGAATTAAAAATTCTTTAGCGGTGGGGCGGGTCGGGCTCGAACCGACGACCCACGGAGCACTTGATTTGCAACGGCCTTGAGATCTGACCGGGCCTAGAGAATGTTGACGATTTCAGGATGCATTTCTTTGAGTACCGGACGCAGAGCCAGTCCACTGGATGTCAGTTGGTAGGCATTGTTGCGAGAAGCACGATCAGGTTCCACATGCTCGATAATGCCAATCGAAGAGAGCCACTTCAATCTTGCAGCCAAGATGTTGGTAGATATCCCTTCAGGTGACTCGCCAAATTCAGAGTAGGTACGTGTGCCGTGCTCAAATAGATCGCGGACAATAACTAGTGACCACTTATCACCGAGCACATCAAGCCCCGATGCGATGGGGCATACGGAACGCCACTCGAGATAGCCCGCATCAGAGTTCATTGATGTCTACTTCCTACTTTGATATTGACTTTGCCATTTCTACAAAAGTTGTATCTAGGGGAGTTGGTTCCCACTTGAGAATATCGTAGGTCGCTTGATTGTCATACGAAATCCTGATTCCTAACTGCGGCACCATGCCTTTTGCTTCGCGATCAAATAGGGCCATGAGTTTTATCGCGAAATTCGGTGCTTTGCGCGAAGGCACCTTTGAATACCCTGCAT
>RGDC01000121.1 GCA_009918005.1 Actinomycetota bacterium
GCGCACGCGAAGTTTTCTCACCCAGCGGGCTTCTACTTGATGTCGTTTATAACCCTTGGCCTTCACAGTTGGCAGCTTCCTGGGCTGTTACTGGTGGCTCGATAGTCTCTGGGCTAACTATGTTGTTACATCAAGCAGGCCATCAAGTGGCTTTGATGACGGGCCAACAAGCACCGATAGTTCAAATGCGTGAGGCTTTGAACGTCGAACTATTGGCCAGGGGATTGAGCACGATCTAGGCCTTCAATTCGGTGTTATGGCCTAAAAGGTGAAAGACTAGAGTCATGTTGCGCTGGTTAACTGCTGGAGAATCTCACGGTCCTGCACTTTCAGCGATTATTGAAGGCTTGCCAGCCGGTATAGAAGTACAAACCTCGGACATTGACGCAGCTTTAGCTAGACGCAGACTTGGCTTTGGCCGAGGCGCCCGAATGAAATTTGAACAAGACGCGGTAACCATTACTGGTGGAATTCGCCATGGTCTGACGCAAGGTGGTCCAGTTGCAATCACTATTGCGAATTCAGAATGGCCAAAATGGCAAGATGTGATGTCTGTGGATCCAGTCTCCGCACAAGATCTTGAAAGTATCGCTAGAAACGCACCACTCACTCGTCCTAGACCAGGACATGCTGACTTGGCAGGAATGCAAAAGTACTCCCATACTGATGCGCGTCCGATTTTGGAACGAGCCAGCGCTCGCGAGACTGCAGCACGAGTTGCACTAGGCGAAGTCGCTAAGAAGTTCTTGCACCAGGCGGCAGGCATTACGGTGATGAGTCACGTTGTCAGCATTGGAGCAGTTGCAACTGATTCTGACGTCATACCAAATTTTTCAGACCTGGATAAGATTGATCAGGATCCCGTCAGATGTTTTTCTGCCAAAGCGAGTGCGGCTATGCAAGCAGAAATTTCGGCAGCCCAATCTGACGGTGACACCTTAGGTGGCGTAGTTGAAGTTGTTGCGCATGGAGTGCCAGTGGGACTAGGTTCCCATGTGCACTGGGATCGACGATTGGACAGCAAATTAGCTGCTGCTCTGATGGGAATTCAAGCCATTAAGGGAGTAGAAGTTGGTGACGGGTTTGAAACGGCTCGACGCCGTGGCTCCATGGCGCATGACGAGATCTATCGCGAAGCGGGAGAAATTCATCGCGAAACCGCGCGAAGCGGTGGCACCGAAGGTGGCATGAGCACTGGTGATGCAATCCGAGTTCGTGCGGCAATGAAACCTATCTCAACTGTGCCACGCGCACTTTCTACCATCGATGTGAACACCGGAGAGCCTGCGACCGCGATTTCACAGCGTAGCGATGCCTGCGCAGTACCGGCATCTGGAGTCGTTGCCGAAGCCATGGTTGCGTTAGTGCTTGCAGAAGCATTGCTTGAAAAGTTTGGTGGCGATCACGTTTCCGAAACCGCGCGAAACATCGAAGCATTCAAATCGAACCTTAGGATTTGATGATGTCGACCATAGTTTTAGTTGGCGTCCCTGGCGCTGGAAAAACTACCGTAGGAAAACTTTTAGCCAAAGAACTTGGGCGCGAATTTTTTGACAGCGATCAAGTTATTGAATCACGTGCCGGAAAGAGTGTGTCAGACATATTTACGCAGGATGGCGAACCAGCATTCCGTGAGATTGAACATGATGTGATCGTTGAGTTACTTGATTCCGACAACGCAGTGCTGGCATTGGGTGGTGGATCACTTGGTAACGATGAAACTCGAGCCAAAGTTAAGAGTTCAACGGCTGTTTGGTTGGTAGCGGGCTTAGCACAAGCTGTGGACCGCGTTGGTATGAATCGAAATCGTCCACTTCTTTTAGGTAACGTCCGAGGTCAGTTAGCTGATCTAATGGCAGCTCGCGAACCTTGGTACAAAGAAGTGGCGGCAATAGGAGTTGATACTTCTAAGTTGATTCCATCGGAAGTTGTGACTGAGATAGTGACTGAGCTCAAGAAGATTGATTCCCTATGAAAACTATCCAAGTACATGCGGAACATGATTACCAAGTTTTTGTAGGTCGAGACCTATTGTCCGAAATTTCGAACCACATTGTTGGGGCTTCTCGCATCGCGGTCATTCACCCACAATCAATGCAAACGACAGCGGGTCTGTTGCGACAAAAACTCTCTGCAATTGAATCAATTTCCATAGAAATTCCCGATGCTGAAAATGCTAAGTCTGCTTCAGTGCTCGAATTCTGTTGGATGGCACTTGGTAAAGCCGGATTTACTCGTAACGACATAATCATTTCTCTTGGCGGCGGTGCCACAACTGATCTTGCAGGGTTTGTTGCCGCTACTTGGCTTCGAGGAATCAAAGTAATCCACGTGCCGACAACATTGCTTGCGATGGTTGACGCAGCCGTCGGTGGTAAGACCGGGATAAACACTAGCGAGGGCAAAAATCTTGTAGGTGCGATATTTTCGCCAATTGCAGTAATTTGTGATTTGAATTTTCTAAGCACCCAGTCGCGCGAAGACTACATTGGTGGCCTAGCTGAAATCATTAAGTGTGGGTTTATAAGAGATGAAAAGATCCTCACTTTGATTGAGAATGATGTTGTAGCTGCTCAAAGTCCAAATTGGGAACATGCAACTGAGGTCATCTCACGTGCTATCCAAGTTAAGGCGGATGTTGTAGGCAATGACTTACGGGAAACTTTAGGTACGGCAACTGGTCGAGAAATCCTGAACTACGGGCATACCTTTGGTCACGCTGTAGAGCGCATCGAAAACTATTCTTGGCGACACGGCAATGCCGTAAGTGTTGGAATGATGTTCGTGGCCCATCTTTCCCAGCTGGCTGGAAAGCTTGATCCTGAAACTGTGGAACGTCATCACCGGATTCTGAGTGGGGTCGGACTACCGGTTAGCTACCAGCAGGGAACATTTGATGCATTGCACGATGCAATGCGAATTGATAAGAAGAGTCGAGGATCACAACTTCGCTTCATAGTGCTTGAGCAGGTTGGAAAGCCGGCAATTCTTGAAGGGCCAGATGCGGCGTTGCTCGTTGCTGCGCATGGAAAACTAGGGCAGGCTGATGACCATGCGTAAAGTCATGATTCTTAATGGGCCAAATCTTGATCAATTAGGAACCAGAGAACCAGAGCTTTACGGCAATTTAACGCTTGCCGACATAGAGGCACTATGCCAAGAAGCGGCTAACGAGCACCAATTTGAGGTTGACTTTCGTCAGACCAATGATGAAGCCACGTTGATTGGTTGGTTGCACGAGGCTGCAAAAATCAATCTGCCGGTGATCATGAATCCAGCCGCCTTCACTCATTATTCAGT